>NZ_JBIVBS010000014.1:216834-317074 GCF_044746205.1 Streptomyces sp. NPDC086549 | reverse complement strand
ATGCTGGAGAAGTCGCCCCTGCCGAAGCCGGGGAAGGTGTTCTCGGTGGCGCCGAAGCTCTGGGTGATGACGTCGCCGACCCCGTGGTCGATCAGATGCTTCTCGGCGGACATCATCTCCGGCAGACCGGTGGTGCCCTCGGTCTCGGACACCGCCGTCTCCACCAGGACGATCTTGGCGTCGGGCGCCACGGCGTGGGCCATCTCGACGTCCAGGGCGGTCTCGCCGGCCCAGCCGGTCATGTCGGCGTTCTTGGGGTCGAAGGCGGGGACGTGACCCCACTTGACCACCTTGACCTTGGTGCTGGGCAGGCCGAACTGCTTGCTGTAGATGTCGAGGTCGTGCTGGACCGTCGGGGAGCCGAACGAGTCGACGATGACGATCGTGCGCCCCTTGCCCGTGATGCCCTTCCGGTACAGCGGGTTGAGGTTGTACGCGGTGCGGTACTGGAGCGGGGTGTAGCAGGCGATGTGCCACTTGGCCTGGCACTGCTCGCTGGAGAGCGGGCTGGCCACGCCGTGGACCAGGGTGTGCCCGGCGATGGCCGGAACCGCCTTGGTGTGCGGTACGGCGGCGGGCGCGGCGGTGGTGGCGCCGGCCTGCGAGGTGGCCGCCAGTGCGGCGGCGACGAGGGCAGCGGTGGCGGTCGCGGAAGCCGCGACGCCGCGCCCGGCACGGGCTATGTGCATGAATTCCCCTGGGTGGTCCGGAGTCGGACGAAATGGTCATCATGCATCCCATCGGCTGAGTCATGCACAGGACAAGGCAATTGAATCGACGATGCCGAATCCTTTACCCGACAATAGGAACGGCCGCAGCCCCGCACAGTGGGCCGCGGCCGTTCTTTCCGATCTGTCCGTGGCAGGTCAGAGCGCGAGACCGGTCAGGACCCGCACGCGCTCGTATGTGTACTCGTCCATCGCGAACTTCACGCCCTCACGACCCACACCGGACTGCTTCGCGCCGCCGTACGGCATCTGGTCGGCGCGATAGGACGAAACGTCGCCGATGACGACACCGCCGACCTCGAGCGCGCGGTGACCGCTAGGTGTTCTGTCCGGGGAGGTTGTGGATGGTCGCCGTCTCCTGGCGGGAGAGGCGCAGCCATGCCTCCTGGACCACGTCCTCGGCGTCGGCGTGTGATCCGAGCATGCGGTAGGCGACCGCGGGCAGCCGGTCGCGCTGGGACTCGAACGCCTCGCCCATCGGGTCCGCCGGACTGATGTCGGACATGTTGTCACCTTCCTCGGATCCGCTCCGTCATGGGGATGACGAGCCCGGACCGGCACAGGTAACCGATGAAGGAGCAGGAACGATGGAAGCACGCATGAAGGGCTCAGCGAAGCCCGAGGTACTCGGAGCGATCCAGCAGCTCAACAAGGCGATTCACGCCGGGGGCGTCGATGAGCGTCTTCTGTCGCTGGTCCATCTGCGGGCCAGCCAGATCAACGGCTGCAGCCCGTGTGTCTTCGCCTCGATCGCGTCGGCGAAGAAGGCCGGTGAGACCGACGAGCGGCTGCACAACGGCGTCGCGTGGCGCGAGACGCCGTTCTACACCGACGAGGAGCGGGCCGCGCTCGCGCCGGCCGAGGCCGCCACCCGGATCCAGGACGGCGCTCCCGGCGTGACCGACGAGATCTGGGACGCCGCCGCCGACCACTTCACCGGCGAGCAGCTGAACGCGATCATCCTGGAGATCGCGCTGACCAACTTCTTCAATCGGATCAACCGCACGATCCGGGAGCAGGCCGGCAAGGCCTGGTGAGCTGGCGAGGCGTCATCCGCCCGAAGACCACGCCTTCCGGGTCTTCACCGCCCTGCTCGCCCAGGCCGATGCCGAGGGCGGCCTGGGCTGGGTCGTCGCCGTGGACTCCACCATCGTCCGCGCCCACCAGAACGCTGCCGGGGCCCGCAAGAAGGGGCCCGGCCGGCGAACCGGCTCACCCCGCGATCGGACGCTCCCTGGGTGAGATCACCGGTTACCGCGGCCGGACCTGTTCTCAGACGCCATCCACTTTCCGAACGTGATCGGTTGGTTCGGGGTAGGTGGGCATGAACTGCGGTCGGTGGCGGGAGAGATGGGCGTGGTTGGTCCGCTTGTCCGGCTCGTGGAGGTGGCTGGTGCCGTCGGTGCTCGGTCTGCTGGAGGCCCGGGAGAAGAGGGTCCGGGAAGAGATCGCGGGGTTGCGGGAGGAGGCCGAGCGGGTGCAGGCAGCGCTCGGTGCAGCGGAACGCGCGCTTGAGCGGCTGGTGGATGCCCGGGCGACGGTGGCCGAGGTGCTGGCGGAGCCGTGTCTTCGGCAGTCGCAGAGCCGGTGCGGGGCGCGATGACGGGCTCGCCGGTGGCGCACCGGAGTGAAGCAATGTCGACGTCGGTGCTCGCGGCGGACTACCAGCGGATCGTGTCGGTGCTGGAGTCGGCGGGCCGGGAGGGGATGCGCTGCCAACAGCTGGCCGTGCCCTGGGGCTGCAGGTGGTCCCAGCGAAGGTCGAGGGGCTGCGGTCGAAGGCGAAACGCCTGGTGGAGCGCTCCGGCCGGTCCGCCGCGTTGCCGAACCTGTGCGCGAGGCAGTCACACGACGGAGACGACGCGTTGGACTCCACGGGCGCGAGCGCGAAAGACTGCGGCAACAGGGCCTCCTGGTGCTCGTTGGCTTCGACAACCCCGAGCTACCGCGAGGCCCTGCCTACATGCACCGACCGCATCACCATCACCCGACCAAGACCCTTGTTCGACCAGACAAGCCCGTCGATCGGTAAGCGGCCACCGTGCGGCCGGCGCGGCCGCCCAGCAGACGCTGCACCGTGGCCGGGGGGGACAGCGGCGAGCAGACCGACGCAGTGGATGCCGTATTCCTGCAGCACCTCCGCCTGGCGGGCGCCGATCCCATGCAGGGCCTGCACCGGCGGGGGCCCCAGCCACTCGGCGACACGGTCCGGGTCGATGGCCAGCACGCCGCCGGGCCCGGCGATCTGAGCAGACGCGGTCGCCGCGACGGTGATGGTCGGCCGATCCCGACGCGCACATCGACACCCAGACGGGAGATCGTCCGGATGCGCAGGATCTCGCCCAGCAGGCGGGCGTCGACACGGTGGTACTTCAGGGCGCCCCGGAGCCCCACCAGGACCGCGGACGGCGGCAGGGCCTGCAGCACCGAGGACAGGCCGGCCAGCAGCTCCAGCACCTGCCGGTACGTCTCCTCCGGCACGCGGTCCGGGCAGCGCACATGCATCACCGTCGACACCGCACGTGCCGTCACGTCCGCGTTCATCACGCCCACCTCCCACATTATCGAACTAGAATTCGAATATCCTGGGGCGGTGCGCCCCGAACGCGTGCCAACGAAGTCCGAGCGGCTCTGGTCGAGCGCCTGCGCGCCAGCTCTCTCCAGTTGCCGTTGGGGTGTGCTCAGCGCTTTCTGGAAGAGCGGGTGGAACGGCCTACTCTCCCAGGAGGAGCGCACCATGGCGCAACCGGTAAGTCGGCCAACGATCAGCGCTGAGCAGTTCAGCCGAGTGTGTGACGAGATTAGGAGCACGGCAGCGCCCGAGAAGGACGCTCAGTCCATCCGGGACTGCGCTCTGCGCATCGCGCAGACCCTGGGCCTGGCGCTATCCACGGATGACCTGAGCAGGCTCCTCACCGAACTCATGGCCCCTGGGGTGGCCCCACCTCCAGCGAGCCCTCAGTACACCCGAGAGGCCATCCTGGACATGCCTGACGAACAGCCAGGAGAGGATGAAGGCCCAGTCAGATAGACCGGGCCGTCACGCCTGATTACATCCTCGGCACCAATGAGCCCTTTTTTTGCCCTGAAGTTGCTGGTCGTGGGGCTGGTGTGATGGCTCTCCTTGGTGCTCGTGCTGGCCGTGGGCGGCTGAACGGGCTGTAGATCATCTGTCAGCGGGCGATCTCGAGGTTCGTGAGGACGAGGAGGGCCCGCAGGAGGGTGGTGGCGTGCCGAGCGTGGAGGCGGAGCTTGTTCAGGATGCGCCAGTTCTTCAGGTGCGCGAAGGCGTGCTCGCAGGCGGCTCGTTCGGCGGCGATCAGCTTGTTGATCTGCTTCTTCGCGCGGTGAGGGGTTTGGTGCGGGCGGCCTTGAAGCCGGTGATGATCACTGGGTTGTCGGGGTCGTCGTCCAGGGCGGTGAAGCCGAGGTCGGCGATGGCGTCGAGTCCGGCTGCGCGGAGACGGCGGTGACGTTGTCGTCGTGTATCTCCCAGCGAGTCGGCAGGCGACGGAACCAGTGCAGGTGGGCGAATGCGCGCTCCACGACCCAACGTTGGGCGCCAGGTCCCGAGCCGTGCTCGGTGCCACGGCGGGCGATCGGCGGCTTCACACCGAGACCCCGGACCAGACGGCGGTACTTGTCGTGGTCGTGGCCGCGAAGTCTTCGGCGGCCGATACCGGCCGCCGGGGCCGCGGCGTCCCGCCGCTGCGGGCGGCTGTGCGCTCCCATCAACTGTCTTCCCGATGAGGTGCCCTGCGCCCGCTCCGGGCGGCGCTCGACTGTGCTCGGCCGACGCGCGACTGGGAAGATCTCCGGGGCCCTTCAGCACGCAACGCCCACAGCGGCTGCACATGTGCGGTCCGCCGGCCTGACCGATACCGAAGTTCAGCCTCGCAGCGCCGAGGCGAAGATCTCCAGCAGTGCCGACCAGCGGGGCGCCGCGGCGAAGTCGGTGAGCAGTCGTCCCGTGGCGGCGGCGGTGCGGTTGGTCACGAACCACGGAGGCCTCGGGGCGAGGGACGGCTCGCCGTGCAGCAGCGACCGGGGCGCCGGGCGGAACGGGCCGCGTACGACGGTGCGTTCGGGCCCGTCGAGCAGGACGGCGTTGTGCACGACGCCGATGCCGCTCTGGACGTCGTCGATCGTGTGCCCCGGGAAGGCGCCCCAGGGCGCGGTCGCGGTGAGGTAGCCGAGGCCGGTCCAGGCGTTCAACGCGACTCGGCCCGGCCCTGGACCTCGCTATCGCCGACAGCCGTCATTGAGCCGCTCGCCGTTCGCGCGCCCGGGCTGCTGCGTGCGCTGCACGAGGCCGACCCCGACTACGTCCTGCTGGACGGCACCCTGGCCGAGTGCGACCGGGTCGGCGACGGCCGGGCCGACTACTCCCACAAGCACCGCCGGCACGGGGTGAACGTGCAGGTGGTGACCGATCCAGCCAGGCAGCTGCTGTGGATCTCGCCTGTCTTGCCGGGCCGTGCGCACGACCTGACCGCGGCCCGCACCCACAGGATCATCCGGATCTGCGAGCGCCGGGGCATCCCCGTTCTCGCCGACCGCGCCTACCTCGGCGCCGGGCCGTGGGTGACGACACCTGTCAGGCGCCCGCCCGGCCGCGGGTTGTCGCCGACCCAGCGCACCGTCAACCGCGCGCTCTCGGGGGCACGGGCGCCGGTGGAGCGGGGTGTAGCCCGTCTGAAGTCCTGGCGCATCTTCCACAGAGCCCGGTGCAGCCCGAATCGAATGTCGTCAATCGCCGCGACCGTCCTCACCCTGGAGCGGCAACGCTGAAAGAGCTCAGTGTGTCCTTGTTGGACAGTCCGTTCGGGCAACGGCCTCCGCCCACGCCGTCTCTTGCACTTTTCGCCCTCGAACCCGTCATGAACCGACGCGGGACGACACCTTCGGTCACACCCATGGATACCTGGAGAAGGGCGACCGGCCGATCCCTTCACGGCAGTACGCTGGCCGTACGGCCGCCCGTGCCCCCGGCCCTCTCCGTGCAGTCCCGTTCCGCGCAACAGAGGCCCTGCGCAAGGCGAAAGCCACCCCACCGACAGAGGAGATGGGGCTCATGGGCCCGCATCCCGACCTGTTCGACGAGTTGCGTGTGGTCCAGGCCGGCGGCGAGCTGGACCTGACGACCACGCCGGCCTTCGCGCGTGACCTGGAGGACGCCCGCCATGGCACCGGCCAGCTGTTCCTCATCATCGACCTGCTCGGTGTGACGTTCATGGACGGCAGCGTCCTGGCCCCGCTCTGCGCGGCGTGGGAGGACTGCCACGAGCGGCTCGGATGGGTGCGGGTCGTCCACACCCGGCCGGGCGTCGGCCTCGTGTTCCAGGCCAGTGGTCTGCTGGAGCGGTTCCCGCGGTATGCCAGTGCCCAGGACGCCTGGAAGGGCATACCCGCTGACCGCCCGCCGTCGGACCAGGGCACGTGATGTGCGGCGCGAGCCGGACAGCACCTCACCCCGAAGTGCCCCGGCCGCCGCGGACCGGAGCACGGTGATCAGCGACGGCATGGCCGGTGTCCTGCGGTCGCTGCGCCTGGGCTGGGCCGGCGACCCGGCGCAGGCGTGCGCGCGGGCGCTGGGCGCCGAGGGCGTCGCGCTGTCGCTGCCGGTCGGCGCCGGCCGGACGGCCGAGCCGCTGTGGTGCCACCCCGAGTTGAGCACGCGGTTCGAGGAACTCCAGTTCACGCTGGGTGAGGGTCCGGGGCCGCACGCGGTCCGCACCGGTACGCCCGTGGTGGAGCCGGACCTGGACCGGGTGCGCCCCGAGCGGTGGCCCGCGCTGCTGCCGGCCGCGCGGGATATGGGCGTACACGGTGTGTGCTGCCTGCCACTGGGCATCGGGGCCATCCGGGTCGGCGTACTGACCGTGCTGTGCGACGGAGACCGGCGGTTGAGCGAGCAGCAGTACGCGGACGCCATCGCCCTGGCGGCCGCGCTGACCGGCGCCATTCTGAACGGGTACCGGCGCGCAAGCCGGAGCGGGCACGATCCCGGGCCCGGCATGTTCCTGGAGTGGCCTTCGGGGCTGCGCCGCGCGGCCCTGCACCAGGCCACGGGTATGGTCAGCGTCCAGTTGGGCGTGTCCATGGAGGAGGCCCTCCTGCGCCTGCGGGCCCACACCTACGGCAGTGAGCGCTCCCTCGGCGAGGTCGTCCAGGACGTGGTCGCCCGCCGGCTCCGTTTCGACGACGATGTGAGCGGGCCGTATTCGCGCGCTGGTGGAAAGGGATGATCGGCATGGCCCGCGAACTACGTCTGGCCGAGATCTTCGTGGAGGTCGCGGACTCTCTCGTCGAGGACTTCGACGTCATCGACCTGCTGCACCGGCTGTCCAGGCGCTGCGTCGAACTGCTCGACGTGTCGACGGCCGGGATCCTGCTTGCGGACGCGCACGGAGAACTGCAGATCATCGCCGCCTCGGACGAGCACACCCGCCTGCTGGAACTGTTCGCGCTCCAGCACGACCAGGGCCCGTGCGTCGAGTGCTACCGCACCGGCACCGCTCGGACGAACATCGACCTGACACGGGCGGAGGGGACCGCCGACTGGGCACGTTTCGCCGCACGGGCCCGCGAGACGGGATACGTGACCACACACGCCATCCCGCTGCGCCTGCGCAACCGCGTCGTCGGCGCACTCAACCTCTTCCAGACCACTGACCAGCGCCTCGGCGACGACGACATCGCGCTCGCCCAGGCGCTCGCCGACGTGGCCACCATCGCAATCCTGCAGCAGCGCACGCTGGAGCAGTCGCACGTCGAGAACAGTCAGCTGGAGAACGCGCTGACCAGCCGCATCCTGGTCGAACAGGTCAAGGGCTTACTGGCGGAGCGCTGGAACACCTCCGTCGACGACGCCTTCGCCGCGTTCCGGTCGTATGCGCGCGCCCGTCACCTGCGCCTGTCGGAGCTCGCCGCGCGGATCATCTCCGGCGGCTTCGACACTGCGCACATCTCGGCGCCGGGCCGACCCGGGGACCACCACGGCTGACCACCCTCGTGTCCCAGGTTGTTCACGGCCAGTACGGCGGTCTTCCGCGGGGGTCGGACATGCCCGGCCGGTGCCGGTGTCGATGAGGATCCGTTCGGCCTGCGTCACGTTGTCGGCGCGGACGGCTTCGGCCATCGCGGCGCGCGCCGCGTCGGGCGTCGCGTGCGGCCGGATCACGAGGAGGGAGAAGTGGTCCTGCTCGCCTCGGGTGATGAGGACGGAGTCGTCGCCGACCGGGAAGGAGTCGACGTGCACGACGCGGTCGTCGATGATCAGTCGCGTCGGCAGTTCTTCCCAAGCGGCGGCATCCAGGCCGACGCGTGTGACCGGCCCGAGGTGCTCGGTCAGTGCGGCGATCAGGGCGGGAAGCTCGGCGGCGATGTCACGGGCCCGCGGCCACCATGGCCCGTCGAGAACTCCCTGCCGGTCGTGTGTCGTCTCCAGCCGTACGACAGCCGTCCCGGGTTTCACCGCCTGGTGGACGGTGTCCGGCAGCAGCTTGGTCACGCGCGGAGAGTCGGAGTCGGCTATCGCGCTCGCCAGCCTATCTGCCGGCGAGAAGCACAGAGTGGATCCCTCAGTTTTTCACGGCGCTCCGCGGCTCACAGCGCCGGGAGGCTCGCCGGTCACAGGAGGAGGCCAGGCGGCCACGCCGGAGTGGAGTGAAAGACGGGGACATTTATTCGTGCCCACACAACGAGGTCGCCATGCAGCCCACGGAAACACCCTCGGACGGGCACGCCGAGGTGCGCATTGTCGCTGCCTCCCCCGAGGTGGCCCGTCGCGTCGCGGAGGTTCTCCGTCGTTGCTTCGCCGCCACCGAGCAGCGCAGCTATCCCGCCGGCGCCGAGGGAGGGACCCGCCTCCAGGTCACCGTGGACACCACCCGGGCGGCAGAACCCGCCCGGTCCTGGCTGGAGACCAGCCGCTCCTCGGGGGGATGACCGTCCACGGAAGTGAGCCGACGTCCAGGAGCCGTCCGTTCGGCCTCTCCAGGGAGTAGCGTGAACTCATCGGGAGTGTTTCGCACGCCGGCCCCGATACCGGTGTCGTTCCCGGTGAGCAACGACACCGGGCAACTGCCCACGCGCAGGGGTCCGGAGACAGGCTCGCGCGATGTCCGCGACCACTGACCGTTCTCCGCTACGGGCCGTGCCCTTCAGGGCTCCGACCGCGCGCCTCGCGCTGAAACCCCTGAGCCCTTCCCGCGGGCCCGGCGAGCTGGACGGCGCCTGGTGGCCTCGTTCACGTGACCTGATGAGCGAGCTCTCCGCTCTGGCAGACGTGCTGGATCCGCTGTGGGGACGGATCACCCGCATCGCAGTCAACCCCCTCCACTGGCCCGTCATCCCGCGCAAAGTCATCGTCAACGGCCATGTGGTGAAGGTGGGTTGGTTCACCGCCGAACTGGATCCGCACCGGATCCTGTTGCTGTCCTACACCGCAGGCCGCTGGGACCTCCTGGTGATACCCCCGGAGACCGGCGCCCCCTCGGCCGCCCGGCTGCTGGCCGCCGCGAGCGCGAGCACCGTCCCGCAGCTGACCGCGACCGCTCTCATGACGGCGGAACAGGCCAACGACGCTTCCTCGTCGTACGAGGCCGGCACCGGACAGCCCGGCCGACTGATGGCGGGGATGTGACGGCCGCCTTCATCGCCCTGCCGTCAGCGCCCTGGTGAATCGCCCGGGCAGTCCGTGGTGGACCGGATCAGGCACAACCGCCCGCGGCGGCTGCCATGAGCGGTTCGGCGACCTCCGCGGTCGTATCCGGAGGCACGACCAGCAGGTCCCAGCGCCCCCGGCCGGGAGCAAGCAGGACGATGGTGCGCGGGCCGGATGCCGTCAGGCTCCGATGCAGTCGTACGACCTGGTTGGCGACGAGCATCCGGCCCGGCGGAGCGGACCACATCGGCCCGTCGACCGTGACGCTGCTGATGTTGCCCCACGCGCGGGGCAACCCGGCGAGCAGCCGGGGAAGTTCGGCGAGCAGGTCGTACGAGCCTGGCCACCACGCTCCGTCGATGGGCCGGGGCATGCTCCCGTGGGGTGCCAGGCGCAGGCGCAGGACGGGGTGGGAGGGAAGCGGGGGTTGCAGTGCAGTGGTCATGAGGAGCTCCTGGCAACTGGCATACGCGGACGAATGGTTGGCGTCAGGCGCGACGGGCGGCAACACGGGCCGGAGTCGGCCAGCGCACGTCGTACACCCAGCCGAGGCGTTCGAGGAGGCGGATGACCGCGGCCGACGGGTCGATCTGGCCTCGGTCGACGCCGTGCCGGGCGCTGGTGGGGTCGGCGTGGTGGAGGTTGTGCCAACTCTCGCCGAAGGAGAGCAGGGCCAGCGGCCAGAAGTTGGTGGCCCGGTCGTGGCGCCTGGTGCGGAACGGGCGCTCACCGATCACGTGGCACAGCGAGTTCACGCTCCACGTCACATGGTGGAGCAGTGCGATACGCACAAGTCCCGCCCATAGCAAGGCGGTTACGCCGTACACCCAGGTGCCGCCGATTGCCCAGCCCAGCCCGAACGGCAGCGCGAGCGTGAGGACACACAACGTCGGGAACGCACGGTCGACCGCACGGATGTCGTGGTCGGCCAGCAGGTCGGGGGCATAATGCTCCACCGGCGTACGGTCGTTGCGGAACAGCCAGCCGACGTGGGCGTGCAGCAGCCCGCGCAACTGGCCGCGCAGATGCGTTCCATAGCGGTACGGGGAGTGCGGGTCGCCGGGCTCGTCTGTGAAGGCGTGATGGCAGCGGTGTGTGGCGACCCAGCCGATGACATCGCCCTGGAAACTCATCGACCCGGCCACCGCGAGCGCGATGCGCACGGGGCGCACGGCCCGGTAGCTCCCGTGGGTGAGACCGCGGTGGAAGCCGACCGTGACGCCGAGGCCCGTGACCGTGTAGAGGACGGCCGCGAGCACGATGTCGAGGGGATGGATGAGGCGCCCCCACAGCAGCCAGCCGGCGATGCCGAGCGCCACGAACGGCAGGACGACAATCACCGCCGTCACCGTGACGTACAGCCGTTCCCCGCCGCCACGTGCGGGCACCGGGCCGTTCGGCGGGAAGGGCAAGGTGCCGTCGTAGACCTGGGGCGGCAGGGCGGGGTTTGACGGAATCGCCGTCGTGGACGTGGTGGAAATGAGCGACATGCGGGGCTCCTCGGCCTCGGTGCGGGCGGCGCGGCCGGGGTCAGGGGCTGCCCCTGTGATGGGAATGGCGAGGACGAGACCGGTCCGGACACCGGCATACGAAGTGCCCTCACTTCCTCCACCGTACTCCCGCACGCTCCGAAACGAGGCGGCCCGGATCTCGTGGCCACCGCGTTGACACGGACCGTCGGTGGACGTTGACTGGCGGCACGGCGTAGGGCCATGCCACTTCGGAACTCACGGCGAAGCATTCCGCCTTCCCGTCTCGCCCAGACCCCGCGGGAACCCACCTACCGGACAACAGCGAGGCCGGCCATGACCGTTGCACGAACGATCAGGAACAAGGCGCAGACGATGAAGGGCAGGATCACGGAAGACCTCGGCCGGGTCACCCGGAACAGGCGATTGCAGCGCCGGGGCAGGATCGACCGGATCTCCGGAAGCCTGAAACAGGCCGTCGAGAAGACCAAGGACGCCTTCAGGCGGAACGGAAGCGGCACCCGATGATGTACGACCAGACACGCGCCCAGCAGCCCGCGGGCCAACCCCCGGGCCCCGCCGAACGCCGCACCCCGGGCCCGGAGCCGCTGCTCCCGTCGGCCGAAGGGGACAAGATCGTCCTGCGCCTGAGGCACGCCCTCAACACCTTCGCCGACACCCCGTTCGAGGCGCTGGAAGAGGCCGAGAGCGCCTACGACGAAGCCACCGCCCAGCTTGTGAACGCCCTCGCGGAACAGCGGCGTCTCCTCCGCGCCAGCTGGCAGGACCAGGCCCCCGAGACACAGTCCGACGAACTCCGGCACGCGCTGAGGCAGTACCGGGAGATCACCCAACGACTGCTCCACCTCTAGTGTCCTGCGCCGGAGATCCGTCGGCAGAAGCGGGCGAGGGAGTCGAGGATCTCTTCGGCTGTCTTGGTCCAGATGAAGGGCTTGGGGTCTTCGTTCCAGTCCTTGACCCACGCGCGGATGTCGGCTTCCAGGGCCTGGATGTTCTGGTGTGCGCCACGACGGATCATCTGGTGGGCCAGGTAGCCGAACCACCGCTCGACCTGGTTGATCCAGGAGGAGCCGGTGGGGGCGAAGTGCAGCTCGAACCGCGGGTGTTTGGCCAGCCAGACCTTGATCGCGGGAGTCCTGTGGGTGCCGCAATTGTCCACGATCAGGTGGACCTGCAGGTGAGCGGGCACCTCCTTGTCGATCCGGATCAGGAACTTCTTGAACTCCACGGCCCGGTGCCGGCGGTGGAGAGCAGTGATGACTTCACCCGTGGCGACATCGAACGCGGCGAACAAGGTCGTCAGGCCGTTGCGCACGTAGTCGTGGGTGCGCCGCTCGGGCATGCCCGGCATCATCGGCAGCACCGGCTGGGACCGGTCCAGGGCCTGGATCTGCGACTTCTCGTCCACCGAGAGCACCACTACTGGCGCAGGACACTAGCTGGAGGCGGCCTCTATGCCATTGAGAGTGTCCCGCTCTTCCCAGCGCAGCCGGTTCCGTTTCCGGACTCGCGCACAGAAGGTGCGCAGCGCCTCGGGGTCGGCGGCGGTCTCGCTGTCCGTGACAGTACGGGAGCCGTCGCCGACCTCGACGATCCGCTGGTCCATCCGGCCGCTACTGAGGATGCCCATGATGGTCAGCCACTCGTCGTGCACGGCCGGAGTCAGGTCGATGTCCAGGCGGCGCCCGCCGGGGGGGTCGTCCAGGCCCATGGGCTCGCCCATGGCCTCCAGCAAGACGAAAACAAGGGCGCGCAGGTCCGCGTACTCCTTGGGGTCCATGAGGTCTTCGAGTGTATCGAGGTACAACCGGGCCAGCTCGTGCGCTTTGGGACCGGGCGTGGCGCCAGTGCTCTCGTGGTCAAGCAAGGACGTTCCCTCTCATCTCATCCGTTGACTGTTCGCGCCGGCTAGCCAACAAACACCACGGCGCGGAACCTGCGCCACTCGACACCCTCGCGCAGCTCGTGGCCCGCTCAGACATCCTTGTCGGCACCGCTCACCCCACGGAACGTCTATGCCAAGGCCTCGCTCCAGCCTCTTGCAGATACAGCTTGACGCACTGGCAGTTGATCGTCGAGCCGTACTCCTTCACCAAGCGCTCGTGCACCACGGCGCCTTTGATGAGGATCTCGGGCCGGAGCATCGCGTCGATCAACGGGGCGACTTCGTCGACCGGATTCCTTCGTGGCCTGCCGTTCGACGTCGCCTCGGTGGTGCGGACGGCGCTGTGCTCGAAAGGTACTTGGGGACCATCTTGGGGCCCAGGCCCGTCTCCCGGGCCACCTCCCTCAGACTGACCGCCCCGGACTCCGCCAGGGCGTGCCTGGACCTCACCGGAGCCGGCGGCGCCCAGTGGTCCTGCGGCGGTCGTCACATCCTGGTGGGCGGCGGCCCCCGGCAAGGTGAGCACGACCCCTCCGGCCGCGGCATTCCTCACTGTCCGCGTTCACCGCGTGATCCGCTGATGTAGGCGAAGCGACTCCCGGTGTTATTCAATGAGGTGTGCCGTCAGGATCTCCGGGCCCCGTGGGACGGGTCCGAGTACGGCCCCGGCGCTGCGCCGGGGATTGCTGAGAGAGCCGTATGGACTCCACACCCTCCCCTTCGCCTTCTTCGCCGTTCGACCTGGTCAGCAGCGCCCTCGGGCGCTACATCCCGAGCGGCGGAGCGGCAGCGGCCGCCGGTCCTGCCGACGCGCAGGGCGACAGCACCACCAGCCGACGCGTACCCGACAACGCGGCAGCCAGCCGTCAGGATCAGATTCTCGGCGCGGTCAACCTGGACAGGGATCTGAGAATCAGCCGCTGCAATCTGGACGCCCCCGTATTCGCGGGTCTGGACGCCGTGGTCGGGGGCCCTTTCGTCGATCTCCTGCCTCCCGGGGACGTGCCGACGGTCACACGGCGGTTGCGGCAGGTCCTGGAAACCGGTGAAGCGCACGTCGCCCGGATCCAGCGCCTGCGGCGCGGCGACGGGTCGGAGCTGGTGGTCTCGCTGAGCATCCTGCCCGCCGCGGTGCCTCAGGAAGGCCTGACCGTCTCCGTGATCGCCATGGCCAAGAGGCTGCACCTGTACGCCGCCGAGACCGCTATCGGCACCTCGCTGGACATCGGCGAGACCGCGCAGTCGCTGGCGGAGTCCCTGCTGGCCTGGGGAGACGTGGCCGCCGTCGATCTCGACTTCGCCGTGTGGACGGGTGAGGGAGTCACCGAGCGGGCGCAGGGGCGCATCCGGCTACGGCGGGCGGCCCTGGTGCCGGACCGGGCGTGGCCCGAGGGCTACGTGACTCCGGGCGACGATCTTCCCAGCGACGCGAGTCGCCTGCTGGCGCAGGCGGTACGGCGGGACGATGCCCCGCAGGCCATCGTCATACCCGACCGGGAGGCGGTCGAGCGGGTGCTCGGCAGTCCGCGGGTGATGCGTGCCCTGGTGCCCGGTGACCGGTCGGCGGGTGTGGCCTGCATACCGCTGGTCCTGGACGGCCCGCCGCCTGTCGTACTGGGCGTGGCGGAGGTCTGGCGGCGGGCGGACTCCCCCTTCCGCGACAGCGAGCTGTTCGACCTGCAGGAACTGGTGGCGAGGACCGTCCACCACGTCGACCTGGCCCGTCAGCACCAGCGCGAGCACACGCAGGTGCTGGCGTTGCAGCGCCGGCTTCTGCCCCGGTCCGGCGGCGACACCATCGAGATAGCCACCGTCTACCAGCCCGCCACCCCCGACAGTGCGGGCGTCGGCGGCGACTGGGTGAACAGCTTTCCGCTCCCTGACGGCCGTACCGCGCTGGTGGTCGGTGACGTCGTCGGGCACGGCCTGGGAGCCGCGGCAACCATGGGCCAGCTGAGCATGGAGGCCCGCGCGCTGCTGTCCGCGGGGCTGGCGCCCGACGAGGTGCTGGAGCACCTGGACGAGACCGTGTCACTGCTGGACGACGCGGAGACCGGGCTGACGGCCGGCTACAGCGCCCTGGGGTCGACCTGCTGCATCGCCCTCTACGACCCGGTCAGCCACCGCGTGGCGCTGTCAAGCGCCGGCCACCTCCCCCCGGTCCTGGTGTCCCCGGACGGGCACGCGGGCCCGCTCACGGTCCGCCCTCATCCCGGCCTCGGCGCCGAATTCGCGCTCCGGGAGCCGTTCGACGTGCACACGTTCGGCGCGCCCCCGGGCTCCCTGCTCGCCCTCTACACCGACGGCCTGGTGGAGGATCCGGCCGAGTCCATCGACGAGGGCATCGGCAGGCTGGCGGACGCCGTGTCCACGGTGCACCCCTGGGACGCCCTGCAGCAGGGCGCACGGCACGTCGTCTCCGCGCTGGCGCCCGTGCGCCAGCGCGACGACGTGACCCTGCTGCTCGCGCGCATGATCGGCTACCGCAAGGGGGACACCGCGACCTGGCGGCTGCCCGCCCGCGACGACGCGCCCGCCCGTGCCCGCGCGCAGGTCTCCGCGCTGCTGCGGCAGTGGCACACCAGGGACGACACCCTGGACAACGTACTGCTGCTGATCAGCGAGCTGGTCACGAACGCGGTGAGCTTCGCCACCGGCCCTATCACGGTACGGCTGATCAGGGCCGGTCACGGCCTGCTGTGCGAGGTGGGCGACACCGGCAACGGCAGGCCACGTCTGAGCCGGGGCGGCCTCTTCGACGACAACGGTCGTGGCCTGTACGTCGTGCACAAGCTCACCACCCGGTGGGGGGTGCGGTGGACGGACACCGGCAAGGTGGTCTGGGCGGAAGTCGCCAGGTGACGCGGCTGCAAGGCAGGGACGCGGCCGGCGTACGGGCGCGCGGCGAGGGTACGCGCGGCGTGCCCGTCAGCCCGCGCCACCGACGGTACGGACGGCGTCCTCAGCGCTACCGGTGTCGTGACCGGTGATGCGGGCGGTCCGTTTGCCGGTACGGGTAACGCGGTTTGCCGCTACAGGTGGCGCGGGCTCGCACTACAGCCACGCCCCCTCCAGGGCGGTGGCGGTGAGGCCCGGTGCCGCCGCGTACAGGACGGCGCGACTGCCTGACTTCTGCCCGGCGTCGTGCGCCCGCCGCATGATGTCGAACACGGCGGCGCCCCCGCGGTTGCCGCTGGTGTAGCTGTCCCGGCTGCAGTCCAGCAGCCCCGACGGCCACGCGTCGGGCATCGTCTGCTCCATGTACTCCAGCACCCGTGTCCCGCCGGGGTGGGCGAGCAGCACGTCGGGGTGCCAGGAGTCGGGGTCGTCCTGGTAACGGACGCGCAGCCACTCCCACATCGCGGTGACCGTCTCCTGTACGGCACGTGGCCCGCGCCGGTCCATCACGAAGTGGTTGCCGTCCGACCGCGTGTCCAGGCGGTGCAGGTCTTGGGTGCCGGGCAGGGTGTGGTGCCAGGCAGCGTCCAGCCGCAGCACCGACTCGCGCCTCCGGCGACCCGTGACCACCGCGGCGACCGCGGTGTCCGCAAACAGCAACCGGACGATCAGGGACTCGAGGGTGTCGTCCGCGGGCTGGTAGGTCGTGCTCAGCGCCTCCGCGATCACGACCAGGACCACCCGGTCGGGGTCCGCGGCCACGAGTTCCGCCGCAAGGGCCAGGGAGCGGGTCCCCGCGATACAGGCCCACTGCGTGGCCGGCAGCAGCATCACGTCGTTGCGGAGCGGAAGCTTGTTGGCCAGGGCGATGTCCAGACCCGGCAGCGCCGGGGTGGTGGAGTGACTGGTGATCAGGCAGTCGACGTCTGCGGCGTCCAGCCCGGCGATCTGCAGGGCCCCGCGCGCCGCACGCTCCCCGTAGGACTGCACGGCCTCCCAGGCCGGCGCGGTGCGCTCCTGGACGGTCTGCGGCGCGGGTATCGCCTCGAGGGCGGCGATCACGCGGTCCACGTCCTGCTGGGTGAACCCGTCGCGCGCCAGCGCCTCTTGGACCGGTCCCATGCCGACAGCCCGCAGGCCGCCGCCCTTGCCCGGCGCGACGGCGGTCTCCAGCGGAAGCATCCATCCGCGGGTCTCGATGCCCGTGCTGGCCGCGATGCCGTCGATCCGCGGCGTCCACGCCGCGTGCGGGTGCCGGTCGCGCACCTCCGCAACGATCTGGCTGGTCTCCACGGCGTGCTCGCCGTGTATCACGGCAGGAGGGCAGAGGTAAGCGGTCACGATGGGCACCTTTCCGGGGGGACAAGGAAGAACGTCACGAGTGCTGTGCCATGGCCCACTTCGGACTTCGCGCCCGAGAGAACGCCAATGGCTCCACTTCGGAAGTCGGTATGCGTTCGAGGATGGACACCAACTGGACATTTACGCTGTGATGCAGACAACTTGGGCAGCCCTTTGAGTGCGTGACACGGCACACACCGCTGAAAAGAAAGGGGACCCTCAGAGCGTTCCGCTGGTTCTACCTGACTTCCCGTCAGCCAGGGAGGGTGCCTGGTCAATGCCGCCGTAGCCGGGACACACCCGTGGCGGCCCAGGCAGCTCACCCACCTGGACTCTCCGCGGCCGGGAAGTGGTGCGCCGCGATCTGCAAGCTGTCCGACGCGATGGGCGATAGCGGGGGACGAGGTTGCTGCACTGCGCTGCCGTGCGCCAGGTCGCCGGCCGCACGCTGACGCGTGCGAAATCACCTTGACCGGCGCCTACGACGGGCAGTAACGCAGCGTCGACGGCGTCCTCGAACGCCGCGGGTTCATGTGACTACCGCGCCACCCTCGCCGAGGGGCTGGCCGCATAGCTCGTCTCCACGCTGCGAGGGGATTGACACCTCGCGCAGGCCCGGGCCCTGCACCGCCACCTGCGCGCCGGCGCAGCGCCAACGGCCGCTGTCCGACGTACCAGCGGCGGTATGAGGAGAACGGACGCTCGGGGCGCCACGGTCGGCCCGAACGGCAGTTGCCTCCGCCGACGCAAGGACGCAGTGGTCACCAGGACGGCCGGGAACAGGCCGAGGGCGTCGCTGATCATGTGGCGCTCGCGTCCCGCACGGGGTGTTGCGCCTGGTCCGGTCCATCTGCTCGCCGGGCGCTGAAGGCCGGCTCGAACAAGGACCAGCGGGCATCGAACGTTGCGTCAGCCGTGGGGTGATGCCTGCTCAGCAAGCCGTTGCTTTGCGCGGCCTGTGTGTGGCGTTTGCCTCGCGGAGTCAACCGTTCTTCTGTCCTTCACGCAGACCCTGCTTGGGGCTCCTAGGGTTTGCCGCGCCGCTCCCCACACGACCGTCACTTCTGTCCGGAGGACAGTCATGACCGCCGTCAAGGCTCCCAAGCGCACCAGCCGCCCGCTCACCGCACTCGCCGGTGCTGTCGCCCTCACCGCCACGTCGATCGGTCTGTGGGCCGCCACGGCCTCCCCCGCTCAGGCCGCCGCTCTCCCGACCCCCGACCACGTGGTGGTTGTGGTGATGGAGAACCACGCCTACTCGCAGGTCATCGGCAGCTCCAGCGCCCCGTACATCAACAACACCCTCAAGGCGGGTGGCGCCAACCTCACCCAGTCCTACGGCCTCACCCACCCCAGCGAGCCGAACTACTACATGCTCTTCTCGGGCTCCAACCAGGGCCGCACCGACGACAGTTGTGTCACGGTGGGTTCCATCTCCGCGCCCAACCTCGCCTCCGAGCTGATCGCCGCCGGGAAGACCTGGGCGAGCTACAACGAGTCGCTGCCCAGCCAGGGTTCGACGACCTGCAGCAGCGGTAAGTACGCGCAGAAGCACAACCCGTGGTTCGGCTTCTCCAACGTGCCGCTGAGCAGCGCGAAGACCATGACGCAGTTCCCCACCGACTACACGACCCTGCCGAAGGTCTCCTTCGTCGTACCGAACCTGTGCAGTGACATGCACGACTGCTCTGTCTCCACGGGCGACACCTGGATCCAGAACAACCTGGGTGCCTACGCCACTTGGGCCAAGACCCACAACAGCATCCTCGCCATCACCTTCGACGAGGACAACAAGCTGTCCGGCAACCGCATCCCCACCGTCTTCTACGGTCAACACGTCACGCCCGGCAGCTCCACCGCCACCACCTACAACCACTACAACGTGCTGCGCACCGTCGAGGACCTGGCCGGTCTGACCACGCACGCGGGCAACGCCGCCTCGGCATCCGACATCACCGGCATCTGGAACTGACGCCCGTGTATCTCGCGGACTCCCGCAGCACCAAGCCCGCCGTCGCCCCGGACACCCGTCCGGGTCGGCGGCCGGCCGCTGTGCCCGGTACCGTGCTGGCCCTGGGTGCGGTCAGCCTGATCACGGACGTCTCCTCGGAGATGGTCACGGCCGTCCTGCCGCTCTACGTGGTGGCGGGCCTCGGCCTGTCCCCCCTCGGGTTCGGGCTCCTTGACGGCATCAACAACGGCGTCGGGGCCCTGGTCCGGCTGGCCGGTGGCCACCTCGCCGACCGGGGAGACCGCCGCCACAAGATCGTGGCAGGCGTCGGCTACGGCCTGTCAGCAGTGTGCAAACCGCTGCTGCTGCTCGCCCACACCCTCCCCGCGATCAGCGCCGTGCTCGCGGCCGACCGCACCGGCAAAGGGCTGCGCACGGCCCCCCGGGACGCGATGATCTCGCTGGCCACCGAACCCGAGCACCGGGGTCGGGCGTTCGGCGTGCACCGCGCCATGGACACCACCGGCGCGCTGCTCGGCCCGCTCGTCGCCTTCGCCGTGCTGCGGGCCACCGTCGACGGCTACGACGCGGTCTTCGCAGTCAGCGGCTGTGTCGCCGTGCTCGGGGTCCTGGTGCTGGTGCTCTTCGTGCCCCGCCACATCTGCCCCGCCGGTCCCGCACAGCCGCCCGAGCCAGAGCGGCCGACGCTGCGTGATGCACTCGGGCTGCTGCGCCGCCCGCAGCTGCGTCGGCTCACCGTGTGCGCGGCTCTGCTCGGCCTGACCACCGTCAGCGACTCCTTCCTCTATCTGCTGCTCCAGCGCGAAGAAAACCTGCCTGCCCACCTGTTCCCGTTGCTGCCGCTGGGCACCGCCGCCGTCTTCCTGATGCTCGCCGTCCCGCTCGGCGCACTCGGCGACCGCATCAGCCGCCGACGGCTCTTCCTGGCCGGCCACGGCGTCCTGCTGCTCGGCTACGGCCTGGTGCTCAGCCCCTGGCGCGGTGTCCCGGCCGTGGTTGCCGTCCTCGTGCTGCACGGCACCTTCTATGCGGCCACCGACGGAATCCTTGCGGCCGCTACCGCAGGGGCCGTCCCGGCGCGACACCAGGGTGCCGGGCAGGCGCTGGTCGGCACCGGCCAGGCGCTGGCCCGATTCGCGTGCTCGCTCGCCTTCGGCGCGGCCTGGAAGCTGTGGGGCGAGCGCAACGCGCTGGCCGTCACCGCCGTCGCATTGGCCGTCAGTGCCGTCGTGGCCTCCTTCGTTCTCCGTACCGCCGATGAGGTGCCTGCATGAGAAGAACCACCCGCCTCGTGATCCTGCTCGTCGCCGTCCTTCTGCTCGGGAGCGTCGGCACCGGGGCGGTGCTGTACGCCGCCCACCGGTCGGGCATGCGTGACCAGCAGCAGGCGAACGGTCCGACCGTGCTGGTCGGTACCGTCTCGCTCCGGCCGGCGGGGGGCCGTCGGCTGCTGGTACGCAACTTGGCCTGGGGACCGCACCGTGACGAGATCGCCACCGTGCCCGCCGACGATCCGCAGGGGCGGCGCACCGCGTCGGGCGTCAAGTGCCTGCGTTTCCACGCAACGGCCGGTACCGGCATCTGCCTGCAGGCCGTGCACGGCACGCTGCGGGACATCTACCGGGCAGTGGTACTCGACTCGCATCTGCACGAGCTGCACCACTTCCCGGCAGCAGGTATCCCCACCCGGGCCCGGGTCGCACCCTCCGGCCATCTGGTGGCCTGGACGGTTTTCGTCAGCGGAGACTCCTATGCCGGCACCAACTTCTCCACCCGCACCGCCATCGTCGACACCCGCACCTGGGCGATCGACGACAACCTGGAGACGTTCCGCATCATCAAGGACGGCCGGACCTACCGCGCCGCGGACATCAACATATGGGGTGTCACCTTCGCCGACGACACCCACTTCTACGCGACGCTGGCAACCGGCGGCCGAACCTACCTCGTGCGGGGCGACGTCGCAGCACGCACCCTGACCACCGTCCACCGCAACGTCGAATGCCCCTCGCTCTCGCCCGACGGCTCCCGGATCGCCTACAAGAAACGCGTCCCGGGGGCCTCACCCGACGCCCCTTGGCGGCTGTACGTCCTCGATCTGCACACCATGAACGAGACCGCAACCGCCGAGCAGCGCAACATCGACGACCAGGCCCTGTGGCGCGACGACTCCACCCTCGTCTACGCCCTTCCCGGCGACTACGGCTCAGACCTGTGGACCGTCCCCTCAGACGGCAGCGGCACGGCCCGCCGACTGATGACTTCCGCTGTCGCACCCGCCTACCTGGGGTGACAGGGCGGGGCAAGGGTGCAGCGATTGCCCGCTTCGGCCTGTTACAAGCCGGGCGAACGCTCACGCCTGATCTACCGGCCCAAGCGGCACGCCGATCACAAGCGGGGCGGCAGACGCAGTCTCGCCTGGACCGATTACCGCGACCTGCTCGTCGCCGCCCACCAGCAGCTCGGCACAATCGTGCTCGTGTGGGACAACCTCAACGTGCACAAAGACCGCCGAATGCGGGAGTTCATTGACACCCACGACTGGATCACCTTCACTTCCTGCCGGCCTACGCACCCGACCTAATTCGTTGATAGCGGCGCCGGTTGGCTTCCCGAAGTCGACCGGGCTGTTCGACAGCGGGATCGTCACGCCTTCCTGGACCCCGGCCCACGAGGCCTTCACTGAGAGTGGCGGTCGGCCCCGCTTCGCTGGGGAGCCCTTCGGCACCTTCGCGGCCGCCAACGCTGACCGCCCTGACTTCGGACCACTGCGGCAATTCACCCTGGCGAACTCCAACCACACCGTCCAGACCGGGCCCTGCACCGCTACCTGCGCTGGCGCAACACCAACGCCCGCCACCCCCGACGTCCTGGCCGCCCAGCGCAGGGAACGCGCTCGCATCCGCAGCGAGAAGAGCATCCGGTGGGGCCGCCCCGCCGCACGAGCGGCGTGATCAATCCAGGTGCAACCCGTGAGCCCTGCCTCATAGCCTCGGCCCCATGACTGACCATGCCCTCGTCCCCGACGACTTCGTCGTCCCCGCGGACCTGATCACCCCGCAGTTCCGTCTGGAACCTCTGGGACCCCAGCACAACGCCGCTGACCACGCCGCCTGGACCAGCAGCATCGAGCACATCCGTGCGACCCCGGGCTTCCAGGACCGAGGATGGCCTCCTGCGGACGGGATGACCCTGGAGGCGAACCTCGTCGACCTGCAGCGTCACGCGGACGACTTCGCTCAGCGCCGCGGATTCACCTACACCGTCATCGAGACCGCAAGTGGCGAGGTGATCGGGTGCGTCTACATCTATCCCTCCCGCAGCGACGACCATGACACCGACGTCCGCTCCTGGGTCCGTGCCGACAGAGCCGAGCTGGACGCGCCCTTGCAAGCGGCGGTCACGACCTGGCTGTCCACGAACTGGCCCCTCGGAACCCTCAACTATCAGCCCCGCTGACAATCATGTGGTCCCGCAGCAACCATCCATGCAAACCCCTGCGGGACAACTGGCCTTCGAATGCCCCGACCGCGGGATGAAACGAACACACCTTCCCGGTCACAGCACTGGCCACCTCTCCCCCGCGAAGCCCCACAGCCTCGCGGAACCGGCCATCGTTCCTTCAACGGCTGAGGGCGAGCAGGCTGCGCCTAGTAGTGCTGTGACCGGGGATGTTCGCCGGGTCTGACCCACACGGAGTGTCAGCCGCGTCGGTGTGTGCGGGTCCGTCAGGGGTGGAAGCCGACCTCAGGGTTTGCCGCGGAGGGCCCGTCGAGGACCGGCTCAGGGATGCCGCGCAGATGCAGGTCGAAGAACGCCCCGACGTAGGTGCGGGTGATCTGCACCGCCCGCTGGGCGGAGACCGTCGTACCGGGGGGCTCGGGAATGCCCAGCTTCTCGGCGAGGACCGGCACATCGGTGAAGCTGGCGTGATTGGAACCCGACACCGTCAGCCAGCGCTTCCAGCCGTCCAGATTCGCCCAGCCGCTCGCCCAGGTGTCATCCACCACGCCGCCCAAGTCGTGGCCCACCAGCATGAAGGGACGACCGCCGAGGCCGGTGGCGGGGACCGGCGCGAACATGGTGCCGTCGAGATTCACTCCGGCCCGCACTCTTTTGTCCGCTGCCATGGTGGTGACGGCGGCATCGCCGCCGAGGGAGTGCCCGGCCATCCCGATCCGCCTGGGGTCGATCATGTGGGCGTACTGCCAGCCAGGGTGGCGGCGGCTGGTCAGCTCATCGATCACGAAGGAGATGTCTCTCGCCCGGCTCTCCGCTATGGCCCCGGGACCGCCGGTAGAGGGCGTGTCGCAGATGGCGCAGGTGAGCGTCTGCCCGTCGGGGAAGGTGGTGCCGGAATTCTCGTAGGTGTGGTCGACGAGAGCGACGACGTATCCGCGGCTGGCCAGGTCCTCGGCGAGGCTGGTGAGCTCGGTGCGCGGCATGGTGAACCCGGGCGAGAGCACTACCAGCGGGAAGCGGCCGTGCTCCGGTCGTGCGTCGGAACGCGCCCAGGTGTGGGTCCCGCTGACCGCCTCGGCCGGGATGGTGGTACCCGGCAGCTTCAACTGCAGCATGAGCCGGGCCGCCTCGGTGGTCATGTACGGAGCCGGTCCGCCCGTCCCGAGCCGGGCCGGGTAGTACATCGACACCATCAGCTGCCGCGGCCCCGCCGACGGCACCCAGGGGTCCTGACGGTGCTTGTCGACGAGGTGCAGGATTTCGCGGCCGACCGCGTGCGGACCGGTCGGGCGGGGGAGCTCCGGATGGAGTCCGTACGGGTCCGAGGCCGCGGCGGCGGAGTGTTCGGATGCGGGTGCGGCTAATGCCGTACCCGCTGCGACCGCGGGCAGCGGCAGGACGAGTGTGAGGACGGCAGCAGCGGCGGTGCGACGGATTCTGGTCATGGCAGCGACGCTAGAACGCGGGCACTGCAGCTGACGTCCCCTCAGCGGCGGACGTGACGTGCACCCGGAGGACTACAGGGCATCCTCTCGTGGGACGACACGGTACCTAGGGGTAGCGCCTTGACCAAGGGGTTTGCCACTGCAGGCCGGTCCGGTGACAGGTTGGCCTCCGTACCCGCACCGGCTCCCCCACCGCATCCCCCGGATTGCATCAGGTGTCTTTGGACATCCAGCCGGCCCGCACCGCAACGAGACCAGCAAGCCGGCGGACATTCCCGGTCACAGCACTAGCCAGGGGATCGACCAAGATCTTCCTGAGAGGTTTGTGCGGGTGGGCATGGAACGCGGCTTCGACGACCGGTCGCGCGGGCCAGCGTCGCCCTCGACGCGGTGGCGGTCGATCCATCGCTTCACGCAGCGCCGAAAGACCCCCATCGCTGCGGCGATGTGCGGCTGTTTCCAACCTGCGCTGGAGCGTTGGATGATCAACCGCCTGCCGTGAATCGTCAGGCGAGCATTGCCGTGGGGCAAGGGGACCTCCGCGTGTTTCAAGAAGTGTCTGGCGTGCCCGTTCGGGGCATGACAGACAACCGCCGACCGCGAACGAGTGCGATCGAGCAGAGAGAGCTGACGTGGGTGTGGGGCTACTGCCAGGTCGCCGTGTCGGGGTTGATCCCGTGAGCGCGAGCGGCCTCGTCGATGATCTGCCGGAACCAGGAGGCCAGCCCGGCGCGAACGCCGTCGTAGTGGGCCGCGAAGCCCCGGTCGGACTCGTACATTCGCCCCAGACACACCTGCATCTGCCGCGTGAGCGGGAAGAAGTTCGAGAAGACCTCGCGATGGCGCTCAACGAGCGTGTTCGCCTCCGGACTGCCCGGAGCGACGCCTTGGTCCAGCGCATCGCCCAGATCACGCTGGAGCGTGGACATCGCCTCGGAGAGAGACCGCCACTGTTCGCGCGTGCGGGAAGCGGAGCGTTCGGCGAACTGCGCCCACTGCGGGGAGTCTCCCCAGACAACGCGGGCCCGCCCCGATCCGCGCGGGTCCCAGTCCGGGCCGAACGTCGCCGACTGCTCTTCGTCGCTCAGGAGGATTCCGCGTTCGTGTGCCTCAGCCATCCGTTCCAGGCGCTCGTCGAGCTGTTGCAGGTCGCGGATCCGCTGGGCGAGCTGGGAGCGTTGCTCACGCAAGGTGGCACCGATCTCGGTGGTCGCGTCGTCGAGAACCCCGCGGATCGCATCCAATCCGAGGCCGATCTCTCGATAGGCGACGATCCGATGCAGTCGCTGCAGGTCCGCGTCGGTGTAGCGGCGGTACCCGGCCGTGGTGCGGACAGTTGGCGACGCCAGGCCGATCTCGTCCCAGTGATGCAACGTGCGGACGGTCACCCCCAGGAGCGCGGCGGTCGAGCCCACCGTGAGACCGTCGTCGAGCTTGGGATCAACCATGAACGCCATGGTCGCCTTCACCCGTTGATTTCGGGGCGACGATCCCGACCGATTCGAGATCGCGCGCCTCCCGGCTGTCGGGATCGAGCCGCTTCGCCGCGGTGAACACGACCCGCGCCCGCTCGGGCGTGATCACTTCAACGTCGCGAGTGTTCCACGGAGTATCACGCGGGTCGGTAGCGCTATCGGCAACGAGCCCACGACACGCCTCGACGAGCTGATCGACCTCGCTCAAGACGCACGCGAAACTCACGCTCATCGTCGGCACCTGTGTCTGCGCAGAACCAACCCCTGCAGGGACGAGCAACACGTCCTGGAACGCCCACCTGCGCAGGTGTACCACCTGGCCGGGAATGCTGAACAACTCGAAGAATCCGAGCCCTCGCACCCAGAAGTCCGTGGACGCGGCCAGATCGGACGTCGGAATCGTCACGAACGCCGGCATTCCATAGATGCCAGGAAACGGCTCCGGCGCAACCGCATCCGGCCCCGGGGTGGGTACGGGACTCATCTCAAACGCATTGAAGAAGTCACTCATGCACCGCATCGTCCGCTCTCACGCAACGTGAGGGTCAACCCCAGCAGCAGACGGACCAACTACTTGGCCGGGTACGTCTGGTCAGAACCGTGGATGACCGGTCGTTCCGCATGATCGTCAGCTGATCCGCCAGGGACGGAGCTTCTCGGGGTTTCGCACCGCCCAGATATGCCTGATCCGGTCACCCGCGATCTCGAACGCGAACACGGTCGCGATGTTGCCGTCCTGCTGCGCTACCAAGCCGGGCAGGCCGTTGACCGTGCACTCCAGGAACGTCGTGCGGTCGCCCGACACACGCGCGATCTCGGCGTAGGCACGTGCGATCTGCTCGCCGCCCACGATCGGGTGCAGGTGGGTGACGGCCAGCCCGCCGCCGTCGGCGGTCGCGGTGGCGTCGGGGTCGAGCAGGCTGATCAGGGCGTCGATGTTCTTGGCCTCCCACGCCGTTTTGAACTGCCTGACGATGCCGGCCTGTCCGGCGCTCGGGCCCGCCGGGGTCTGCGCAGTGCGGATGCGACGGCGGGCGGACGAGGCCAGCTGGCGGCACGCCGCCGGAGTGCGTCCGATGATTTCGGCGACCTCGCCGAAGGGGTAGCGGAAGACGTCGTGCAGGACGAACGCGACGCGCTCGGCCGGGGTCATCGAATCGAGGACGACCAGGAAAGCCATGGTCACTGACTCGTCGAGGGTGACCCGATCGGCCGGGTCGGTCCCGTCGCCGCCGGAACTCCCGGTGATCCACTCCGTGGGCGCGGGCAGTGGTTCCGGGATCCAGTCGCCCACGTATGTCTCCCGTCTGGCCCGCGCCGAGCCGAGCAGGTTCAGGCAGATGCGGCTGGCGACCGTCATCAGCCAGGCGCCGGGCGCCTCGATGGCCTGTTGCTCCCGTGCGGACATGGCGTACCAGCGGACGTAGGTCTCCTGCACGACGTCCTCGGCGTCGGCAAGGGACCCGAGGAGTCGATAGGCGAGGTTGATCAGCTGGCGCCGCTCGCTCATGATCGCGCTGAGGCTCGGATCGCTCTGATCGTCGCCGGGCTCGGCCCTGGTGGTCATGGTCCGGCAGTCTCCCTCGGTCGCTTCTGTGCCTCTACCCGTTACGACAAGACAGCCCTTCGGAATGTGAGGCTGACGCGCCGCCTCACATTCCGAAGGGCTGCGTTGTCGTACCGGTGAGGATGACAACACCAGGGAGAGGGGACTTCGATGAACGACTTCCAAGCCATCGCGGACCGCGTCGAGATCGAGGCACTGCGCGGCGAGTTCACCGACGCGGTGATGATGCGCGACCGACGCCGCCTGGCGTCGCTGTTCACACCGGACGGTGCCCTGCGCATGCCCAACATCCCTGTCGAGCAGGTCGGCCGCGAGGAGATCCGTGCCGGGGGCGAACGGCTGCAGAGCCTGTGGGACTTCTTCGTGCAGAACACACATCCCGGCACGATCCTGCTCGACGGCGACACCGCGACCGGCCGCGCCTACATCCAAGAACTCGCGCGCACCCTCGACGGACGCCAGGGACTGAACTACGCCGTCTACCACGACCGCTACCAGCGCACCACGGAGGGCTGGAAGTTCTCCGAGCGGGTGTACGAGGTCAGGTACCTCGACACCTCCCCGCTGGCGGGCACGGCGCCCCAGGCGACGCAGGGCTCCGGGACCAACCGGGCGGACACCACGGCCACCCCGGCGCCGGCCGCCTCCTTCGCCGACCCGGCATCGGCCGAACGACTGGAGCGGGTAGCCGCCGCGTTGTGTGCCAACGGTTTCGCCGCCGAGATCCTCGACCACACCGAGGAGGCGCGCGCCCGCATCAAGGACCTGGTCCCCGAGGGTTCCAGCGTGCTCACCGGAGCCAGCGAGACCCTCCGGCTGTCCGGCATCGACGAGGACATCAACGCCAGCGGCCGGTACGACGCCATCAGGCCGCGCGTCCTGGCCATCGACCGTGCCACCGGCGCCGACGAGATCCGAAGGCTGGTCGCCAGCCCCGAATTCGTCGTCAACAGCGTCGCCGCGGTCACCGAGACCGGCTCGCTCGTTCTTGCCTCGGGCAGCGGCAGCCAACTCCCTGCCAACGCAGGCGGCGCCGCCCACGCCGTCTGGATCGTCGGCGCGCAGAAGGTGGTGCCTGACCTGAGCACAGCGCTGCGCCGCGTCGAAGAGCACTGCCTTCCGCTGGAAAACGCCCGCGCCCAGGCGTTGTACGGGATGCCCAGCGCCGTCAACCGCCTGCTCGTCCTCAACGCGGAACCGCGCCCGGGGCGCGGCACCGTGCTGCTTCTCCGAGAGGCCATCGGATACTGACCCGGCCCAGGGTTCGTTTGACTCACGGGCTCTGAGCCAATCATTGATGGCGGCGTTCTGGACGGTGGCTTCGTAGCGGACTGCGAGCTTGTCGTACCGGGTCGCCACGGCCCTGTGCCGCTTGAGGCGGTTGATTCCGCATTCAAGGAGCAAGCCGTAATGCACGCATAGAAGAGGTGGGCTCGGCCTTGCGGCCGTCCTTGACACGGGCCAGTCCGGTCAGGTCGTAACTGAGTTGTGCGAAGATTCCCTCGTCGTGCCAGGCCGCATAGTAGGCGTAGACGGTTCCGTGTGCCGGGGAAGTCGTGGGGAAGGTATTTCCAGGGGGTTCCCGTGCGGTGGACGTACAGGAGCGCATTAGAGACGTCCCGCAGTTCGACGGTGGCCGGCTGGCAGGTGGGTCTGCGGTCAAGTCGTGGGCCGCCCGGCCGTCGGCGCGGCCCAGATAACCTGCGTGAATGAAGCGGATTCAGCGGGCCGCTGGCGCGGTCGTCGGCTCAGCGGTGGGTGACGCCCTGGGCGGCCCCTTCGAGTTCGGTCCGCAGGGGGCGTTCTCCGCGCGGTTTCCCGCGCCTGGTGCCGGTGGCGAGATGTGCGGAGGCGGTGGAATCGGCCGTCAGACGAACGCACGGCCCCCTGCGCCGCTCCACTCCGCGGTGCTCTTCCGCCGTCTTCCGGTCGTCACTCGGAGGCTAACCCTCCTCGCAGGCCGACCCTGGCGCCAGAGCACCACGGCTGATGCTGCGTCCAGCCTTCCGATGGTCAGTCGCTACTGGCCGTTCGATCCTCCTCACGGGCCTTTTCGGTTGCTCAGGCGAAATCTTCCAGGGGGAGCATTCAAGACGTCACGGGGGGATGCCGCGGTGCCGCCAGCACCAGCTGTACCCCGATCTGCGAGCCGACCCCGTACTCCTCCTTCGCCGCCGCCCCGCCCCTCACGTCCTCCCCGGGCTCCTCCGCCGAACTCCACATCGCCGCCCGGATCTGCTCGACTCGCTCCCGAGCGGCGCTCTCCCTCCGCTCGATCTCCTCCAGCCACGACGCCATCGCCGCCCCCTGCGCTCAGCCACCCGACACCACGACGATCGGTGGAAACTGACACACGATCAGCAACGGCCCAGGTCAAAGAGCACTCGTGAAAGAGAGCCCTGGCTCGGTTGAACTTCAGTGCGCTTGTTGACAAAAGCCTTGAAGGTGCGCGGGTCACACCTTGATCGCCTTGAGCTTCTCCGGGTTGCGGACGCAGTAGATGGCCGTCACGACACCGCCGCGGATCTCGAACGAGGTCACCTGGTCGAGTTCGCCGTCGATGAGCACCGCGACGGAGTGCATCCCGTTGTAGGTGCCGATGCGGATGTCGAGTTCGCCCATGCGGGCGCCCTTGTCCAGGAGCCCGAGAAGCAGCCTGGCCACCTTGTCGGGCCCGACCACGGGGCGCCGCACCGCGTTCACGACCCCGCCGCCGTCAGCCAGGAACACCACATCGGGTGCGAGCAGGTCCATGAGGCCTTGGAGGTCACCGGTCGCGGCCGCCGTCAGGAACCGTTCGGCGACCGGCTGTGCCTCGGCTGGGGTGGCGACCGCGGTGTGTCGCCTCGCGCGCACGCTGTTGCGGGCGCGCTGGTTCAACTGCCGCACAGCGGCCTCGGACTTGCCCACCGCGGCGGCGATCTCCGCGTAGTCGAAGCCGAACACCTCGCGCAACACGAACACCGCGCGCTGGGTAGGGGTCAGGGCCTCCAGAACCAACAGCATCGCGGTGGTCACGGCCTCGCCGGTGAGCACGTGGTCCATGCCGTCGGGCGCGACGCCGGCAGCATCGGTCACCAGCGGCTCCGGCAGCCACGGCCCCACGTACTTCTCCCGGCGGCGCACGGCCGATCGCAGTACGCCGAGCGCCTGCCGGGTGACGATCTGCGCCAGATAGGCCCGCGCGTTCTCCACCGAGGTGTGGTTCACCGACCGCCACCGCAGGTAGCTGTCCTGCAGCACGTCTTCGGCGTCGGCCACCGACCCGAGGATCTCGTAGGCGATCGAGAACAGCAGGGCCCTGTGCGCGGCGAACTCGTCCGCGGGATCCGGCTGCTCGGTCACTTCGGGCCCCGCAGCCAGGCGTAGGTGGCGGTGCGGGCGCCGAACTTCGCGTAGCGACAGATCCGTTCCTTGACCACGGCCGCGGTGCGCCCGGCGAAGTAGAGCCGGCGCACGGTGTCGTTCCTGCGGCTGCCCTGTAGCAGCCCGTCGCGCCGGCCGAGGCTCAACGCCTGTCCGGTGTACCCCATGGAGTAGGGCTTGGGCTTACGGCCTTGGACCATCCGCGCCAGCGTATCCGCTGCGTGCGCACCCTGAGGCATGGCCGTCGCGCAGGCGGCGCGGGAGCCGGGAACCGCCGCGCAGTCGCCGACGACGAAGATCCGCGGGTCGGTCACGCTGCGCAGATACTCGTCGACCACCGCACGCCCGTCGGCATCCACCTCAAGTCCGCTGCGGGCAGCCAGGTCGGGCACGCTCCCGATGATCGCCCACAGCGTGAGGTCGGAGGTGAACTGCCGGCACGAGTGGAGACGCACCATGCCGCCTCCTCCTTCCCCGGCGCCAGGGGCAATCTCCGCGACGGAGTCCTCCACGACCTCCACGTTCAAGCGGTCCAGGCCGGTGCGCACACGCTTCTGCGCTCCTGCCGACAGGCTCGCGGCGATGGTCCTTCCCAGGATCCGCACGCGGAGGTCGGGTCGGCCGAAGGCGATCTCGGATGCTGTCTCGATGCCCGTCAGCCCGCCACCGATGACGGTGACCAGCCTCCCGCCGGGCAGCTCGGCCAGCGCGGCCCGCGCCTCCTCCGAGCCCTCCCAGGTCCCCACCGGAACGGTGCCCGGCAGCGGTGCGACCGTGCTGCCCACCGCGAGGAACAGGTAGTCGAAATCGAGACTCGCCCCGTCGCCGAGAGTGACCTGGCCGTCGCCGATCTTGTCGACGGTGCCCACCCGCGTTGCGATCCCTTCGCTCAGCATCGACGTCAGCGGGGTCGCCGCGGCTCCGGTCCCGGCGATCTGCTCGTGCAGCCGCACCCGCTCGACGAAGTCCGGACGGGGGTTGATCACCGTAATCTCCGCTGCCTTCACCTTCTTGGCCAGCCGGTTGGCCGCGATCGTCCCCGCGTAGCCGGCTCCCACCACCATGACCCTCATGTGTGCCTCCTGTTGTGGAATCAGTTCACACACGGGATGGAGCCCACCTCGCGTTTGTGACGGGCAAGCCGAGTGACCTGCATCACTCACGAACCTTCCGCCAGCCGACGAACACACCGACCGTCCGCCAAAGCCCTCACCAGGCCGGATACACCCTCATAGCCTGACGGATCCTCCCTGCGGAAGAGCCGCACCATTCCTCTTCTTCTCCCGCTTGTTGGCCTCGTCCTCAGCTCGTGCGGCGAGGTACTCGGCCCAGTCGCGCCGGGCGTAGGCAACCCAGCGGAGCGCGGTGTTGCCGTGCATTCGCCGACGCCGACCCTCTCCTGCGTGCCCTCGGGACGACCGTCGTCCACGTGGGCCCCACGGAGCGGGCCAGACCGTCAAGGCCGCCAACCAGCTCATCGTCGCGGTCAACATCCAGGCCCTGGCAGAGGCGGTCGTTTTCCTGGAGGAAGCGGGTGCCGACCTCCCCTCCGCCCTGGAGGGCCTCGGCGGCGGCCTGGCGGGCTCCATCGTCCTTGCCCGGAAGAAGGACGCCATGCTGAATCGGGACTTCAAGCCTGGCTTCCGCATCGACCTGCACCACAAGGACATGGGCATCGTCACCGACGCCGCCCGCGCCGTCGGCGCCATCCTCCCCCTCTGCTCCCTGACCGCCTAGTTGATGGCCTCCGCCCGCGCCAACGACGACGGCGCGCTGGACCACTCCGCCCTACTGCGCGGCGTCGAACGGCTCTCGGGCCGAGCCGTGGACTGAGATCGAGTACACACCAGCACGTGGGCAGCGGGACCAAGATTCCGGCCAGCGACCACGAGCAGGAGGGGAGTCGCCGGTGCGTGACAACTCCCGTGGGATGACACCCTCGTGAGCCGCCCAAGACCGCGGCCGCCGTCCCTCTCCGGGACGGTGGCCGCGTTCGTGACCGTGTGTCAGTCCGACGCGTTCATCAGGTCGAGCGCGCTCTGCTGGCGGGCGGCGTCGGTGGAGTCCAGCGGCCCGGCCCAGTGCAGCCCGTACGCGTCGAGTGCGTTGCGGTCGCTCGCGTACGCGGCGTCGGCCTGCCGCCGGATGTACGACGTGTAGGGGCGGTCGGACAGCCGGGCGTTGAAGGCGCTCAGCCCCCGGACGTACGCGCCTTTGAAGGACGGGCCGTCGCCGCCGCAGCCGCTCGTCTCGCACGGCTCCCGCAGGATTCCACCGGAGTTGAGGACCGCCGACGAGGTCGAGGCGCCCCCGATCTGGCGGCCGGTGGTGAGCAGAGCGGAGTCGCCGGTCGCCCGGTACAGCTCCGACAGGCCGCCGAGCAACACTCCCTGGTTGTACGACCAGGTGGTGTCGCCGTTGTTGCCGCAGGTCGACAGGTTGATGCCGTCATTGACCAGATGGGAACTGTTGATCATGCCGGTGCCCTTGAACCACGACCACTCGGCGCCCGCCCGGCCGAGATAGACCGTGTCGCCCGCGATGCGGTTGTGCAGGGCGGCGTTCAACTCCAGGTAGAGAGAGTTGGCGATGGCGTTCTTGTAGGTCCTGGCGGTGCTCCACCACACGCCACCGCCACATGTGGAGTCCCAGTACCGCGCCATGTGGTCGGCGTCGGCGCGGGCGGTGTTGAGGTAGCGGCTGTCGCCGGTGAGGTCGTACGCGGCGACCCAGGCCAGCCCCCACCACCCGGTGTCGTCGATGTAGGCGTTGGTGAAGTTGCCACCCTGGGCGGAGATATTGCGGTCGTAGGTGTTGGCGATGGCGTACTTGTAGCTGCCCATCCCGGTGACGCGGATGTTGTCGATGAGGGCGGTCAAGGCGTTGGCCGAGTTCCACCAGCCGGTGGTGTCGAACAGGCCGGTGGCATTGTTGTAGGACTGCATCAGGGCGGTGGCGGCGGCGGTCGGACGGTCGTAGGCGTTCCAGGTGGTGCGGGCCCAGGCGGTACAGGCGATCTCGGCCCGGTCCCCGGCCTTGCCGCAGGCGCGCAGGGCGCCGACGCCGAGGTTGCCCCAGTCGTCGACGTTGTACATCAGAGTGCGCCAGCCGGTCCGTCCGGCCGGGACGGTGGTGTCGCCAAGCTTGCTGCCAGAGGTCCAGGTGCGGCCGCCGTCGAAGGAGCGGTCGAGCCAGACCTCGTCGGTGGGGCTCCCGTTGGTGAGGGAGGCCCAGCCCATCGCGTCGGTGTCGTCGAAGTGCAGCACGATGCTGCGGGAGTAGATGGCGGCGGTCACCGGCTGCCGGTCCTGTGGGGAGAGCGCCGGGTCACGGCTGTCGCAGTACTTGTTGCACACGCTCGCCTCGGCGGCTGCGACCGCTACGCCGCCGGTGGCCGGGACGAGGAGGGCGAGGGCGGCGATCAGACCGGCCGCGGTCCTCCGGATTCGTTGCGTTGTCGGCGCCATGCCAACTCCATGGATGTGGGGGGATACGGGAGGTCAGCCCAGACGCCACTGCTGGTTGGCGCCGCCGTTGCAGGTCCAGAGTTCGAGCGCGGTGCCGTTGACGTTGCCGGAGGCCTTGTCGCCGCCGGTGACGTCGAGGCAGAGGCCCGACTGGGTGCCGGTGATGGTGCCGTCGGGGTTGAGGCGCCACTTCTGGTTGGCGCCCCCATTGCAGGTCCAGAGCTGCACCTTGGTGCCGGCGGTGGTTCCGTTGCCGTAGGCGTCGAGGCACTGCGTACCGCCGTAGAGCCGGAGTTCACCGGCGGCGGTGATGGTCACGGCCTGGTTGGCGCCGCCGCAGTCCCAGATCTCGATCTTGGTGCCGGGGGCGGTCTGGTTGTCGTACGCGTCGAGGCAGCGGTCGGAGGAGGCGCCGACCAGCGGGTGAGTGCTGCCGACGCTGGTGCCGCTGCCGACGGATACCCGGTACATCACCGAGCCGTGGCCGGGGACGCCGGCCGAGATGGTTCCGCTGGTGCTGCTGACGAGGTGGGACCAGAGGTTGTTGAGCCGGTAGGAGGATGCCGCGGGGAGACCGACCGCGGCGGCGGAAGTGGTGATGGTGGCCGCGGAGGAGTTCTCGTTGAAGAGGACCACCGAGACATCGCCGTTCGCCAGCGGCTTGGCCAGCACATGGAGGCCTCCCGAGGAGGAGATCTCGGTGCCCTGCCTGCCCAGGGAGTCTTGGTCCACGGCGATGACTTCCTTGTTGCCGTAGAGGGAGAGGGTGGCGGCGGAGGCCTTGCGCAGGTCGGTTCCGGCGATCAGCGGCGCGGCCATCTCCGCCCACAGGCTGAAGTGGGAACGGTCCTCTGTGAACGACATGCCGTTGCCGACTTCGAGCATGTCGGGGTCGTTCCAGGCGCCGGGCTTGGCGTACGGGGCGAGCTGGACGTTGGCCTTGTAGATCGACACCACTGTGGAGAAGTTGACGTTGATGTCGTCGGTGGTGCGCCAGCTGTTGCCGACCCCCGCACCCCAGGTCCACACGTTGGCGAGACCCCAGTTGCACAGGCTGTAGACGATCGGGCGGCCGGTGATGGCCAGGGCGTCGCGCATTGCGGTGTAGCGCTGCTGATCGGGCACGTTCTGGTGATTGCAGTTGTCGTACTTGAGGTAGTCCACGCCCCAGGCGGCGAAACTGCTGGCGTCCGTCTGTTCGTGACCGAGGCTGCCGGGGTAACCCTGACAGGTGGCGGTCCCGGCGCTCTCGTAGATGCCGAGCTTGAGGCCCTTGCTGTGGACGTAGGCGGCGGTTCCGCTGATGCCGTCGGGGAACTTGACCGGGTCGGGCACCAGTTGGCCTGCCGAGTTGCGGGCCTTGGACATCCAGCAGTCGTCGATGTTGACGTAGCTGTAGCCGGCGTCCTTGAGTCCGGACGAGACGAGGTAGTCCGCGGTCTGCTCGACCAGTGCCTCGCTGACGTTGCAGCCGAAGGCGTTCCAGTCGTTCCAGCCCATCGGGGGCGTCCGGGCCAGGCCGTTGTCGAGCGCCTGGGCGCGGGGCGCGGCACCGAGGACGAGCAGGGGTGGCGCGAGGACGAGAAGCAGTAGTAGCGCGAACGCGGTGCTCAGTGACCTCAAGGATCTTGACGGTCTTGAGGGGATAGTCATATCGGCGTCTCCTGTGTGCCGTCAGGGGGCGGCCAGGACAACCTGTCCAGACCTCTGGAAACGTATCCATCGCGAAGGTGCCACCACTCCGGCTTACGCGTCAATGGTCCGGACATGGCCTTCAGTTGCACCAACTACTCGCCTTACACAGGCAGTTGACAACTCCATAGCGCCATGACAACGTTTCTATTACCTCGCGCAGGGTGTAGACGACGCCACGACCCTTATGAATGTTCGAATTTGGTTCCCGTCGTGGTAAAACAGGCCGAGTATCAGCATGACCGGCGTGAAGCTGGTGGTGCGGGTGAAGCTGCTGCCAACGCCTGTGCAGGTGCTGGCACTTGAGGCGACCCTGCACGCTTGCAACGAGGCCGCGAACTGGCTCTCCAGCCAGGCCTTCGAGAAGCGGGTGGCGTCCCGGGCCGGCCTGCAGGCTCTGTCCTATGGGGAGTTGAAGGCGCGCGGTCTGTCCGCGCAGCCCGCGCGGCATGTGCTGCGCAAGGTCGCGGACGCCTACTCCACGCTGAAGGCGAACCTGAAGGCCGGACACCAGGGCAGGCCCGGCTCGAAGCGGCACACCAAGGCCACCGGCAAGTCGATCGCCTTCCGGCCACAGGCGGCCCAGCCCTTCGACGACCACTGCCTGTCCTGGCAGATGCCGGAGCGGACGGTGTCCATCTGGACCACCACGGGCCGGATAAAGAGCCTTGCGTTCGCAGGCTCCGCCGACCAGCTCTCGCTCCTCGATGCCCACCGCAAGGGCGAATCCGACCTGCTGTGCCAGGACGGCCAGTGGTACCTGATCGCGACCTGCGAGATCCCCGAAACCACACTGAACGCGCACCCGGCGGGGTTTCTCGGGGTGGACCTGGGGATCGTGAACATCGCCTCCACCTCCACCGGGACGCGCCACAGCGGGCGTCGGATGAACCGGCGGCGCGAGGCGGACCGCACGCTGCGCGCCAAGCTGCAGAAGAAGAAGACCAAGCCCGCCGAGCGGCGGGCGAAGAAACACGCGGGCAAAGAGGCCTGCCGGGCCCGCGACATCAACCACAAGATCAGCAAAAGCATCGTGGCGGAGGCTCAACGCACCGCTCGCGGCATCGCCCTGGAAGATCTGACGGGCATCCGCGAACGGGCACGGCTCAGGAAGGCCCAACGCGTCACCCTGCGCTCCTGGTCCTTCCACCAGCTCGGCTCCTTCCTCGCCTGCAAGGCGAAACGCGCCGGAGTCCCGCTGGTGCACGTCAATCCGGCCTACACCAGCCAGGAATGCTCCCAGTGCCACCACATCGACAGACGTAACCGGCCCGCACAGGACCGATTCGCGTGCAGGTCCTGCGGCTTCGTTGAGCACGCCGACCTGAACTCGTCCCACAACATCGCCGCCCGCGGCTGGTGGACGTGGGTTCGCGGGGCTGAGTCACAAGCCCCTGCGCTCATCGTCATCGCGTGAGTGCTGGATGCAGCCAGGCCTCGTCGAAGCCATCGACGACCCGAGCAGGAAGCCCGGGACTTGTCCCGGGTAGTTGACGAACCTGCTGCTCCTGGAGTCGGTGTCCGGAGACGGCAGATACCATCGCGCGACGGCCGACTACGCCGACCAGGTGTGGTCCACTATGCGCGATCCCGGGACCGGGCTGGTGCACTTCAACTCGTCCGGCGGCACGGAGGCGATCCAGCAGGCGGCCTTCGCACAGCTCTGCGCCGTGCTCGCGTGGCCCCGCGCTCTCTGGGCGACGCTTTACTGAGACTGGGGCCCGAGCTCCCCCGTGCCCCGGGCGATGAGCCGCACCGGCAGCACGGTCCTGCGGGAGGGGGCACCCTCGCCGTTGATGCGGTCGATGAGCAGACGGGCGGCGTGGCGGCCGAGTTCCTCGGTGTCGGAGGTCACCACCGTGACCGGGGTCGGGAGCATGTCGGCCAGCTTGAAGTCGTCGAACCCCACCACCGCGACGGGCGCCCGCAGTTGCCGGCTCGCCCGCAGGACTCCCTCGGTGAGAAAGCCCGTGGTCGAGAAGATCGCCGTCGGCGGCCGCGCCGACGTCAGCAGGGCGTGGGTGGCGGCGGAGGCGTCGTCCGTGGTCCCGCGCCGCAGGGTGACGACCAGGTCCTCGTCGACGGGGACGCCGCTGCGCCGCAGGGCTTTGCGGTAGCCGCGCAGCCTGCGGCCGGTGGTGTAGTACGAGGGCGCGACAAGGATCGCGATCCGACGGTGGCCATGGTCGATGAGGTGCTGTGTCGCCGCCGCTCCCCCGCCCTCGTTGTCGACCACGACGACGTCGGCCTCGGTGCCGGTGGCGGGCCGGTCGACGAAGACGATGGGCACCTGGTCGTGGGCGTTGACCTCACTGAGAAAGGCGTGGTCGCCCTGGTCGGGCACGATGATGAGCCCGGCGACCTGCCGCCCGATGAGCTCGCCCACCGCACGGCGCTCGACTTCCGGGTCCTCATCGGCGGTGCTGAGGAGCACCGCGTACCCGGCCCGGTTCGCCACATCGACGGCCGCCTTGGCAAGGGACGCGTAGAAGGGGTTGGTGAGGTCACCGAGCAGTAGCCCGACGGTCATGGAGTTCTGTCCGGGGCGGAGCGATCGCGCGATCTCGTTGCGCTGGTATCCGATGGCGTTGATGGCGGCGTTGACCCGGGCGGCGGTCTCCTCGCGGACCGTTCCGATGCCGTTGACGACGCGCGACACGGTGACGACGGCGACTCCGGCCCGCTCTGCGACATCGCGCATCGTCGGCCTGGTGTTCTGGCGCTGCGGGGAACGACTGCTCACGTGGGGCGGAGACCAACTTTCATCGCCGGGGCGGCCGGGGGACCGCCCTCAGGATACGTTTTCGGGTCCGGACACAAAGCCCCGGCCAGCAGACGTGATCGGGGCTTTGTGTCCCTGCGGGTCGGGCGCTAACCGTTGCTCTTGATCACGTCGTTGATCTTGTCGGTCATGGTCTGCAGGTCGGACAGCGGCTTCTTGCCCTGGAGGATGTCCGGCCAGTACGCCGTGATCAGGTCGTTGGACTGGCCGGCCCACTGTGTGGTGAAGCGCACGCCCGTGGTCAGCGGGGCGTTCAGGTCCGCCTTGACGGTGGACGCCACGGTCGTCACCCCGGCCTTGCCCAGGGCGTTGAAGTACGCGTCCTGGGCAGCGGTGTAGGCCGGCACGGCTACGGGCGAGTCCGGGAGCACCTTGGTCCACACGGTGGAGTCGAGGTAGGAAAGGACCTTGAAGGTGGCGTCCGCGTTCTGGGTGTACGACGGGGTGCAGATGCCCACCGCGTCGTACAGGGTGGCCGCCTTGTCGACCTGGGGCAGGGGCGCGAAGCCGTACCTGATCTTCGGCTTGTCGGTGAGGAACCCGGCGGCCAGCCACTGACCACTCCACAGCATCGGGATCTGTCCTGCGGCGAACAGCGACTGCTGGTTGGCCGACGAGATCGACGCCGGAATCCTGGCGAACGCGGTGGTCGAGGTCGGCGGCACATCCATACTGGCCTACGAGGTGAACGGACTCGGGGCGGTGCTGCTCGGCGACGACGCCAACCTCCCCAGTCTGCTCAGCCTCCCCCTGAGCGGCTGGTGCGCACCGGAGGACCCGCTCTATCAGGCCACCCGCCGTCTCGTACTCTCCGCGGCGAACCCTTCGTTCTTCCACGGCAGTTACGCGTCCGGTGTCGGCAGTACGCATACGCCGGACGGTCACGTCTGGCCGCTGGCGATCGCCACCGCCGGCCTGACCGGTGACGAGAACGCCGCAGCACAGGCCCTGCAAACACTGGCGGCCACGACTGCCGGCACCGGCCTGATGCACGAGAGCTTCCATGTCGACGACCCCGGCCGATTCACCCGGGACTGGTTCGGCTGGGCCAATGCCATGTTCTCCGAACTCGCCCTCGACCTGTGCGCGGGCGGCGTACGGCACCTGTTTCCCGTGAACCCGCGGACCCTGCCCGCTGCGCCGAGCGCGGGCAGCATGCCCGCCTGACCTGCGTCAGTAACCACACGCTGCGCCGTCGCCGTCCCGCACCCCGAGGAGCCGGCTGTGCTGTGCCTGCCCGACACTGTCCACGTCATGACCGACGACACCCGGCCGCGCACGGCGGTGTCGGCCACCGAAGGTGTCTGGACGGTGCGCGGCACCCAGGTCACCGCCGAGCCGACGGCCAGCGGTCTGCGGGCGTGCGCCCGCATGGCACGACCCGCCGCCCGCCGAGAGGCCGCACTGGCCGGTAGCGACTCGTAGTCGCGGGCCAGGCGACGGTGCAGCATCAGGGTGCCGAAGGTCTGCTCGACGATCCACCGCTTGGGGGCCGGCGTGAACCCGCGGGTGTGCGGATCGCGCTGGACCACCTCGACATCGATGGCCCGCTTGCGGTCCCGGCTCTTCTTGCCCGGATCCAGCGCGGTTGTCTCCTTCGGCGCGTTCAGCGAGGCGTGCACGGTCTGGGTGTCCATCAGATCGCGGACGGGTCCTCGTGCCGCCCGCGACTCTCACCCACCTGCCAGCGCAAAAGGTCGTGGATGGCCTGGCCGGTGCCGTCGTCGCGCCACCTGCCGAAGTAGTAGCACACCGCGGTGTACGGCGGGAAGTCGCGCGGCAGGTAGCGCCACTGGCAGCCCACCCGGGCCTGGTACAGGATCGCGTTCACGATCCCCCGCATCTCGTACCGGCCCTCATGCCCGCTGACCGACCGGTGCTGCCCCTTCGAGGCCGTGATGACCGGCCGGATCAGCTCCCACGCCTCATCCGACAGATGACTCGGGTACGACTGCCGCTCAGCCACGACTCCAGCAGACCGCACCCCCGGTCATCCGCAAGCCCTCAACCCGGACAACCGAACCCGACGACTCACAGAACGCCCACCCAGGAGGACGCCGTCGGCCCAATGGGCCCGCGGCCCGAAAATTGTCCGGCCGGCTCACAGCATGTGCGCCGGCTTGAAGTGGACGACCGCGTCGAGGCCGCCACCTGGCGCTGGGTGCAGGCTGACCTCTCCGCCGGCGGCCAGGGTGAGCTGTTCGACCATGGGCAGCCCGAGGCCGGTGCCGTCGTCGTGGGTGTCGCAGGCGCGCCAGAACCGGTCGAAGGCGCGCCGCCGTGCGGCTTCGCTCATGCCGGGGCCCTGGTCGATGACATGGAGTCCGGGCCCGTTCGCTCCTTGTTCGCGGTCGAGCATGATGACGCTCCCCGCAGGTGAGGCGCGCAGTGCGTTGGAGAGCAAGTTGTCGATGATCTGCTCCAGTCCGCCAGGAACGGCCCAGACGCGTCCACAATCAGGACCGGTCACCTTGATGACGACACCGTGTTCCGCTGCGAAGGCCGTCCACATCTCGGCGCGGTCGGCGACGACGGCGTCGAGATCCGCGGCTTCCGGCGTGGTGGCGGAGTTCTCCAGCCGGGCGAGTGCGAGCAGTCCCTGGACCATGCGGTCGAGCCGCTCAACCTCACCGACCGCGATGTCCAGGCTGGGCCGCGCGCAGGGGTCGAGATGAGGTTCGAAGTTCTCCAGTCGAAGGCGCAGCGCGGTCAGCGGAGTCTTGAGCTGGTGAGACGCCTCGGAGGCGAACGCCTCCTGGGCACGCAGCAGGTGCTGGAGCCGGGCGGCGGTGTGCGTGAAGGAAGTCGCCAGGCGGCGCAGTTCAGGCGGCCCTCGATCGGGGTCGGGTGGATCGGTGAGGCAGCCGTCGGCCAGTTGGGCGGTAGCGCTTTCGAGGGCGCGGACCGGGCGAGTGATCCACCGGGCCAGAGACAGGCCGATCACGGTGACGGTGGCCAGCACGCCGAGCCCGAGCACTGCCAGGGCCACCCACGCATCACGGACTCTCGCATTGAGCGCGGTAAGCGGGGACACGACGCGGACAGCGCAGCGCAGAGTGCCGCCGGAGGTTCCGGGCATGGTGGCGTAAAAGACTTCGGCGCGGGTTTCCCCGTCACGGGTCGTGCCGGTGACAGGCCGACTGCGCAGAGCGCTGACGATGTCCCGCTGGGCGGACCAGTCCTGTCCGGTGGTATGGGCGGTGGTTCGAGTGTCGGTGAGGACGATGCCGCTGCGGTTCGTCACGACCACTCGGCTTCCGGTACTGCGGGCAAGCGCAGGGATGTCGGCCGTCCTGCCATGTTCGATTCTGTCCTCGCACAACTCGGAGAGCACCGCCGCCCCCTGCCCCACCGTGTGCGAGAGACGGGACAACTCTCCGCGGGCGTACACATAGCCGAATGGCACCTCCAGCGTGAGCAGCACGAGGAGTATCAGGCTCAGATAGCTGAGCAGCAGGCGGCGGGTCACGCCTTCGCCCGGTCGGGTTGCGCCTGCGGTACCAGTCGGAATCCGATGCCCCGGATGTTCTCGATCCAGGCGGAATCACCGAGTTTGCGGCGCAGGGCCGCGACGTGGACGTCCAGGGTTTTCGTGGGTCCGAAGTAATTCGGCTCCCACACCGAGTCGAGGAGCTTCTTCCTGGAAAAGACCGCCCCGGGGTCCTCTGCGAGGCAGACCAACAGGTCGAACTCCTTGGGCGCGAGCGCCACGGGGGCGTGGTGCAGGTGCACTTTTCGGGTGCGTCGGTCGATGGCCAGCGGGCCGATGCGCCGGGCTTCGGGCGGCCCGACGGGGGCCCGGCCGCCCATGCGTCCCGCGTACGGCGCCTGCTGTCGATCGGCGGCAAGAACGCTGCGGCGCGCGCGGCGGGTGACGGCTCGAATGCGCGCGACCAGTTCTCGTACGCCGAAGGGTTTGGTCAGGTAGTCGTCCGCACCCAGCTCGAGCCCGAGGACGCGGTCGACCTCGCTGTCCCTGGCAGTGATCATGATGATGGGTACGTCGGAACGTCCTCGCAACTCGCGACAGACATCGATACCGTCCATGTCGGGCAGGCCCAGATCGAGCAGGACCATCTCGGGTTCGAGAGCGGACAGGCCCTCCGCGCCGGAGCGTGCACGCTCCACAGCGAAGCCGAAGCGGCTCAGCCCCTCGGCGAGTGGGCCGGCGACCCGGTCGTCGTCCTCGATCAGCAAGACACGCATGCCGACAGCTTCACAGTGCTCGCAGGCCGTGCCCGGCACAATCGCCGGAAGATCGCCCACCTCAGCGACAAGTACCCCGCCGACTTCGGCCGTGTTCGATACGACGTTGCGATTCCCCCGGGAGCGACCGTCACCCTCGAAGAGTTGCGACGGTCAAGGGAACATCCAGCGTATCGACAAGGGAACGTAAGGACAGAGGAAAGAACTCCCGCAGGAGAGAAATCCTGGGCCGATCCTATTCCTCCGCTGCATTCTCCCGGCCGGTGAGCTTGATCACGCCCCCGTAGATTCGATTCCAGCAGCCGGCTGACTGGTGCCGGAAGTCCCTCGCAATGCCCAGCCATGCGACCACTTGCGGCACAAACAGTGGCGTGGCCTTTTCCGGGCGGAACGGTGAACATGTCACAGGAGACGATCGACGAATTGCGCCGGGTTCGCCCAGAGCTGGCCGGGCCCTTCGCGGCCGCAGTGCCCGGAGCACGGGCGGAGGTGCTCGGCCGGCTGTGGGGCGCCTTCTCCCGCGAGCCCCTCCCCGGCATCACCGGCCGCCGCCATGAGACCGATGCCCTCACCATCTCCCTCCGGAACGGCCGCTCGCTGACCGGCCCCGCCTCCTGCGCGCGGCGGTTCGCTCCGATCCCCGAGGACTTCACGGTGACCGGGCCCGACGGCCCGATCAGCCAGTCCAAGCACCTGCTGGCCACCCTTGGACTGCGGACACTCGCTGCCGGGCGACTGGGAGCCGAACTGGACAACAGCGTGGTCAACCTCGCCCTGGCCCGCGCTGCCCACTTTGCCGGGCCGCCTCCTGTCGTCGACTCGGCCGACGCGGAGCAGGCGGTGGTCGACGGTCACCCTCAGCACCCGTGCTGCCGCACCCGCACCGGCCTGTCCGTCTCTGAAGTCCTCGCCTACGCTCCTGAACACCACCCGGTCGTCGACCTCGCGCTGCTCGCCGTGCCCGCCGACCGCTGGCAGCCCAGCGGCGACTGGCCGCAGGAGTTGCGCGACGGCGACACGATCCTGATGCCAATGCACCCCTGGCAGCGCGACCACGTCCTGCGGCAGCACGCGGACCTCGCGGTGACCGGGCAGACGATCCCAGCCCGACCACTGCTTTCGCTGCGTACCCTCGCACCACTCGGCACCTTGACCGGCTGTCACATCAAGACAGCTCTCGACGTCCAGGTCACCAACTACAAGCGCACCATCTCCCCGGCCGAGGTCGTCGACGGGCCGCGCCTGTCCGATCTGCTCTGCACGGTCATCGACAAGATCGGGTACGGGGAAAGCCTCAGGGTGCTGCGCGAGGTGGGCGGCGGCTCGGTGCGGGCGAAGCGAGGAGCGCCTTCGGAGAGCCTCGCCGCGATGATCCGGGAAGGCTGGGAACAGCACCTCGGTGCCGACGAGATCGCCGTGCCGCTCACCGCCGTACACGCGACCGGCGCGACGCTTGCCGCAGGTGACCCGGAGCGCTGGCTGACGGACTTCGCCGAACTCGTCCTGCCACCCGCCCTGACCCTGCTGTCCATGGGTATCGCGCTCGAAGCCCACGGACAGAACACCCTGGTCGTGCTGCGCGAGGGACGGCCCGTGCGGGTGCTGTACCGAGACCTGGACGGGGTGCGCATCCACCCGGGCCGCCTCGACACCCACGGCTTCACGCTGCCGCCCCTGGCCGGCAACCGGGCCGGCGACGACGAATGGGCCCTTCGCACCAAGCTGTTCGGCGGTCTGCTCAGCGGCGTCTTCAGCGAGTTGGTCGACGTCCTGTCCCGAGGTCGGGGGGCCGCCCCGGAGGCGCTGTGGCGGGCCGTGGCCATGGTCGGCCGTCACGTGTACGCACTACTCCCTGATACAGAGGACGCGGCCGTCTTCTTCGACGCCACGCTGCCGCTCAAGGCGACCATCGCCATGCGTCTGGCTGACTCCCCCGGCACAGCACAGTGGGTTCCCGTCTCCAATCCGCTGGCCCGGTTTCGCTGACGTCCACGTCACCGCAGGCGTACCTGCCCCTCGTATGCATACAACGGAGCCGCTCCCCCATGACCACCCCCACACTGACCAGTAGTCCCTCACTGACCGCCGACGCCGTCACCACCCACACCCTGCTCAACTGTCTGATCCGTGAGGTCTCCGCGCCCGAGCACCAGGTCACCGTCGACGGTGAGCACCTGCTGCTACGCCTGCCCCGTCTCGACCTCCTGCTGCGCATCGCCCTCAGACGCGTCTCACTCATCGGCGCCCACCGCTTCAACGGCCCGGTCGAGCGACGCGACGGCACCACCTGGACCACCGTCAGCTGGCACGAGTTGGCCGGCCACATCCACGACGAACTGCAGCTGCGCACCGGCGCCGCCAACGAAGAGTTCCTGCCCCAGGTCACCGACAGCCACGGAACCATCCGCACCATCCTGGAACACCGCGGCGACCACCGGCCTTCGGCACCGAGCTTTCTGGACTCGGAGCAGTCCCTGATCTACGGTCACCGCTTCCACCCCACGCCCAAGGCCCGTACAGGCGCCGCCGACGGGTGGCTCACGTACGGCCCGGAGACAGGCGCCCGCTTTCCGCTGCGCCACCTGGCCGTACGCCGCGAACTCATCCGGGAGGAGGGCGACCTGAGCGACCTGGAAGCGCTGCTGCCGCCCGCCGATCCCGGCTTCGTGACACTGCCGGTGCACCCCTGGCAGTACGAGCTGCTGCGCGGCGACCGCGAACTGCGCGAGGCGATCGCCACGGGGGACATCACGGACTGCGGCGTCATGGGACCGGAATTCGCGCCAACGGCGTCGGTGCGCACCCTCTACCAGCCGGACGCCGACGTGTTCCTGAAGTTCAGCCTGAACGTCCGGATCACCAACTGCGTTCGCAAGAACTCCGCCTACGAACTGTCCGCAGCCGTTGCCCTGAACAACCTGCTCCGGCCGGTTTTCGCGCAGCTCGCCAACCGGTTCCCGGGCTGCGCGCTGCTGGCCGAGCCCGGCTATCGCACGCTGGACGTCGGCGGCCAGGCCGGCCTGGTGGAGGGGTTCGGCATGATCGTGCGATCGGGTCTGCGCACCCACCTGCTGCCCGGGGTGACGCCGCTGCTGTGTGCGGCGGTGGCCGACGAGCATCCCACCAGCCCGGCCCAGATCTCACAGCTGCTCGCCCGCGGCTCGGGGGATCCGCTGACGTGGTGGGACGCCTACCTGAGCCTGCTGCTGCCGCCGGTGCTGACGGCGTACTTCGAGCACGGCGTCGTGCTGGAGCCGCACCTGCAGAACGTGGTCGTCGGAGTGCGCGAAGACGGCACCCCGGCTCAGCTGCTCTTCCGCGACCTGGAAGGCACCAAGCTCCTCGCCGGACAACACGGTGAAGCGCTCGCCGAACTGCCCACGGCGGTACGTGATTCGCTCACCTACGACGCCGAGCACGGTTGGAACCGCGTCGCGTATTGCCTGTTGGTCAACCACACCGCGGAGATGCTCGGCTCCCTGGCCGACACGGACCCCCGGCTGGAACCCGCGCTGTGGAGTCTCGCCCGCGACCACCTCAATGCCTGCTCCCGCAGCCTCGGTGATCCGCCGCGGCTGCGCGCCCTGCTGTCCGGCGTACCGCTGCCCGCCAAGGCCAACCTGATGCTGCGCTGGTCCCGCCAGGCCGACCGGCACGCCACCTACATCCCGCTGCCCAGCCCGCTGGGCGAAGACTTCCCCCGCGAGGTGCCCCTGTGAACCGCGAAGTACTCGCCCACATCAGCCGACTGCCCATCGACGACCTGCCCGCCTACGTATACGACCTGCGCAGCCTGCGCGACCACGCCCGCACCATCCGGGCCGCACTGCCCGAGCGGGTCGAGCTGCTGTACGCGGCCAAGGCCAACGCCGACCCCCGCCTGCTGCGGGTGCTCGCCGACCATGTCGACGGCTTCGAGGTCGCCTCCGGCGGAGAACTGAGCCATGTGCGCAGCCACTTCCCGGACATGCCGATCGCATTCGGAGGCCCTGGGAAGACCCCCGCCGAACTCGCCCGGGCCGTCGACGCGGGCGTGTCCCGTCTGCATGTCGAGAGTGAACACGAACTGCGGGTGCTGACGACCGTGCTGGGCGACCGATCCATCGACATTCTGCTGCGCGTCAACCTGGCCCTCACCCCTGGGCCGGTGGCCCTGACCATGGGAGGGCGCCCCGGGCCCTTCGGGCTGGAACCCGCCCAGCTCGACAACTGTCTGGCCGTCATCGCCACCGACCGACGCCTGAGACTGCGTGGCCTGCACGTTCACCTCGCAAGCGGCATCCAGGCCCCCGGCCACCTCGACCTGGCCGAGGACGTCCTGAAGTGGGCTCACGGCTGGGCCGAGGCCCGTCGCATCAACCTGGCAGAGGTCAACGTCGGCGGCGGGATGGGCGTCGACTACGCCCATCCAGATCAGCTGTTCGACTGGGCGGCATTCGGCACCGGACTGCACCGGCTGCTGGCCCGCCGGCAGGGCCTGACCGTACGGATCGAGCCTGGCCGCTCGGTCACCGCCTACTGCGGCTGGTACGTCACAGAAGTCCTGGATGTGAAACGCAGCCACGGCGAAGCCTTCGCCGTCGTGCGCGGCGGCACCCACCACCTGCGCACCCCCGCGGCGAAACAGCACAACCAGCCCTTCCAGATCATCCCCGCCGACACCTGGCCCCGCCCCTGGCCGCGCCCGGAGGCACGGCGAGAACCGGTGACCCTCGTCGGCCAGCTGTGCACACCCAAGGACGTCCTTGCCCGTCGCATTCCCGTACGACAGTTGCGCTCGGGCGACCGGATCGCGTTCGCCATGGCCGACGCCTACGCATGGAACATCTCGCACCACGACTTCCTCATGCACCCCGCGCCGGCCTTCCACCACCTGGACGAGGCACCCGTCCCGGCCAGCGTGCCGTGAGCGCCTCCCGCACCACGGCCGCGAGCACCGAGCCGGCCACTCCCGGCACCCGCTGCCTCCACCGCTACCTGATCGGGCAGCTGGTCTCCAACACCGGCACCTGGATGCAGCGGGCCGCGCAGGACCTGCTCGTCCTGCACCTCACCGGCAACCGCGGCAGCGCCGTCGGACTGCTGACCGCCCTGCAGTTCCTGCCCCAGACCCTGTTCGGCCTGACCGGTGGCATCATCGCCGATCGCTTCCCCAAACGACGGCTTCTGCTGATCACCCAGACCACCATGGGCCTGCAGTCACTGCTCCTGGGCCTCCTGACCATCTCCGGAACGATCACCACGGCGTCCCTGTGTGCGTTGGCCGTCGCTCTCGGCACCGCCACCGCCCTTGATCAGCCCGCCCGCAACGCCTTCATCTCCGAACTCGTCGAACGCGACGCTGCCCCGGCCGCCATCAGCCTGAACTCCGCCCAGTACAACGTCGCCCGCATCCTGGGCCCCGCCCTGGCGGGCCTGGCAGTCGCAGGCGCAGGGGCCGGCCCGGTCTTCCTGGCCAACGCGGCCTCGTACCTGGCCGTGCTCTACGGGCTGGTCACCATCCGCGCCGAACAACTTCGTTCCTCCAACAGGAGCCGGCCTCAAAGGACGCGGGTGGCCGACGCCTTCCGCCATATCGCGGCCACTCCGGACCTGTTCCTGCCGATCGCCGTCGTCGGCTTCGTCGGCACCTTCGGACTCAACTTCCAGGTCACCATCGCCCTGGTCGCCGCCACCGTCTTCCACACCGGTTCCGTCGCCTTCGGCTGCCTGTCCGCTGCGTTCGCCACCGGCGGCCTGATCGGTGCCCTGCTGGGCGCCGCCCTCCGACGGCCCCCCACCTCGGGACGGCTGATCGTCGCGGCCGTCGCCTTCGGGGTCTTGGAGGCGGCCGTCGGACTGGCGCCCGGCTACGTCACCTTCCTCGTCCTGCTCGTTCCCACCGGCCTGCTCGCTGTGACAGTGACCACCACCGCCAACGCACTCACCCAGCTCAGCGTCGACCCTGGGATGCGCGGCCGAGTCATGTCCGTCTACTTCCTCGTCCTGCTGGGAGGCACCCCGCTTGGGGCTCCCATGGTCGGCTGGGCCTCCGACTCCTTCGGTGCCCGCTACAGCCTGATCCTCGGCGGCCTGATATCCGCCGCCGCGCCCGCACTGCTCGCCCTGGTCACGGCCCGCACCAGGCGGATACCACGGCCCGGAGCGCCGCCTCCAATCGCCGAGGCGACAATCACCGAAGCGTCGGTGCGCCCGGGAAGACGCTGAACACCGGCGCCACAGCGCCCAGTGCATCGGGGCGGCCACACCAGACGTCCGGGGCGGCCGGCGGCGAGCAGGATCAGGACCATGACCTGGTCCGGCCGAGAAGAGCACCAGGGATCGGCAATCCTCGTCTCCAACACGCTCGGCACGTCGATGGGTGACTTCCTGTCCGACAGTTCCGGTCTCGGCTACGCCGGCGGCGCGCTGCTCGTGACCGGGCTGCTCGCCGTGCTCGCGGCGCTGATGAAGGTGCCCGCGGTGCCGAACGTACTGCTGTTCTGGACCGCCTTCGTTCTCACCCGTCCGCTGGGCGCCACGGCAGGCGACTTACCAGTTCGGTCAGGGGCATTGGACTGACCAGGAAGACTTCGGGGGTGGGGCCATCCCAGCGACACCAGCAGGCCACAGCTCGGCACAGCCACTACCGACCATGATCCACCGAACGGAGACAGCGGACAGATTTGGAAAGGGGTCACTGCCAACGCAGGAACTGGAGCACCGCCTGCACCCGCCGGTGCTCGCGCTCGCTCTGCTCCAGGCCGAGCTTGGTGAAGACGCTGCGTACGTAGCCCTCGATCGTCTTGGGGCTCAGGACCAGCTCCTCGGACAACGCGGCGTTGGTCAGTCCCTGGGCCATCAGCGCCAGCACCTCCCGCTCGCGGTCGGTGAGTTCGGCGAGCGGGTCACGTTCCCGTCGTCGGCCGACCAGCCTGGACACGAGTTCGGCGTCGATCACGACCTCGCCACCGGCGACGCGTCGTACGTCGACCGCGAAGGCACCGAGGTCGGACACCCGGTCCTTGAGCAGGTAGCCGACCGCACCGTCGAACTCTTCTATGAGCCGTAGCGCGTGATGCACCTCGACGTACTGCGACAACAGCATCAGCCCGACCTGCGGCGCGAAGCAGCGGATCTCGGCCGCGGCCTCGATGCCCTCGTCCGCGAAGCCCGGCGGCATCCGCAGGTCGGTGATGACCACGTCCGGCGGGTCGCGACGGACGAGGCCGACCAGCTCCGCACTGTTCCGGGCCTGGGCCACCACGTCGAAGCCCTCCTCAGCGAGGATGCGAGCCATCCCCTCGCGGAAGAGCAGCGCGTCGTCGGCGACGATCACTCGCACGGCAGCACCGCCCTGACCCGGGTCCCGCCGCCGGAAGGGCTGTCGACCTGGAGGTCACCACCGAGTGCGGCGAGGCGATCCGCCAGCCCCTGCAGCCCCGTTCCCGTTCCTGGGCGTGCGCCGCCGCGACCGTCGTCGGTGACCTCCACGCACAGCCCGCCGTCGACCGGGGCCACGTCGACGACGAGCACGCTCGCGCCCGAGTGGCGGGCGGCGTTGGTGAGCGCCTCGCTCACCACGTAGTACGCCGTCGCCTCGACCGCGCGCGGCAGGCGACCGGCGTCGGCCACGTGCAGGCGCACCGGGATCGCCGACCGGTCCGCGAGCGCGGCGAGCGCGGGCTCGAGACCCGACTGGGCCAGCACCATCGGGTGCAGGCCACGGGCCAGCTCACGCAGTTCGGCAGTGGCCTCCAGTAATTGTGCCCGCGCGTGTTTCACCCGATCCGCCATCGCCGCTCCGCTTGCCTCCGCCTGCTTGGCCAGAGCGCCCAATTCCAGCCCCAGGGTGACCAGTCGCTGCTGTGCACCGTCGTGAAGGTCGCGCTCGATGCGTCGGCGGGCCGCGTCCTCGGCGGTGACGATCCGGCGAGCCGCCGCCTGGATCTCCTGCGCCTGTTGCTGCTGCCCGATGATCAGCCCGGTCTGCGCGGCCAGGTCCGACAGCAGACGGACCTCCGTGGCGCTGAGCGACTCCCCCGTCGGCTTGCGGACCGTGATCGCGCCGCGCACGGTACCGCGGTGGACGACGGGCCGGACCAGTCGGCGCGCCCCGCCCAGCCCGGCGAGCGCTGCCGGGCCCGCATCGACCGTCGCAGCCGGCCACCGGCCCTGCGGCACAAGACACTGCTCGTCGCCCACCCACACGACAACCTCGGTGGCGCCGACCCCTCCGGCGACCGTGGCCGCGACGGCGTCGAGCAACTCCTGCGGCGGGTCCTCGAGGTGGGCCGACAACCGGGACAGCGCTTCGTACGGCGTCGCGCGATGCCCGTACACGAGACGATCCGCCAAGCGCTGGGCCCGCCGCCGCAGCGGCTCGAACGCGACCGCGACGACGGCCGTCGTGACCAGTGCCAGCGCTCGTTCGTCGGCCGGAACCACGGCTCCCGCACCGACCACGATCGCCACGTACGCGGCCGTGATCAGCAGCAGCATGGCCCCGACGACAAGGGACTTGTTGATGACCGGGTCGATGTCGTAGAGCCGGAACTTGAGAATCGCAAATCCGGCGGCGACCGGGATCAGCGGGAGCGCGAGCAGGCCCGGAACGGGGCTGCCGAACGCCAGCAAGCCGGCCACCAGCAACAGGATCGCCGCGACCACCGCGAACACAAGCCAGCGCATCTGGCGCGCCTCGTCGCCACGAGCGCGGCGGATACGCACCACGATCGCGACAGTCCACAGCACCTGGAAGAGTAGATAGCTGTATTGCGCGTATCCCCAGACGCGGTCCGCCGCCTCGCCGCCCGGCACATCCAGCGGGTGCGGAGCAGCCAGTCCCACCCGGTCGTACTCCACCGGCCACAGCGCCGACACCACCGCGAGTACGGCCGCGACCGCCATCATCGCGACCACGGCGAACCGCCACCATGGTGACGGGAGCCGCCCGTCGGGGAACGCCATGAACGTCCACCCGGCCAGCGCGATCGCCAGCGGCAACGGCCACACCCCGACCCAGCCGAGCCAGGAGGCCCCGGCCAGGGTGCCGCTGTGCAGGCCGTACTGGCGACCGAAGAACATCACCGCGTGCAGCACGCCGGTCGCGACGAACAGCCAGCCCTCCGGGTGCCGCGGCCGCATCCGCACGACGTACAGGCCCACCGCGGTGAAGGAGGCGCCGATCAGCCCGTTGTGCACGTTCTCCAGGTGGAAGCCGAGGTACCAGCCGTAGCCGACGAGGGTCGCAACCACCAGCGCCACCAGTGCCGCCCCGGCTTCGCGGACCGTCGGTGGGACCTGGTCGTGCGCCTCCGTGGCCGCTGACATACAGCCATGCTGGCACAGCAGCAACGCTCACGGATGAGGGTTGCCCCTGGTCGAAGTGCAGGGTGCGCACCGTATCCCGGAGCCCCGGGGAGAGACACGGTGGAACCACCGATTCGTCCCGGCCGAAGGAGCCACCATGAGCACGTCGACTCGGGTCCGCACCCAACTGTCCCGCGCCGGACGCCCCGAACGGGTCGTCGGGCCCCTCCTCGCGCTGGGCGGGGTCACCTTCTTCGCAGGCGGCGCCATCCACCCCGGTGACAGTGGTCGGGGATCGAAGGTCTCCCAGCTCCACGAAATGCTCGTCGGCTCGATGTGGTACCCCTCGCACGCGCTGCTGCTGGCCGCGATGGCGTGCTTCGCGACCGCGATCCTCGCGTTCCGGCGCCGTGGCGGTCTCGGCACCGGCATGGCCACAGTGACCGGCGCCGTCTCCGTCATCGCCGTCGTCGCCACGATCGGGATGACGCTACACCTGTTCGCCGCCCTCGATGCGGACGGGATCGCCGGTGGCGAGAAAACGTTCATCTACCAGGCGCAGACGTGGAACGAGACGATCGTCGATCCGCTGTGGGGCCTGGGCATTGCAGCCCTCGCCGTCGCCGGCGGCCTCACGCGCACCATCGGCAACCCGATCACACTCGCGCTCGGCCTCGTCGGCGGGTTGGCCTACTCGCTGGCGTCCGCCACGATCGCGTTCACCGACCGCTTCGACGCGCTGTTTCCGCTGGCCTCACTCATCGGCATCTGGGCCGTCGTGGTCGGCCTCATGATGTTGCCGCGGAAGGCCCGATCCGGGGGCGCCGCATCTGCCCCGGATCTCGACCGGGCCGAGACCTCCAACTGAGAGGTTCGCGCGCGGCGAGACACTGTTTCGGCAGTGGGATCGGGAGCCACTCTGCTTGGCCTCGAAGGCGGCGGTGGAGGCGTATCCGCTGTCGGCAAACCCGAGCTGGATGTCACCGTACGAAGGGCGGGACTTGCTGCCCGTGAGGCCGTCGCGCAGTCCGAGGAAGCCTCCGAGCCGGACCCTGGGACGCTTCTTCGGATCATCGGATCGTTCATCACGGTGCACCGTTGGCTGACGCCCAGTGGGTACGGATCGCGCGCTGCGCTCACCAGCACACCGCCGGGCCCGTCAAAAGCAGCGCCGACCCCGCAGCCCACCGCGCGTTCACCAGCGCCGGGTCCAGTTGTCGAGGTTGCCCCTGAAGTACGCCAACAGAACCAGGGGCACTCCGCCCTCGCCGACCTCACGGTACGCGTACTCCATTCCGTTGGCGGCGGTCACCTTTCTGGTCGGCGCCTGGAAGTAGTTCAGCGCCATCGGAGCTGTCCCTTCCATCGCATCCACCTCTCACTGGAGCGTGCCTGGGTCCCCGGTGCTGGGTACCTGAGGAGCGCGGTCACACCTGGGATGCCGTTCCAGCGCCGTGAGCCACCACGAGCGTTCACCAGGGCGCCCGTCCAGCCGCGTCCGGCTTCGCACGGGCACCGGTTCTGAATCCAGCGTCGATGATCAATCGGCCGCTCGTCTCTCGCATGAATGGGTGATGGAGCGTTCTCCGGACCGCGGGGCGTACAGACCGACCAGATCCCAGGGCGAGGAGAACCGGCGCGCCCTGCGAAACGTGATCGACCTCGTCCGCCTTGCTCGCCCCCACCATGAACCCGGCGGAGGCGGCCTCCGCGCGCACCGCGTCGAGGACCACGGTCTTTCCGATGCCGGCCTCGCCCGTGATCAGAACGATCCCGCCCTGGCCCGAACGCTTCGCCCGGTGCACGGCATGCAGCCCGCTCGACATCGGTTCAGCTCGGCCACGAAGCACATGAACTCTCACACACCCCACCGATCACACAGGTCCCGCTCACTCATGTCGAAGTGAGACGCGGGCGACGAACGCGCTGATGTGAGAGGCGACCTGGTACACCGACCGGAGCCGGCGGGGCGGGTGCGATGAGTACCACGCCCTTCAGTCCGGCGGGAGGCGAGCACTTGGGCCACCTTGCCGCCCATCGAGGGGCCCACCACGACGAATTCGCCGCAGCCGAGCTGTTCGATGACCGGCCGCCAGGTGCGGTGCGAGCCACCCCAGTGGTGGAGGAGGACCAGGGCCGGGCGCCGGTTGGCTGAGGGGGGTGGCCGGGTTCCGGGGAGCCCGGCCGCCGACGGACGCTCAGGCGGTACCGAGGGGGTTGAGAATGGCCATGCGCCAGGTGCCGTCCTGACCACGGCGGGCGACATTGGCAGTGGTGCCGGTGGCCTTCTTCCGGTTGCCGTCGGGAGTGGTGATCTCGAGGGTCCACTCCTCGCTGATCAGCGCGATGTCGGCACCGGCCACAACGCGCGACGGGCCGTTGGACAGCTGGGCGTTGCCGGCGATCGACCCAGCCGTGTAGTCGCGAAGCGCCTGACCGGTGACGGTCTCACCGGTGATGGTACGCATGACGGCACCGGGCGCGAGCAGGCTCATGACCTCATCAAGATTCCCGGAGTTCATGGCCTTCTCGAAGGCCGGGGGGAGCTGCGCCGGGTCGGTGATGGGAGTCGACATGGTCGTTCCTTCCAGAATTGGATGTCGTGCAGATCGTTGAACAGTTGAAATGGCGGGTGCTGAGACCCGCGTATGCATGCCCGCCAGAATGCTCCGCCGGCAGAGCACAGCGGCGCCGTGCTGACCGCCGCCGCGGGCTCGACACATGGGGGGCGTGGGACCGTCAGGTGTACCGGCGAAGGAAGTCGGCCAACGCCGGGTTGACGCGGTCGGGATGAGTGAGGTTCGGCGTGTGTCCGGCCCCGGTCACGGTGACCAGCTCCTGGGCACCGGGGAGCTTCCCGGCCAGTGTCTGGCCCAACGGGTACGGGATCGGCTGGTCCGCGTCGCCATGGACGACCAAGGCCGGCACCGTGATCTCGCCGAGCCGGCCGGTGATGTCATCCACCCCCATCAGCACCTGCACCGCGTCGGCGAGCCGTTCACGCGGCTGCGCCCGCCACTTCGCCAGCCACTGATCGTGGATCGCGGGCTGTCCCAGCAGCATCCCCAGCAAGACCGGGGCCACTGCCTCCGGACCCGCGCCGCGGAATCCCTCCGACACACCACGCATCTGCGCCAGCGCCTCGAGCGGCCAGGCGACCGACGTCGTGTCGATCAGCACCAGGGCTTTGACCCGCTCAGGCGCCAGCAAAGCGGCCCGCATCGACAGAAAGCCACCCTGCGAATGCCCCACCAACGCCGCCTCCCGCACGCCCAGGTGATCCAGCAGCCCGATCAAGTCGGCAGCCGAGTCCCAGTAGGTGTAGGTCTTACCGTCGTCCTCGGTCCGGCCGTGCAGCCGCTCGTCCCACACGACGACCCGAAAGTCCCCCGCCAGGACCTGGATCTGATGCACCCACATGTCATGGTCCATGAGGTTGCCGTGGCTGAAGACCACGACCGGGCCCTCACCACCACTGTCCTCGAAGTAGAGGCGGGCACCGTTGACATCTGCGTACGGCATGGTTGTTTTCTCCCTTCTTCCCGGCCTCACCAGGCAGTCAGAGGCCTGGCCGGAAGCGGATGACGCGCTGACTGCTTGCTAAACAATGCGCGATGCGAGCAGCGCGGGCGAGGTATGCAAGAGACGCGCCATGGTCGAAAATGGACTCGCCGATTCGCTCAAGGCGTACGCCTCAGACAGCCCGGGCTCGGCGTGGTCTCCGCCCCACGGCAGATGCCTCTGGCTGTCCCAGCGGACGGGGGCTGTCAGCGCTGCGTGGCACGGAACGCCCCGGGAGTGGCACCCACCGTCCGCTCGAAGAACTTCCCGAAATTGGTGGGTTCCGTGAAACCCAGCATGCGCCCGACGGACGCGACAGGAAGGCCGGTATGAACCAGCAGCCGCTTGGCCTCCAGGGCGACACGGTCGTCGATGAGATCCTTCGCGGTACGGCCCGTAGCGGCCAGACAGGCTCGCGTAAGCGTCCGCGGCGAGTAACCGAGGTGCGCGGCATACTCGGCAGCACGGCGCCTCGTGGCGAACGCGCGTTCCAGCTCGCCACGGAAGGCCCGGAACACCTCGCCCCCCGCCGCGGGATTCCATTCACCAGGATGCGGCAGCCGGGCAATGCGCACCAGCAGCGCAGCAAGAAGCTGCCGCAGCAGTTCCACAGTGAGTTCCGCCTGCGCGGCGTCCCGCTCGGCCAGCGTGGCGTATTCCGCCGCTATCTCAGCCACCGCCACCGACATGGCCCGGTACTCCACCGCAGACAGTGAGAAGGCGGCAGGACTGAGCCCCTCGTCGATGACGGCTGCACTGGCAGGCACCGGCGGTGGAAACGCAGGCGTGAACACCACCAAGGTCGCATCAAGGTCCGCAATGCCCCCCTGAGGACCCGCAGGGAAACGCTGCACCTGACCAGGACGCAAATGCAGCAGAGTCCCCGGAGCGCACGGGTAACCCACAAAGTCGATCAACGCGGTACCCTCGCCACGGGTGACCAGGGTCAGCTGATGGAAGTCCGGACGACTGGGCGCCGCCGCGACAGACGGCGACAGCCGCTCACGCAGCGTCGCGAAGGACATGACCTCCAGCCCCAGTCGGGGCTGATCCGGATTGTCATAGCTGACGTCGACAACATCCGGGCTTCCAAAACCAGCCATCCACCAATGATCGCAGCCACGGCTGACCACACCGGCGACGAGCTTCCTTCGTCTTGAAGCCACTGACCACGAGGCCAGCGCAAGCAACGAGGCCGACCCTCACACAGGTCGCAGGCAGCTACCGAATACGGTAATCGCCCGGCAGCCCGGCGGGATGACCGCTTGGTCTCCAGGCAATTCGGGCGGTCATGACAGTCAGGAACGCAAGATCCCCATACGGACTGAGTTCGAACCGAGTGGCCGAACCCCTCAGCTCAGCACGCCCCGGTGCACTCCGGACCCCTGAGCGGGCGCGGTGACATGCCGCAAGACCACCAATGACCTCTTGCGGGCTTCCGAATCGGTGCGAGCCGTGGCCTGCTCGGTTCGCCGACTTGCCCGGCAGTCGTGCGAGATGCCGGTCGCGAACATCGCCCCGGTTACGTTGTTCCACGGCCTTTCGCGTGACGCGGTCGAACGCGAATTCACCCGCACCCGCCGCGTGGAGGACTACGCCCCGGGCATGGGCTACTCACCCCGCGCCCTCTCCAGGGCCGCGCTGACCGGAGCCGGGGCAGGGGCGACAAAATCATCGACCGGCGGGCCGTCCTGGAAGCCAAACGCCTCCTGGCACACGGCGACCCGCCGGCCTCCTGTATCGCGGCGCAGCTAGGCTCCACCAGCGCCACCAACTTCAGCAAGTTCTTCCATCAGTTCATCGGCCACTCTCCGATCGCCTCTCGCGCGACCGACCGCCGCCGCTCTTCGGAGGATGGACAGGGCCATATGCCTGGTACCGGGCGACCCCACCGGTGAGGGCCGCGCCTGCAAGGGGTGCCACCAGATAGAGCCACAGATGTGACCAATCACCCGGCCGGTGGGCCCACAGGGCGGGGCCGAACTGGCGGGCGGGATTGGCGGACCCGCCAGTGAGGGTACCGAGGGCAATCATGACCCCAGCGGTAGCGGCGGGGCGAGCCAGCGGGATCCAGCGTGTCCACGCGCGACGGGACATCAGCAGCAGGGTGACGGTGAGGACAGCGGCGGTAGACACGGCTTCGACGCTGAACAGCAAGGTAGGCGAGCAGGAAGGAGCGGGTTCAACCGCGGCGTAGGCCATCCGGTCCGCGAGGACCGGGCCCCACACGAGGCGGGCCAGGCCGGTACCCGCCACGGAACCGGTGAGCTGGGCGGCGAAGTACGCCGGAACCCGGCGGCCGGGGAAGGCCCCGGTCAGCCACAGGCCGAAGGTCACCGCCGGGTTGAGATGTCCGCCGGAATAGCGGCCCCATGGAGAGGACAGCGCCCCCGCGAGCGCCGCGCCGACAATCACCGCCACGACCGCAAGCTGAAGATGCGGTTTTGGCAGGGCCCGGCTGAGTGGCGATGCCATCACCCAGCGGACAGCGGTCACCACGACGAACAGGACACCGCCGGTAAGGACGAACTCCGCGACCATCGCCACCCAGGCGGTGGCACCAGTAGTCCGCCGCGCAGGTACACAGGCAATCGTGGACACGGTCAACCCCGGGCCGTCACGCCGATGGCGGCCCTGGTGCCCAGGTCCAGAAGCACCAGCAGGCCCAGATCGGGACACCGCTCGAGCAGCGCTTCTTTCAGACAGTGGTCCGGGGAGCCGGTCGTGCCCGCCACGGTGGTTGGCTTCTTGCCGCTGCCGATGGTGAACGCAAGGGGCTGGTGCTGCTCGGCGAGGGTGAGCTGGCCGTCGTCCAGGAGCGGCGCGTCGCGCTCGCCGGTGATCAGGAGGGACGCATTGTTCAGACCGGTGTCACCGGCGGCGTGGACGTTCTGGGGCAGGGCGGGCATGGGTGCGCTTTCGTTCACAGAGTGCTGAGGGGTGGCTTCAGGCGGCCGTGGTGGTGGCCACGTGCTGGTCCAGGGCAGGGGTGAGCGCGTCGGCCGAGGCGGTCGGTGCCGTGGGCGGTGTGCAGCAGCGTCGGGTAGGCATCGGCGCCGAGACGGCGCACCTCGAGGAAGTCGGCCTCCGCCTCGGCACGAGCGGCGGGCGAAGCGAAGGCCTCCCGCATGACCGCCACCCTCGGCGCAGCCGTGAAGGCCCTACCCGAAGAACTCGGCGCCGCGCCCGACCGACATCGGTCCCCGCATCGCGACCGCTCTGGCTTTCCTTGCAGCCGGGACGCCGACTCTCAAAGGCCCGGGACGCGATGCCGGGTCAACACAGGCGCGGAGCCAGGCACACGGGGTGCCCGGCTCCGCGTCTTCTTCGTCACAGCTGCCCGCCGTCAAACGGCCACGGCATTCGACCGCAGCCACCGCGAGACGTCGTCAGTCCGGACGCACCGGGGCCGCGGCCAGCTCGTCCAGCCCGGGGAACGGATTGTCCGGGCGGTGCTTGCGATACACGATGTCGACGAACGACACCGGCGCCCACTTCGACGGCTGCTCGTCGATCTGATGGACCACCTGCGCATGGATCTTGTTCCGCAGATCCAGATACGGAAACGCCTCGTGCGCCGCGTCCAGCACCGCCCGGTCCACCTCCTCGACACCGAAAGCGAACATGTCGGCACCGATACCGAAATGCGCGAGAGCGCCGAGCAGATGCTTGTGGGGCGCGATCCCCGGCGAGGTGTGCAGCGCCACCGCATCCCAGATCTGGTCGGCGGCGGCATCGGACAGCCCGTGCTCCCGGGCGAATCGAGCGGCCCGGAACGCACCGTCCACCTCGAACCGGTTCGGACCCTGCCCCGCGTCGGTCAGACCGATGTCGTGCAGCACCGTGGCGAGAAAGAGCGTCTCGTCGTCGTAGTCCACCCCGGCAACGAGGTTCCTGGCGGTGGCGATACTACGAGCGTAGAAGTAACTGCGGACAGTATGGTTGAGCAGCCATTCCGGAGAGTGCTCGGCAGTGAAGGCAACCGCGGCCTCCGTAGCCGCCGTACGCGGCCACCCTCCGATCTCCTCCGGCAGATTCTCGAGCACGCTCACTTGACCTCAGCCTCCAGTGCCAGGTGCCCGGCGATGACCGCCTCGGCCGGCCGCAGCTCACCCACGACGTTGGACTGCTCGAAGTAGGTGTACCAGCCGGAGCGCTCGACACCGCCCAGGAACCCGTCGGCCAGTTCCCTCGAAGGGGCCTGCCAGACCGCAAACCACTCATAGGACGCGGAATGCGCGGCCGGTTCCACCCTGCCCCAGCCGAGCGTCACGACTCCGATTTCCGCGAGCTGCTTCATGGCTTCCTGAATCCCTGCGAACAAGTCGTTCCGCGCCTCCTCGTCGGCGGCGAAGAACGCGGGCTTCGGTGTCCACGTCTCGACTACTGCGTACATGTTGCGCATCTCCTCACTGATCGTGATCGGCGTGATGCGCCCAGCCTAGAAAGACCGATACCACCGTTACGATGGCCAGATGGACATTAATCCCAAAGATCCGGCCAAGGTCGCAGTGGTGGTGCAGCCGGACTACGTCCTGTTGGACGTAGCCGTTCCCCAGCAGGTGTTCGGCCACTGGCCGGACTACGTGACCGCCTGCTGGCCCGGCGGCGCCCCCTACGAGCTGACCTTGGTGAGTGCGGTTCCCGCGGAAAACCCGCTGGTGCCCCGCGAGGTCGAGCCGCTCGACCGGCTGGACACGGCGGACACCGTGATCGTCGCCGGAGTGCAAGACCCCACCGAGTCTCCGGACGCCGAGCTGGTCGAACGGCTGCGTGACGCATACAACCGGGGAAGCCGGATGGTGTCGATCTGCACGGGCGCCTTCGCCCTGGCTGCGGCCGGGATCCTGGACGGCCGCAGCGCCACCACCCACTGGCACTGGGCCGGCCTGCTGCGAGACCGCCACCCGTCGGTCAAGGTCAGCGAAGCGGAGCTCTACGTCGAGGACACCGGCGTCTTCACCTCCGCGGGTGTCCTCGCCGGAACCGACCTGTGCCTGCATCTCCTGCGGCTCGACCATGGTCAGGCCGCCGCGAACACGATGGCCCGCTTCCTGGTCAGCCCGCCCCACCGCGAAGGAGGACAGGCCCAGTTCATCGAGCACGTCCCGCCCGGCGGCGACTCCGAGATCACCGACGTGATCACCTGGATCCTGGAACACCTCGACGAGCCGCTCACCCTGGAGTCGGTCAGCCGGCACAGCCACATGAGCACACGAACCCTGCGCCGCAGATTCCGGGCCGTGACCGGAACGAGCGTCATGAACTGGGTGGCCGTGCAACGCGTAGCCTGCGCGCGCGAACTCCTCGAGACCACTCGCCTCGGCATCGACGACATCGCCCACCAATGCGGCTTCGGCTCCGCGGAGTCATTGCGAATCCACTTCACCGCGATGACCAGGACCAGCCCGTCGAAATATCGCCGCACCTTCGCCGCCTGACTGCTGGCTTCCGTCTCCGAACAGAGAGCCGACAGAGCCTCACGGACAGGCCCGCCATAGCCGTACCCCGCATGGGCATATTGGCGGAGAGTGTCTGATCAACGGCGGATCTGCTGATCAAGGGAGAGACGTCAAGTGAGCAAGTCGACGATCGGGCGCGAGTCCGCGAAAGTGTCGACCGGTGATGCGCTGCCGTCGGCCGCGTCAGACGAGCAGCTCGTCACGATGCTGGTCGAGCGGGCCCGCAGCGAAGGATTGCAACTGACCGGCGAGGGCGGGCTGTTGCAGATGCTGACCAAGCGGGTCCTGGAGTCCGCCCTGGAGGGCGGGATCACCGACCTTGTCGGCTATGAGAAGCACGATCCGGCCGGGAAGAACAATGGCAACAGCCGTAACGGCACCCGGGCGAAGACCGTGCTGACCGAAGTCGGGCCGGTTGAGGTGAAGTCGGGCCGGTTGAGGTGAAGGTGCCGCGTGACACTGCCGGCAGCTTCGAGCCGCAGATCGTCAATAAGCGCCAGCGCCGCCTGACCGGCGCTGATGAGATGGTGCTGTCGTTGTCCGCGAAGGGCTTCACACACGGGGAGATCTCGGCTCATCTGGCTGAGGTGTATGGCGCGGAGGTGTCCAAGCAGACCATCTCCACCATTACCGACAAAGTGGTGGCCCGGTGGGGCTTGAGCTGCGGGAACAGTGGGGCGGGCAGCCGGTGTGGGCGCGATGGGTTCTCGCGGTGTACGTGATCGGATTCGTCGAGGGAACCTGTGCTCACCTTCTCGACGTGGCCCGGGGCGGGATACATGCCTATGCGTCGTTTCAGCAGGTTGCCTTGCAGATCTTCTTCGTCAGCTTGGCGGTCCTTGATCCGCTGGTTGCCGTGCTGGTGGGGCTCGTACGGAAGGAAGGGGTCTGACCGGCAGACGCTGTGTGGTGGCGCTTGCCCGGGCTGTCACGGGGGGAACCGCTCCGGGCGGAAGTCCGCAAGCATGTCATCTCTCTTCCCGCTGAGGATCTCCGAAGCAAGCAGCTGGCCGATTACCGGCGCGAGCGTGATACCGCTGTGGGTAACGGCCTCGTAGTAGCCCGGCACAGACGGCACTGCTCCCACCGAGGGGAATCCGTCGACTGGGATGGGCCGGTCGGCTACCCGTGCCTGCGCAATGCGGGAGTTGCCGAGCTCGGGAACGACCTGCCGCGCCGATTCGTGGAGCAGCCGTGCGAGTTGCGCTGGATCTTCGCCTGTGTCGATGAGTGCGTCGATCTCGCGGCTGTGGAGGACCACCGAAGCGTCTCCGTCAGGGCGGATCTCGATGTGAGGCGCGTGCATCGCCCGGTGAACCGGGACCTGAGCACAGCCGATCCGGGTGACGACGCCGGGTTCCCGGCGCATCGGCAAGTGCCGTGCGATGAGCCCGGCGACGTGAGAGGCGCTGGGGCCCGCTGCGTTCACGACGATGTCGACGTCGAGATGGCTCCCATCGGATAGCGCAACTGCCCGGATGCTCCCGTCGGCACCGGTGCCGATGTCACAGACTGCGGTGCCGGACCGGAGCTCGGCGCCGGATGCGACGGCCTGGCCGACCAGGCGGCCGACGAGATGACGTCCGTGCACCCAGGCTTCGTCGGGGTAGAACAAGACCGGAATCTCGCCGGGCATCGTGAGAGCAGGTTCGAGGCGGCGGCGCACCTCGGCCCCCGTGTACACCTCGACCCGGTAGTCCCAGCCAGCCAGCAGTTCGGCTGTTTTCAGGAGCTTCGCTTCCGCTGCGGGATCGTCTGCCCAGCGCAGGTGGCCGCTGGGATACCACCATGAGTCTGGCCCGATGGCCCTGGCGAGCTCACGGTAGGCTGCCATGCCCGCGACGTTCAGGTCGAAGTAGGACTTGCGCGCGGTCTTGTTGCTGGCGTTGACCCACGAGAAAGACCAGTTGGTGACGCCTTCGCCTGGCTGGCCTGCGTCGATGAAGATCACCTTGGCGCCGTGCCGGGACAGGTTCCAGCCCACGCTGGCTCCGAGGATGCCCACTCCGATGACAGCAACATGTTCAGGCCGCTTCACGGACCCGATCCTCACGAACGCCCCCTTCCCAGATCACGGGCGAACTCCCGTTTCCAACTCGGGCACCTGCAGTCCTCTCGTCGTACGGCAGGTAGACGACGATCACGCTAGCCAGCAACGCAGACACCTACACCCGAACACGGGACTTCGGCCGGAACCCGAGCTCACCGAGACCGACCACCCGCCGTTCGACTTCAAGATCACCCCACGGTCCCTTTTGGGCCCACTGCGGCTATACCCCTACAAGGTCCACGGAATGTGAAACAGGCACTGATGGCGGCCCGGGATATGAGCGCCTCCGAGTGCTGCACGAGCCGCTCATAGTCGCGGGCATGACCCAGGGCAGGGACCTCTCGCCAACCCAGAGGGACCCCTGCCAGAACTGACCGATCCCGCACTCAACCCCGTGCGCCCACCCCCGCGGGTGGGCGTTGGTGTGTCTCGTGAGACACACATCAGCCTGGAGAATCCTGACTGCGGTGGCCGAGACGGCGAAGGTCTGCTGAGCGGGTGCCAGTGGGCTGGAGGTCCGCGTACGCGTGGAGGCGGCGCCCACGGTGCCGTCAGCGAGTGTCCTGGCCGGGGCGGCGGGCTGGGCCGGGGTGGTCCGGCGGAGCAGCGGATTGGACCTGACCTGCGCAGCTGCGTGACGCGCATGCACGCCACGTCAGTGCATGGCTGTAGCGCTCACGTCGCCATTCGCTCTGCAGTTGGGAACCTCGCCCGGCTTTTCAGCGTGGCGCGCCCGTCGTGGTTTGTCCGGGGTGTACAGCAGGACACATGTGCGGGCAGTGCCGCCCGCGGGCAGGCCGAGTGATCAATGGCGCGCGGGGCGCATGAGGAGCTGGCTCAGAGACCGGTGCCGACCGGATTGCGGTCGACACCGGCCACGACGGCTCCTTCCTCGGTGAGCAGACGGGCGATGGCTTGCCCGATGCCTGAGGCGGCGCCGGTGACGACCACTACCTTGTCGGTCAGTTGCAGATCCATGGTGTTCTCCTTGAGGGCGAGGTCAGCGATTCCGGGCGGCTCGCCGCGGCACGTGAGCCGGGGGGATTTTGCGGTCAGCTTGGCGCCAGCTGAGGCAGCACGAGGTCCCGGGCCGTGGTGAGGAGCGCGATGACGAGGGCGATGGCGGGACCACGATCGGGGCGAACGGCCTTGCCACGGCCCAGGCGGGCGATCTGCTGCTGGTGCCAGGCGCTGTTGAGGAGGTCGTCGATGTTCTTGTGGCCGAGGGTCTTCGGCGTCACCAGGCTCTTCTCGGCGGTTCCGTCCAGGAGACGCTGCGGCAGGTCCGGCTCGTAGGTGATGGGGCGTGCCAGTCCGACGACGTCGACCGCACCGCTGTCCAGCGCGTCGTTCATGCCTTGCCGGCTGCGGAATCCGCCCGTCAGCATGAGTGGCACCGACACCTCCTGGGAGAATCGCTCAGCGAACTCAAGGAAGTAGGCCTCCCGTTTACGGGTCGACTCCCGCTGCGGCGCGCCCGAGACCATGGCGGCGCTCTCGAACGTTCCGCCGGAGATCTCCAACAGGTCGATGCCCTCCTCCTCCAGGGCCCGGGCGACGGCCAGGGAGTCCTCGGAGTCGAAGCCACCACGCTGGAAGTCGGCGGAATTCAGCTTGACCACGATCAGGAACTGGTCCGAGGTTGCCGCCCGGACCTCGCGCACCGTCTCGATGAGCAGCCGCATGCGGTTCTCCAGCGAGCCGCCCCAGCGGTCGGTGCGCTGGTTGACCAGCGGCGACAGGAACTGGTTGAACAGGTAGCCGTGTGCGGCATGGATCTCTACGCCGTGGAAGCCGGCATCGGCGGCGACCTTGGCGGCGCGGGCGAAGCGGCCGATGATCGCGGTGACTTCCGCGTCGGACAGCGCGCGAGGCGACCGGAACAACGCGTTGCCGCCCACGCCGAGGGGCACCGCGGAGGAGCTCACAACGTCCTGCCGACGCCCGGGCAAGGCGTTGCCGCGCATCGTCTGCCGCCCAGGGTGTGACAGTTGAAGGACGAACTTAGCGTCGGTGCCCTCGGTCACAGAGGCCCAACGGCGCAGTTCCTCATGGTGTCGACCGTCCTCGATGACCACGTTGCGCGGCGCTTCGAGCGCCGCACCGTCGACCATCACGTTGCCGCTGATCAACAACCCGGTGCCGGAGAGCGCCAGTGCCCGGTAGGCCGTGATGAGCTGATTGGTGGGCGCCCCGTGACGGTCCGCCAGATGCTCACTGGTCGCGGCCTTCGCAAGCCGGTTCGGCAGCGTGATGCCACTTCGCAGGGTCAGCGGGTTGGACAGCGCATTGAGCCTGCCTCCCGCTCGGTTCTCGGTCATTTGATGTCCCATCCTTATGAACTGTACAACGTACATGAACGCCGTACAGGTGAACATGTACGGCGTACGGCTGTCAAGGCGGTGGGGGCGATCCTGGCGCGCGGCCGGTCATAGCGTGTCCGGCGCGACCCGATCCCCACCGCGAAGGTCTGCACTCGGACCAAGATCCGGTCGGCGTTCATCGCGACCATGAACTCCGCCCCCGCGACCAACAAGGCCGCCCCTCATCCCGCACTTCAGGGCGTCCGGCCACCGGCCGTCCCCGCTGCCACCGCAGCGCTGGCGACGGCCTCGCGATCGAGCCTCCCCCGCAAAGCGCCGCCTTTCGCTTGACGCCTGTACGTTGTACATGTTTGCCTGTACAACGTCCATGTACATCGCATGGTGCACCGTGTCGGTGCAAACGCCATGGCATGGACGGAATCCTGTTTGGAGGTGACCGATGAGACAGTCCTTGGAGAGTCGAAGGAGTACTTCCGCTGTCGGCGCGGGACGGCCGGATGCCCCACTGGTCCGGAGGCTGACGGCAGGAGTCGTGGCCAGCGGCGAGCCCGTGGCCACGACGGCCCCGTTCACCGGCGACACGCTCGCCGTTCTCCCTCAGTCCACGGCGGCGGATGTTGCAGCTGCCTTCGCCGCTGCGCGCGAGGCCCAGCGCAGTTGGGCGGCCCTGCCGGCACGTCGCAGAGCTGAGCCCTTCCTGCGGCTCCATGACCTCATGCTGTCCCGCCGGAACGAGATCCTCGATCTGCTCCAGTGGGAGAACGGCAAGGCTCGCCACCACGCCTTCGAGGAACTGATGGAAGCGGCGTCGTCGACCCTGTACGCCGCCCGGCAGGCCCCGAAGGTCCTGCGGCCCCATCGCAGGCAAGGAGCCTTCCCCCTGCTCACCCAGGCGGTCGAGACACCTCACCCGAAGGGCGTCGTAGGCATCATCACGCCGTGGAACTACCCCCTTGCCCTCGGCATGGACGTGATCCCGGCCCTGCTGGCCGGCAACGCGGTGGTCCACAAGCCCGACAACCAGACCGCGCTGTCCAGCCTCTGGCCCCGCGCGCTGCTCCAGGAGCTGGGCCTTCCCGCAGACCTGTGGCAGGTGGTGTTGGGGCGCTCGAAAGTGGTTGGGGGGCCCATGATGGAGCACGCCGACTTCATCGGCTTCACCGGCTCCACGGCCGTCGGCCGCACGATCGCCGAACAGGCCGGTCGACGCCTGATCGGCTGCTCCCTCGAACTCGGCGGCAAGAACCCGCTCCTGGTGCTGGCCGATGCCGACCTCGACCACACCGTGGAGGCCGCCGTTCGAGCCTGCTTCGCAAGCTCCGGACAGCTGTGCGTATCGGTCGAGCGCATCTACGTCCACTCTTCGCTGTACGAGCAGTTCGTCACACGCTTCGGCGCACGCGTCCGGGCCATGAAGCTGGGGGCGCAGCTGGACTTCACGGCTGACATGGGCTCACTCACCTCCCAGGGGCAGTTGGACCGGATCAGCAGCCAGGTCGAGGAGGCCCGCGCCGCAGGTGCGACCGTCGTGGCGGGCGGCCGGGCACGTCCGGACCTCGGCCCCTTCTTCTACGAGCCGACCGTGCTCACCGGCGTCACCCCTGAGGTGCCGCTGTGGCGGGACGAGACATTCGGGCCGGTGGTGTCCGTCTACCCGTTCGAGAGCGAGGAGGAGGCGGTGCGCGCTGCCAACGACTCCGTCTACGGGCTCAATGCCAGCGTCTTCAGCCGCGACGTCCGCCGAGCCCGCCGGATCGCCGCCCGAATCGAAGCGGGCACCGTGAACATCAACGAGGGCTACGCCTCCGCATACGCCTCCCAGGGCGCCCCGATGGGCGGCATGAAGGACTCCGGCCTCGGACGCCGCCACGGCCGGGCAGGCCTCCTCAAGTACACGGAACCCCAGAACGTGTCCAGCCAGCACCTGCTCGGCTTCGACCCCCCAGCCCGGATGAGCAAGGCCGGCTACGCCGAACTGCTCACCGCGTCACTGCGCACCCTCAAGACCCTGCGCGTACGGTGAGTTACTTCCAGTAGGCGCCGACCGTGCGGGACACCCCCTGTCCCATCGCACTCCACCCCCCACCAAGAGAGACGATCATGAAGGTACTCATCACCGGCGCGACCGGCTACATCGGCCGGGCGGTCGCCCAGCGACTGCTCACCGCTCGGCACGACGTCACCGGCCTGGTCCGCAACGAACTCGGCATACGCACACTGACCAGGGCCGGCATCGAGCCCGTGCACGGTGCACTCGACGACGCGGACTCGCTCCACGCTGCGGTGGAAGGCGCGGACGCTGTCATCGAGACCGCGAGCGCCGACCACCCCGCGTCCACCGCCACTCTGCTGAAGGCCATCGCCGGCACCGGAAAGCGCTTCATCAGGACCAGCGGCACCGGCATCTACACCGACCTCGCCGGGGGAGAGCCCACCGGCATCGTCCACACCGAGGACGACGGTTACACCCCCATCCCCCCGCTGGCGCCCCGCTACAGCCTGGACGTCATGATGCAGGAAGCCGCACAGGCCGGCGAGCACACCATCGTGCTGCGCCCCTCCATGATCTACGGCTACGGCGGCAGCGAGCAGCTTCCCATGATGCTCCACGCCTCCCTGCGCGACGGCGTGAGCCGCTACCTCGGCCGCGGCCTGAACCGGTACGGCAACGTCTATCTCGATGACCTGGCCGACGCCTACCTGCTCGCGCTGGAACACGCCCCCGCCGGCAGCGTCTACAACCTCGCCGCCGACGAGTGCGACTTCCGTCGCATCGCGGAGGCCATCGCGAAACTGTTCGGCTTCGGGAGCGCCGTCTCGGCCACCGAGGAGGAGTTCGCCCAGGCCCTCGGCTTCTTGCCGGCCGCCGGCCTGGGCAGCAACAGCCGGGTGGACTCGACCAAGGCGCGCACCGAACTGGGCTGGGCGCCGCAGGGCCCGTCGCTGCTCGACGAGCTCGTCCACGGTTCGTACCGCCGTATCTGGGGGCCCAAGGGCTCCACCGTCAACCCCGGACAGCCGACCACATGACCGAGGTGCCCTGACACGTCATGGCCGGCCGCCGTGATCCCGAGCAGGCCAGCACATTGCCTTCCGGCCCGGAGCGACAAGGGGTGTCCCTCGTTCCTGGCCGGAAGGCATTTGTGCGAGGAGCATCATGCGGCAGCACGGGGAGACCGTGCGGACAAGATCTCGTATCAGGTGGTCCGCGGGTATGTGGCCACGCGCCGCCGGGGGATCCGGGTCCAGGCCGACCGGGGTGTGGTGGAGGCGTTCGTCCCCACAGGGCCACCAGCCCGGGGCGGAGTCGGAGATCGACTTCGGGGACGTGACGGCGAGGTTGACCGGCGAGCCGGTGACCTGCTGCCTGTTCGCGTTCCGGCAGTCCCGCTCGGGTGAGGCAGTCCACCTGATCTTCACGTCGGCCGTCAGGAGACATTCTTCGAGGGCCACCTCCACGCTTTCCCCGTGCTGGGCCGGGTGCCGACCGGGAAGGTCCGCAACGACAACCTCCGGGTTGCGGTCGCCCGGGTTCTGGTCTTTCTCCCGGCAGCGAGGGGAGGCGGAGCGCTGGACCGCGTTCCGCTCGCACTTGCGGCCTGGATGCCTTCTACTGCCGGCCCGAAATCCGCGGCGCCCACGAGAAGGGCGGGGTCGAGGGCCAGATCGGGCGGTTGCGCCGCAACCAGCTCGTCCCCGTCCCGGAGTCGACACCCTCGCCCAGCTCAACACGATGACTGACGACGGAGAGCACCGCGAAGAACATCGCGCCCCTGCCATTGGGGTCGTAGATGCCGGTGAGCGGGCCGGTGAGGAGTTCGAGCTGGACGCCGTCGCACGGGAGTTGGGCGGACGGCGTCATCGGCTCGGCAGCGTCGCGGGCCAGGTGCGTGAGCTCGTGGCTGGTGAAGATGACCGGCCCCTCGGGCGCGGGCTCCTTGGACTGGCGTGCCGCCGCCAGCGCCTTCTCCAGGTCGGGCCGCATCCGGAAAGCTCCGGTCTCAAGTCCACAGCCCGGATGCTGTCCGTCGATGCCGACACGCCCCAGCCGAGTCCTCCGGGTGCTGCCAGTTCGGATCGACAACTCTGGACACTTCGATCAAGAACCGTTGCCGGGCCCCATCGATGTTCGCTCTCCGCTCTCACCTACGAAGGCACTGGGTCGAGCAGGCATGGGCCGACCGCCGTGATGTGACTCGATGAGCGCCTGTACATCAGACGTTCCCTGTGTCCTCTGGCCGACATGACGGCGGTGGGTACCTAAGCCGGGGCGAGCTGGAAGGCCTCCGCCAGAAGCTCGTACGAGCGCAGCCGGTCGACCGGGTCGTGGGTGAGCGTGTTGACGATGATCTCGTCGACCCGGTGGGCATGGGCGAGTCGGGTGAGCTCAGCCTTGACCTGTTTGGGGGTGCCGGCCACCAGCTGCTGGCTGCTGCGGCAGGCTCGCGCGTGTTCCTCAACGCTCCATCTATGGCTGCGCACCGTGGTGGACGAGGGGAACGGTTCGTTATGGCCGAGGTCCTTGCGACTGCGCCAGAGCAGGAAGCCGGCGGTCAGCTCTCGGGCCTTGGCTTCGGTCTCCGCTACGACCGCCCGTACCGCGAGTGCGCTCTGTGCGGGGGCATGCCGCGTACTGTCCTGGAATGCGTCCAGTGCGGCTGTACTCAGCCGTGGGCTCAGGAAGTGAGCAAAGGCGTAGCGGGTTCCGAGGGCGCCGGCGAGCCGGGCGGATCCGCTGCCGGCACCGAGCAGCCAGACGGCCGGCGGGGTGTAGCCGGGGTAGGGCTTGCCGAGGAGATCGATGACTTCGGCGAACCTGTGCGGAAAGTCCCGCGCGATGCCCCCCGCCCGACCGATGCCGAGGTCGACGCGCCCCGGGTGGAGTGCCCCCAGGACGCGGAAGACTTCGGCGACCTTGAGCGGCTCGTAACGCGGCAGGAGCACACCGCCCGAGCCGATACGCAGTCGGCGGGTGTGCTCGAGGAGGCTGGCAACCATGATCTCTGGGGCGGTTCCGGCGAAGCTTGCAGCGCCGTGGTGTTCGGCGACCCAGAAGCGGTGGTATCCGAGGCCGTCGGCGCTCCGGGCGAGCTGGCGGGTGGCGGTGAGCGCCTCAGCCGGTGCTCCGCCGGCCGGGATCGGGGACTGGTCGAGGATCGACAGGCGCAGGCTCATGAGGCGCGCCCGCGAATGGTGGCCGGGATGATCCGGTAGTCGCGCTGGAAGACGAGATTGTGCAGCTCAGCGGAGGCGATGGCACGCAGCGTGGGGAATTCTGCGGCCGCCTGCTCGGGTGTGAACGCGTTCAGCGGCCAGTCTCCCACGGTGCCGCCGCGCAGGTGCGGGTGGTGGAATCCGGTGCCGTAGAAGGCATGGAGGATGATCGGGTTGACGCCTGCGACCCGCTGCTCGGGCCAGGTCAGCGCCCAGATCGCTTCTGTGCCGCCTTTGGATTTCCGGGCGCCGGTGGCGATGACCTCCCCGGCCCCGAGGAGCAGGTGGGCGTTGACCTCATCAAGTGCCTGGCGGGCGTAGGGGTCGAGCAGCTCAACCGTGGCGGCGAAGAGCTCTTCCTTGTCCCGACGGGAGACCGCGTCTCCGTGGGTGCCGTCGCGGAGGTCGGCGAAGTGCCTCAGCAGTGCGGCGGCGTGTGCAGGGTCGGCGTCGTACATGAGGAGGTCCTCCTGGTTGGGGTGGCGTTGTCTTGTGCCTTGAACAGAGGCGAGCCCCAAGTTCCCGGCCGTTGTCACGGCACGTCATGGCTGCTGGCACCCGGAGGAAGCGGCTGCGATGGTTGGGGGCGACGTTTCCCTGGGCGGGATCGGCGCAGCCCTTGGGACCGCTGGACCGTCTCGTCAGGCTGTCGCTGCGGCCTCGGCGATCTGCTCCGCGCTGGGTGCGAGCTTGAGAGAGGTCGGAGTCACCAGAACGTTGGGGAGGGCGAAGCCCCGCCGGGATCCCAGCAGGTCCGCAGCCCCCTCAGCTGCAGGGAGCCGCCGAAAAACCGGGTGCAGGTACTGATCACCCACTGCAGACCGTCGGCGGAGAAGTTCAGGTCCGCCTGGTAGCGGGACCGTCCGACTTTCACGATCGTCACGTGAAGCACCACGATGACATGGGCTGGAGCCGGAACGGCCAAGTTGACTCAGGGGCTTCGTCGCATGGCTCGCCTCCAGAATCGGCAGAACTGCCACGTACCCATACAGCATACATGTACAAAGTACATTTACTAATGTTCGACCCTGGCTCGGTCGGCCTGAGAGGCCGGGTTGATCGGACAGGAGGCTGACCGGGCGACTCGGTTTCGCCGATCCTGCTCCTTGCGGGCGACACGAAGCGCGTCTACTTGTCGGCAGCCGGGTTCGGCTTGCGATCACGCATTCCGGCCGACGCCTCGCATCGGTCGACCTTCGGACCGGGCGGTGCCCGTGTGGCCGGTGCCCAGTCGCTCGGCATCCGGCCAAGGTCCGGACGGGGAGCGACCGCAGGGGTCCGCTGGGACCACCCGGCGCCATTCACCATCGCCCGCCGAACACAGGACAGTTGACACATGTATGAAGTACGGCTCGGCGCCCCGGCGTGCGGGTGGCGGTGCTCCCCTGGAGTCGGAGACACACCCGCTACCGGCGTGGCCCATGGAGCATGTACCGAGTTCATCGCGTTGACGGTCGCGGTCCGGGCCCACCGCAAGGTGAGCTTTGATGAGCCCACCTGGCAGGCGCCATGGAGGCAAGGTGGGCGGGCACAGCCCTCTGGCCCGGGCGCCGATCGTGGAACCGCGGTCGGCGCCTGGGAGCCGAGCCGGCAGCTCGACGACGGCGCGCGTGTCCCCCGGAAAGCCCGAGGCCGACCTGGCCGCCCAAGAGGCCCGCGCGGAGCGCTCAGCCACCGCCCGCAGATGACCAGGCGCCGTTCATCGGAAGCCGGGTGCGGCAACGGGGCGGCCGGCAGCCCGACCCCGTTGAGCGGTCGGCGCGGCAAGAATGCCACCACGCAAGGAGGTTGGGCTGCCGCGCTACGCGCACCTCTGGAGCGGGATCGCACCGACGCAGGCCCCGCCCGGCACCGGCGGAACGGCCCGGCAGCACGCTGCGTGGCGCGCCGTTGTCAGGAAGCCGCCTCAGCCTCGGCCTTCGCGGGCTCGGTGGCGATTCCGCTGATGCCCGTGATCAGCATGTCCAGGCCCAGGCTGTAGTAGGCATCTGGGCTCGCGCAGGCCGCCAGGGCGCCGGCTGAGGCGACGATATTGGGGTAGCGGCGCGGGGACAGTGCGCCGAGCGAGGCCGCCCTGACGCGGATGGCATCCTCATGGGCCTCCTCGTCGTCGCCGTGCCGCTGGCCGGGCTCGCTCGTAACGAGGGTGACGACCGCGCTCAGGAGGTAACTGCCGATCTCGGCGGCATGCTCCGGCGAGAACCCGGCCTGCCTCAGATGGGAGAGGGTGCGCTCGGCAACGTTCAGACCCGCCTCCGAGGTGAGAATGCGAGTGGTCACCAGCCCGGCCACCGCCGGGTGGGGTCGCAGGGCGGCCAGAAGTGCCTCCAGCACCCCTCGCAGCTGCTCAGGCCAAGGCTCCGCACTCACTGGCGGCAGGTCGACGCCAGTGAAAAGGCGTTCGGCAATGCCATCCAGGAGTTGATCCTTCTCCTTGAAGTGCCAGTACAACGCCATCGGCGACACGCCGTGATCCTTGGCGAGGCGGCGGATGGTGACCGCCTCCAGGCCCTCGGCATCCGCCAGCGCCACAGCACCGTCAGCGATGGCCTCGCGAGTGAGCCTCTCGCGCGTCCGCCCATCGCTCGCAGTCTTCTTCATGGTTGACAACTATACTCTGTACATGTTCACCTGTACATCGGCCATGTACGCCGTATGGTCGTGGCGGGTCACAGGAGGGGTCGGCGCCCGTTCGCCATAGGCGGATCCGAGGCAACCAGCGGGTTCCACCAAGGCGCGCCTCCGGCCGGATCGGCCGGAGAGGAGCCGCACCGCCCAACGAAGTCACATGCGGCACATAGAGGCGGATGTGGCCAACGAAGACATCACCATCAACGCCCAGCAGAGGACACATGACCGAGATGACTCAACCGCGCACGTCACCGCTGGCCGGTGAACTCATCGCGGAGAACTTCGACGGATGGAGCCCGCAGCTTCGACAGGAGTTCGTCGACAACGCCCACAACCACCAGGTCGGCTCCGTCCTGCTGTCGGAAACCGACGAGGTGAAGGTATGGAGCATCCGACTGGCCCCAGGCGGACGAGTACCTGCCCACCGGCATGTTCTCGACTACTTCTGGACCGCCCTCACCGACGGGTCCAGCGTGCAGCACACCGACGACGGTACGACCCGACGGGTCTCTTACCGGGCCGGCGATACCCGCCACTTCACCTTCCCCGACGGCGAGTACATCCTTCACGATCTGTACAACGACGGACCGACCGAGCTGGCCTTTCTCACGGTGGAGCACAAGCGCCGACCCCACCTTTGAAAAGGTGCGGCACCGGTGGGGACGACCCGCGGCCACCGCATCGCTCGCCGCTCGGCGAAAACCTGCAGCCGACGCTTGGCGCCGTCGCCGCCGGCCCAGATCCCTAGGATCTCGCGGGTAGCGACCGCGGCGGCCAGGACGAAGCAGATGCGATCGCCCGGTTCGTGAGCTGGTGGTTGCGGACCTTCACGGCACCGGCAGGCCGGTGCTCCAGAAGCCGGCGCCCATGCCGTCCGGGACAGTCAGGCCGTCCTGCAACACCTGGGGGCAAAGTTCGTCGACGGCACTCTCCGTGCAGCCGCCGAAGACTGAGCCGATCGTCGCGAGCCTTGTCATCGGGAACCGCGGAACCGGACATGCCGGTCGTAGTAATCCGCTCCGAGTTCGCTGGCAGACCACGCCATCATGCAGGACGTGCCGTAGGGCGAAACCGTGGAACTTCCCTCCGGCCCGGCCACGTTTCACCTTCAAGTAAGCAACCTGCCGCGAGGACTTGGAGCTGAGTCGGGGCCGCGCCCTCGCAGTGCCGCTCGCCTGGCGACACGCCTGGTGGCGCCGTACGGTCGAGGCGCCGCCACGACAGGACGGGCGGCGTGGCCCCTGCCTTCCTTCGCGCGTGCACTGAGCAGTACCCCCGTCGGCCCAGCGGTCTGGCCGACGTTTTCCGAAGGGGCCGCGGGCGCGTTGCGGCTCAAGCGATGAGGAGTGTCCATGTCAGGAAAGTTTGAAGCGACGGTCGAGGTCGATCGGCCTGTTGAGGCAGTGTTCGGCTACCTCGCCGATGGACGCAACGATCCGCAGTTCAGCCCCCGCGTGCTCAGGATCGAGCGGGTTCCCGACGCCCCGACCACCGTGGGTACGGTCTTCCGGAGCACAGTCAAGGACGCCGGGATGAAGACCGCCAGGGAGTTCCGCATCACCGTCCTCGAGGCCCCGGTGAAGGTGCGGTGGGCCGAGGTGTCGAAGAACAGCGTGACGGTACGCGAAGGAGGCTACGACCTGGAGCCGCTGGCCGGCGGCAGGACCCGGGTCCGTATCTTCAACGTTCTGGAAGGCCACGGGCTGGGCAAGCTCCTCGTCGGCCTCGCACTCGTCGCCGCCCGCAAGGACGCCGAGGCCTTCGGCGCCCGGATCAAGGCAGCAGCCGAGGCGGCGATCGATACGCGCTGACACCTCTCAGACGGGCCCGCCGGTTCCGGGGTTCCGCAGAAGTCCGCTTGCCTAGATACGCAAAGCGTGCCTTGACCTGCAGATTCACTGTCGGCTGTCCGAATCGTCCGTGCCTCTGGGCGTCGACGTCTTCGCTGGTCAGCGCGTTGGCAAGAGGGCCGTGCTCCCCGCCGATTCCGCAAGAAGTGGTGGTGTTTGGTCATGCTTTGCTCATATTTGCGGGTCACCCTCACCAGGGAGCAGCGATGGGCAGGGGGCCGATGGAGGCCGGCTGGTCGACCACGACGAGCACGGTGCCGAGTTTGGCCTGCAATTTGCCGAAGACCTCGCGGAGTTCGGGCTCGCTGTTGGCGAGCCGCTTGTCGAAGGCCTTCTTCCCGGTGGGGGTGATGGCGGTGGCGTGGTGTTCGCCCGTGCCGACGTCCAGGCCGAGGAAGAGGCCGATGTCGCTGGTGTCGATCACGTGCCCTCTCCGGTTGTACGGGGCCACGGTTGGAGGAGCAGGCATCCCTGACGCTGTATGAGGTGCCCGACCGGGATGGTTCGCGCGCTTACTACCGCTATTGGCTTCCGGCGGCGAAGTACGGATCGGCCCGCGATGTGTATGTGCCCGACAGCACGCTGCGCTCGGTCATGGACTACATCGAGATCGACCGGGCGGAAGCGGTCGAACGGGCCCGGATCACAGGCCGGTACGAGCGCATCCGAAACGCCCTGGTTATCGAGGACCCGGTCCGCCCACGGGTGCACTGGCAGGGCCGGTGGCGGGGAATCGAGGAGTTGCGGCCGCCGGAGCGCCGCCGACTTCTGATCCATACGGCCAGAGGGCTTGAACCGGCAGCCCTGTGGTTATCCGAGGAGGGCATGCCGCTGACGCTGCACACGTGGAAGTACGTCTTCCAGGAGGCGAGCCGGCGCTGCCGGAGCCTGGGGGTGAAGATCCACTGCCACTCGTACGTGACCGCCTGGCCCGCCGCCGCGACGAGATCGGCACCTTCCTCAACAAGACTCTTCCGGCGAATGCCTCCGAGGGCTCCACATGGGACGGCACAGCCTGACCGCGCAAGCCGTCGAAGCCGCGGTCGACACCCTGCTGCGAGAAGCCGAGGACTGACCACGGGCCACCGTCTCCGCTTTCACCCGCCACCTGCAGGTCAACCGCCAGACCCTCTACCGCGACTTCCCTGGCCAGATCACCCGCCTGCAAACACAGCAGCCCCTCGACTCCGCTGCCCCGCCACGCCCACGCGACACCACCACCGACCGCGCCACCATCGCCCGCCTGGGGCGGGACAAGGAAAACCTCACCCGCCACCTGCACATCTACGAAGACCACATCCGGCGCCTCACCACGGAGAACGCATCCCTGCGCACAGGCCTGGAAGCCCACAGCGACTTCGCCGTCATCCGCCCCACGGCACAGCAATCCGAGGTGTGACGGCACAACAGCACACCGATGGGCAAATTGGCGTCGGTTCACCGGACGGCATGAGCCTCGTGGCCTGACCGTGCCCCGCGCTGCGGTCACGCGGATGCCGAGATGCCGAGTTCGGCGAGCAGGCCGCGCACCCGTTGTTCGATGGCGTCCTGGATCGGCCGGACGGCCTCGACGCCCTACCGTGAGGCGATCTTTCTGCCCTGGACACTGCCGGGGCGGACGCGCGCCTGGGTCGACGGACTGTGTGACCGCGCAGTCCGGCCTTCGCTGTCAGGCGGCCTGGTGCTGGAAGGCGCGGCGATAGGCCGTGGGGGTATTGCCGACGGTGTCACGGAAGCGGGCGCGCATGTTGGCGCCGCTGCCGAGTCCGCACCGGACGGCGATCTGCTCCACCTGGAGGTCGGTGGCCTCCAGGAGTTCTCGCGCACGGTTGATGCGGGCGGTCAGGAGCCATTGGTGGGGGCTGACGCCGGTTTCCTGGCGCCATAGGCGGGTCAGGGTGCGTGGGGAGACGCCGGCATGGTCGGCGAGGTGGGGGATGGTGAGGTCTTCTTCGAGGTGGAGCAGGGCCCATTCACGGGTGTCGGCGAGCGTGGTGGCCTGGGGGGTCGGGAGGCTCCTGTTGATGTATTGGGCCTGTCCACCGTCGCGGTGCGGGGCGGCGACGATGTCCCTGGCGATGTCGTTCGCGACGGCTGCGCCGAGGTCTTTGCGGACCAGGTGCAGACACAGGTCGATGCCGGCCGTGAAGCCCGCGGAGGTCAGGATGGTGTCGTTGTCGATGTAGAGGACGTTGCGGTCGACGCGCAGGCGGGGGTAGAGCTCTTCGAGGTCATCCGCGCTGGCCCAATGGGTGGTGACCGTGCGGCCGTCGAGCAGTCCGGCCGAGGCGACGGCGAAGGCGCCGGTGCAGATGGAAGCGATGCGTATCCCGGCGCGGCCGGCGAGCTTGAGAGCAGCCCTCACCCGTGGGCGCGGAGGGCGCCGGAAGTCCTCGAAGCCCGGGACGATGATCGTGTCCGCTTCGGCGAGCGCCTCGAGACCCGCGGTCAGCCCGAGGGTGAAACCGGAGCTCGTGGTCACGGCCTCCTCGGTGTCGCCGCACACGGTGAGCTCGTAGGGGGTGTTCGGACGGGCGTTGAAGATCTGCGTGGGGATCCCCAGATCCATGGGCAGCACGCCGTCGACCGCCAGGACCATGACCCGATGCTTGTTCATGGCCGCAATATTACGTCTGACATCAATGGTGCAGGGAGGGCCAGGGAGTCGCCGTGCCCTGACCCAGGGCTGTTTCCGGGATAAATTCCCTGGTCTAGCCGCTTATCGTGTGACCGGAAAGCAGTGGCTCACCCGAACCGTTCTGGCCCAAAAGATGCGCATGGTGGCAGATGAGCCGTGGCCTGGAAGGGAGGTTCCGGAGCAGGATCGAAGAGCGAGCGCGGGGCAGCCGACTCCACACACCGGTGGAGCGGTCCGAGAGCCCCGGCCGTGGACGAGGAGCCGGCAATGACTTTGCAGAATGTGGTGGGCCGCTTCTTCGACGTGCAGGGCGGCCAGGTGTACGCCCACGTCCGCGAGGGTGACGGCCCGGCGCTGATCTTCCTGCACTACTGGGGAGGCTCACGGCGCACCTGGATCCCGGTGCTGCGGCGTCTGGACCCCGGGCAGGGCTTCGTGGCCTACGACCAGCGTGGATGGGGCGACTCCACGAGCGTGCCGGGACCTTACGACCTGGAGCAGCTCGCGGACGACGCGCAGCGTGTCATCGACGCCCTCGGGCACTCCCGCTACGTGCTCGTCGGGCACTCCATGGGCGGCAAGGTGGCCCAGATACTGGCCGCACGCAAGCCCGCCGGTCTGAAGGGAGTCGTCCTCGTGGCGCCCGCGCCGCCCGCGCCGATCGGGGTGACCGAGCAGGTGCAGGAGACGGTTTCCCACGCCTACGACAGCCAGGAGACGGTTCTGCAGAGCATCGACCTGATGCTGACCAACGGCGGGCTGACTCCCGAGCTGCGTCGGCAGGTGGTCGAGGACAGCCTGCGCGGCGGCGACGAGGCCCGTCTCGAGTGGCCGCGCCAGGGCCTGGTACAGGACGTGTCGGCCGGCGTCTCGGCCATCGCGGTGCCGGTGCTGGTTCTCGCGGGCAGCCACGACAAGGTCGACCCGCCGACCGTGCTCGCCGACCACCTGCTGCCGCTGATCCCGACCGCCACGCTGACCGTCCTGAAGGACACCGGCCACCTCTCGCCCCTTGAGGTGCCCGACCAGGTGGCCGCGCACATCGGCGCGTTCGTCGCCCAGCTGTAAGCGCAGCACTCCTGCCGCACATCCCCCCGTGTGGCGATCGGCTGTCACTCCACACGGCGTGCAGCCGCACCCCCCATACCCGGCACGCGTGAGCGTGCCGCCCGGCCACCGTGCCGATCTGCCCCGGACCGGGGCCCAAAAGAAGGAGACACATCATGACCACCGAAGCAGACCTGTCCGTCTTCGAGCAGCTCGGCCTCCCCGACACGAGCCTCGCCCGGGACACATTCGCCTTTGCGGCACAGGCCACGCCTGCCTTCATTCACGATCACTGCGTCCGCAGCTACGTCTTCGCCCGCGCCCATGCCCAGAACCAGGGTCTGCGCGCCGGTACCGACTACGACGACGAGCTGCTGTTCGTCGCTTGCGTCCTGCACGACTTGGGACTGAGCGAGGAGGGCAGCAACGGCGACCAGCGCTTCGAGGTCGACGGCGCCGACCTCGCAGCGGCATTCCTCCGCGAGCAGGGTGTCGAGGAAGAGCGTATCGCCGTCGCCTGGGACGCCATCGCTCTGCACACCACGGACGGCATCGCGTCACGGAAGGGCACGGAGGTGGCGCTGGCCCACTTGGGTATCGCCACCGACATCCTCGGAATCCAGCGTGAGAGCCTTCCGGCCGGCCTCGCCGACGAAGTGCACGCCCTGCTGCCGCGTCAGGACCTGGCCCACGGGTTCAGCGACCTCATCATCACCCAGGCCGTGGCCAAGCCCCACAAGGCGTCCCCGACGAACTTCATCGGGGACCTGCTGCGTCGCCACCTGCCCTACGGCGCCTATCCCAACTGGTACGACCTGATCGACGCGGCCGGCTGGGGCGACAAGCCGGTCGGCGTCACCGCCCGGCGCCGTGCCGAGACGCCCCAGCAGGTGGGGACCTTGTTCATGGAGTACCTGGAGGCCGGCGACGTCGAGGGTTTGGTGTCGCTCTACGAGCCGGACGCCCACTTCGTACCCACTCCCGGAACCCACCTGGTGGGCACGGACGCCATCCGCACGGCCATGCAGCAGATGGTCGGCAGCGGTGCCCGCCTCAGGCTCGAACCGCGCGAGATCCGACAGGTCGGCGACGTCGCCCTGGTGTCGAACCACGCCACCCTCATCGGAGCCGGACCGGAGCCGGTGGTCTCCACCACCACCGAGATCCTCCGACGCCAGCCGGGCGGCGGCTGGGTCCACGTCGTGGACGACCCGTTCTTCAGCTGATCGCGTCGGGCGGCCTGGGCACGGAAGCACAGGCCGCCCGCCCCTCCGAGGGCTCAGCGGGCATCTGATCAATGTTCAGGATGCTGTGAGGGATGTCCGTTGCGGGCCAACCGCGTCCCCGCCTCATCGCCCGGCGGCCCAGCCACTCCCCCATGCCTGTTGAGGAGTTCCTCAATGTCTCCGACCAAGGTCATCGCCATTCCCGTGCTCGGTCGGCACGCCGTCAATGCTTATCCGCTGCTGGGCAGGCAACCGATCATCGTCGACGCCGGAACACCCGGCAGCGGTCGGCTGATGCACGACCAGGTCGCCTCCCACGGCGTGGACCCCAAGGACGTCCGCCTGATCGTCGTCACCCATGGACACATCGACCACTTCGGCTCCGCCGCAGAACTCAGCCGACTCACCGGCGCACCGATCGCCGGCCACATCGCCGACCTCGGCATCTACCGAGCGGGCCGGGTCAGTGAGCCGTACCTGCCCAATGGGCTGCTCGGGCGGCTCTTCGCCCGCACCTCGATGGTGCGCGAAACCGCCGAGCCGTTCGAACCGGACGTGCTCATCCGTGGCGAGACCCACTTGTCGGACTTCGGTGTCGAGGCCCGCATCATGCCCACTCCGGGCCACACCGCCGGCTCCGTCTCCGTCCTCACCGACGACGGCGACCTGGTGGCCGGAGACCTCGTGGCCACCCCGTTGATGGGCTTCGTCAAGGGGCGACCCGCCAACCCGCCCTTCCACGACGACCGGCTCGCCAACCTGGCGAGCCTGCGCGAGATGCTGGCCCTCGGCCCCACCAAGCTCCACGTCGGCCACGGCACGCCCCTCGACCCCGAGCGGGTGGGCCACTGGGCGGCCGCGGAGCAGCGACGGCTCGACCGCCTCATGGCCCGGGGACACCTGCGCACCAAGGCAGAAGCCGCGGCGTGACCACGGGTCCTCGGACCGGACCGCCAGGTCGGGGCGGGACCTGGCGGTGACTCTGTTCACGCCGACGGGGCCGCCCTGCCCAGTCGGCACCGATGATCCTGACGGGGGTGTACATGGTGGCGCCTCGGGGCCGGGGCCGCCCGGTGAGCGCCGGCCGTCTCTGGAAGATGCCAACCCCCCGACGAGCCGCCGCCATCGGACAGACTGCCCCGACAGATGACCGACATCCCGTCGCGGTCACCTGGGCCACCTCGACTCGCCTTTTCACGCGTTGCGGTCGGACGACTTCGATGTACCCGGGCAGCCGTTCCTGATCAGTCCTGCGGGCGATTGATCCGTCCTGCGAAGGCAGAGAGCCCGGGGCGGGACGGCGGCCGTCTGGCGGGACTTACATCGAGGGGGACTCGCCAGGCTGTCAGGTTTTTCACCATAGAGAGTCGCCTGCGTATCCGGGTGTGCCCGCGTTCTGACCATGGCTTTGAGCGTGTCAGCCCGGCAGAGCCAGGGAGCCGGGTGACGGAATCTGGAAAGGACGATACGTGATGAGCTCCGTGGAGCGCATTCGACTGACCTACGCCTTCGATGCCTACTGCGGCTGGTGCTACGGCTTCGGCCCTGCCCTGCACGAGTTCGCCGCCGCCAACGCGGACCGGATCGAGCTGCGGGTGCTGTCCGGCGGCCTGTTCACCGGCTCGCGCGCCTTGCCGGTGTCGGCCTACCCGCACATCCCGGGCGCCAACGAGCGCATCACCGAGCTGACCGGCATCACTTTCGGCGGCGGCTACCGTGCCGCGCTGGCCCACGGCACGGTCGTGATGGACTCCGCCGATGCTGCCACGGGCCTGGTCGCGCTGCGCAGCCAGCCGGGCGTGAACGCCCTGGATGCCGCCGCCGCGATGCAACGTGCCTGGTACGTCGACGGCCGCAGCCTTTCCGGCGCCGCGGTCTACCGGGACCTCGCCGCCGAGCTGGGGCTGGACGCCGAGGCGGTGGCAGCCGCGTTCGCCTCGCCCGCCGCCCGTGCCGAGGCGGAGGCCGACTTCATCGATGTGCGTCGTCTGAATGTCGACGGCTACCCGACGCTGCTGCTGCACACCGCACACGGCACCGACCATCTGGGCGGCCCGGCCTCCTCGGCCGACATGCTCACCCGCGCCCTGAACCAGCACCTTGCCGCTGCCACGGCCGCCTGAACCCACCCCTCACAACACTTTGAAAGGCGGTACTCCCATGTCGTCCACCCTGACGTACACCGTCCACACCGCCGGCGACACCGGCCTGCACAAGTCGTCCGTCCTGATCACCGGCGAGCGCGAAGCCCTACTGGTCGACGGCCAGTTCACACTGGCCGAGCAGCACCGGGTCCTGGCGGACATCATCGACAGCGGCAAGGAGCTGACCACCGTCGTGGTCACCACCTCCGACCCTGACTACTACTTCGGCCTGGAAGTGATTCGCCAGGCGTTCCCGGAGGTGCGGATCGTCTCCACCGCCACCACCGTGGAGCGGATCAAGAGCAGCTGGGAAGGCAAGCTCAAGACCTGGGCGCACCTGGGCAAGAACCTGCCCACCAAGGTGATCATCCCCGACGTGCTGGACGGGGACCGCGTCAGCATCGAGGGCCACGACTTCGAGCTCCGCGGCGGCCACCCCGACCTGGTCTGGCGCACCGAGTACCTGTGGCAGCCCGAGGACCGCGCGGTCGTGGGCGGGGTTCTGCTCTTCGCCGGCCTGCACGTGTGGACCGCCGACACCCCAACGCCGCGCGAGCGGGCCGCCTGGGCCGAGACGCTCGCCGAGATGGAGCGGCTCGCCCCGCGCTTCGTGGTGGCCGGCCACCGCTCCGCCGACTCCGCCACCGACGCCTCCGTGATCGCCTACACCCGCACCTACCTGGCCGAGTTCGAAGAGGAGCTGGCCAAGAGCGGCAACGACTCCGAGGCGCTGAAGGCCGCGATCCTGGAGCGCCACCCGGACCTGGGCCTGCTGGTGGCCCTGGACCTGGGCACCAAGGTTGCCACCGGCGAGATGACCTGGGGCTGACGATGCTGGCCTCGTCCCGTGTGTCCGCCCGGTGGGCCACGGGCACGGCGTCCGACGGCGGCACCGGTGGAGCCGGCACCGCGAGGCGGTCCGCGACCCCGGGCGGCACGACCGCCAGGGCCGCGGCCGCCGTGGAGTCCTCACTGGCGGCGTGCTGTTCGTCCTGGTCACCGTCGTCCGCTGGGTGATGGCCTCCCCCATCAGCCAGGCCCTGCCGCAACCGCACCTCCAGCTCGCGGCCGTGGCCGTGAGCGTCGGGGCGGCGCTCTCGTGGGCGCTGTCCTGCCCATGGGGCCGTCACTCCGGTGACCACCTCAACCCGGCCGTCACCCTCACCCTGTGGCTGACCGGTGCCTTTCCCGGCCGCCGTGTCCTGCCGTACTTCGCCGCCCAGCGGCGCGCAGGAGGGTCTGCCCGGGGCCGCTCAGGCCGGGGACCCGGGCATCCTCGTCTCCACTCCCCCGAACTGTGCAGCAGATGGTCGAGCTCGGCTGTCTGCCTGAGCCGGGGCTCCGCCCGGCCGACCCGGATCGGCATCGCCCCTCACGATCATCGAGCCCGACCTCTGCCGGATCGTCCAGGCCCAGGCCAAGGACGTGGCAATCCCTGTCCGGCAAGCGGAGCTTGTACGTCGGCGGCGATCAGGTTCCCCGAGCGAGATTCCGGACGGCCTCTTCGCCCGCGACGCGCTGCAATTGGCCCTGACAGGAGTCGTCACCAGTCTCACCGCGTAACAAGCCACACCCGCCGAGTTCGCGCGGCTGATCTGCGGCCACTGGAAGATCGAGAACCGGCTCCACTTCGTCTGCGACACCACCTTCGCCGAGGACGCCTCGAAAGTCCGCACCGACCACGGACCGCAGAACATGGCCACCCTGCAACAGCTTCGCGATCAGCCAGCTCCGCGCGGTGGGCCACACAAACATCGCAGCCGGACTCCTCGAGATGTCCTGCGAACCCTTCCGCCGCCCACTGGACCTCCTCGGCCTCATCTGATCAGCAACGAGCCAAAATCACGAAACGTTGCAACAGCCCTGATCACCGCGGCCCGGCTTTCCCGCGCCGTCGCAGCGGAGTTGGGCGAGGGAGGTGCCACCCGCTCCTTGGCAGGCAGTCGTTTGAGTTGTCTGGATTCCGCTGGCCTTTGGCCCGGTCAGCGGCCGACGGCTGCGTCCCCGCGGAACGCTCCGGCCACCACGGGGACCAGCTGACGCTCGATCTGCTCGGCGGACAGGGCGGCCAACTCGGTGCCGATGGGCGCCAGCGCGAGCCAGTTCAGCAGGCCGGCCGCGCACCGCGTACGGAAGATCAGTTCCTCCTCGTCGACTCCTGGCAGGTTCGGTGCCAGCACCCGGACCGCCCCCCGGCGACTCCGGTCGAACTTGCCGCCCAGCCGGTCCCACCCCTGGGGCGGCTCGATGCCGACGCGCGCCACGGTCCGCATCACGGCCAGGTCCTGTCCGCCGCCCGCCAGTGCGCGCACCATCGGCCGGGCGAACGCCGCCGCCACGTCATGGAGTGTCGCGGTGGAGGGTAGGGAATCGAGCTCCAGGAGTTGCGCGTCCAGATACCGTTCCAGCGCGTGCTCGATCGCGGTGTCGCACAGCGCCTTCAGCGACCCGAAGTGGTAACTCACCGCGGCGACGTTGGCCCCGGCGCGATCTGTGATCTCGCGGAGCGTCACGCCCTCCTGGCCTCGTTGCGCGAGCAACTCCAGGGCGGCCGTCTGCAGCCCGTCGCGCGTGCGCTGACCGGCCTCCCGGCGCAGGTCCGTCTTGTCCACCCGTGTCATGCAATGTACTCAAGCAGATGCTTGAATACATTGTCAACAGTCGCCCCTGACCAGCCATGACGGCTGCGCGAGCACAGAATTCAAACAGTGGCTTGACAGCCTACAGGGCCATTCATAAAGTTAATCGTGCATTTGAATTACTAACAGCGCACGAGAGACCGTTGCGGCGGATCTCGGATCCTGAGAACCAACCTGGAGGAACACCTCATGAAGCTGCTCAGCCCGAAGTCGATCACCGCCGCGATCGCAGTGGCGGTCCTGGGCGGTCTCTCCATCGCCGCTGTGCCGTCACAGGCCGCAAGCCCCGCCCACACCAGGGCGGCGGTCCACAGCAACACGGCCGCCCCGACCCTGACCGCACGCCAACTGGCGAAGCTGCCTCTCACCGACCGCCACCTGACCAAGCACGAGAAGGCCAACCTCGCGGTCGTCCTGCACGATTACTACGTGGCGGAGGGCAGTCACATCGACGTCCCGACGTTCGTCAACAGCTTCACGAAGGACGGCGTCTTCAACGACATGGTCGCCGGCCAGGCCTATCGGGGGAAGGCGCTCGGCAACGTGCTGCCCTACATGAAGGGCCTCTTCTCCAATGTGCACCGTGACCTCAAGCGCATCACCGTGAACGGCGACGTGATCAGCATTGAGCTGTCGATCCAGGGCACGTTCGACGGGCAACTCCCGGCGCCGACGGGCGGCTTCGTCAAGGGGAACGGCCACAAGGTCGACGCGCCGACTGCCGACTTCTGGTACCTGAAGAACGGCAAGGTCAAGACGTTCAACTGCTTCGTCGGGTACTCGAAGATGTACCACGACATGGGCGTGGACTTCGACTGGGCCTCGGCCGTCAACAAGCCCTGACCCGCGCATCAACCACCGAGCTCGACTGCCGGCACGCCGGCGTGAACCGGGCTGTGCGGCTTTCCTCCCAGCAGGTGCAAGACCGTCATTCCCCCCATCCGCTGCCTCTCATCACCAACCCCAGTCGGAGAACCCCTTGAATGCCACAGGCAACACCGTCTTCGTCGCCGGAGCGACGTCCGGCATCGGGCTCGGCCTCGCGCTGCGGCTGCACGCGGCAGGCAACCGGGTCATCGTTTCCGGGCGCCGCGAGGGCAGGCTGGCACGGATCGTCTCGGAGAACCCCGGCGTCGAGTCCGTCGTGCTCGACGTCACCGACCCGGTCGCCGTCCAGGACGCTACCGCGCGACTGCTGCAACGCTTTCCCGACCTCAATGTCCTGGTCGCGATGGCTGGCATGATGCTGCCGGAAGATCTTCACAGCGGTGGTTTCCTTGCCACGGCAGAGGCGACGGTGGCGACCAACCTCCTCGGCCCCATCCGCCTCGTGGCCGCTCTGACCGAACACCTCGCCACCCGGCCTCAGGCGACGATCATGACAGTGTCCTCCGGGCTGGCCTTCGTCCCCCTGCCGATCACCCCGACCTACAACGCCACCAAGGCCGCCATCCACTCCTTCACCGAGAGCCTGCGCGTCCAGCTGGCGGACACTCGCATCGAGGTCCTGGAGCTGGTGCCCCCGGCGGTGCGCACCGCCTTGATGGGGCAGGAGGACTCTGAGACCGCCATGCCCCTCGACGCCTATCTCGATGAGGTCATGAGCATCCTCGGCTCCAACGAGCAACCGGATGAGATCCTCGTCAAGGCGGTCGAACCGGTGAGATTCGCCGAAGCCCGCGGCGAGTACACCGACATGCTGCGCATGCTGTCCAACCACTGACGACTGCGAACCGGTCGACCGGGAGGACGAGTCCTGCCGCGTGGGCCACCTCCTCGTCTCACTGGAGGAACGCATCCGCGAGGATCTGAGACTGACGGATCCGTTCAGGTCAACCTCCGCCGAGTCTCGCCCCAACCCCATCGAGATAGCTTTAACTTGATTGCGCAACCAATTACAGAGGAGCGCACCGGAATGACGACCCGGCTCGGAATCGGTCTCCCGCAGAATCGGCAGTACGACCTCGGCAGGGACGTGCCCGACGTGGCACGCGCCGCCGAGGACATCGGATACGACAGCCTCTGGGTGTACGAACGGGCCCTGTTCCCGGAACCCCAGACCCAGCCCCTGTACGGAGTTCCGGGCCTGCCCTGGCCCGACGCCTACCGGGGCGTGGCCGAGCCGCTGGTCACACTGACGCTCGCGGCGGCGGCCACCGAGCGGGTCGAGCTGGGCACCGCCGTACTGGCGGCACCGCTGCACATCCCCTTCCAGCTGGCCAAGTCCCTGGCGACCCTGGACGCGGCGAGCGGCGGCCGGGTGATCGCGGGCCTCGGCAGCGGCTGGTCCCTCGACGAGTACGCGGCCGCCGGGGTGCGCCCGTTCGAGGAGCGCGGCAAGGTCATGGACGAGGTGTTCGAGGCGTGCCGGGCGGTCTGGGGCCCCGACCCGGTGGTCTACGAGGACGGCCGGATCACGAAGATCGCCTCGGCCGTTGTCGGGCCGAAGCCGGCCCGGCCGATCCCGATCCTGGTGCCTGCCAACACCCCGCGCGCGATGCGCCGGCTCGTCGACCGCGCCGACGGCTGGCTGCCGTACGCCGACGGCCCCGATCAGGTGGCCGCGAGCTGGCGCCGGTTGCAGGATCTCGCCGCCGAGCGGGGCCGCACCCGGCCGCTGCGGACGGTGGTGCGTGTGAACCCTGACTACACCGCCAAACGGTACGAGGGGCCGGACCGCCGGCCCTTCCAGGGCGACGTCGAACAGATCGTCACCGATCTGATGGGGTATGTGGAGATCGGTCTCGACGAGTTCCTGGTCGACCTCTCGTGGGCCGCGCGCGACGCGCAGGAACTGAATGACGTGGCCGCCGAGGTGTACTCGGCGGCCCGTGCGGCAGGCTTCTGACCGGCTCACTCAGTCCTCGGGGAGTCCGACCGGCACGGTCTCGTCGTAGAGGTGCCCGGGCCCGGGTTGGCCGGGCCGGTTGCTCCGCCGAAGTGGTGCATGACGCCCCGGACCGCGTGCAGCGCGGTCCGGACGGCGCCCGCCGGGCGGGATGATGCTGTTTACCCGCTGGTGACTTGCGCGAAGTCCGCCGCGTTCGCGCACATCGACCAGCCCCACGCCCGCCAGGCCCTCCAAGTCGTGCGTCGGAGAAAGGACCTGGGGACCGGCAGACTCACGAGCGGGTCTACCCGGTCACCAGCCTGGAACCTGGTGAAGCCACCGGAGCCCAGATCGTCTCCTGGATCCGCGGCCACTGGGACATCGAAGCCCTGCACCGCGTCCGAGACGTGGCGCTCGGCGAGGATGCCGCCCGGCTGCGAACCCGCTTCGCACACCGCGCCATGGCGATGTGGCGCGACCTTGCCATCGGTGCCCTCTGCCTCGCCGCGAAGATCGGCATCGCCACCGACCTGCGGCGGCTCAACGCCCCAGCCGGTTCTAAGGTGAACGGGGGGCAGCAGGACGTCGGGGGACGGCATCCAGTGACTGGCGTGCACGACGTCCGTGCCCCAAGCCGGCCGGGCAACGGGAGCCGGCCGGTGCGAACGCCTCCGTCGACGACGCGACAGTCGTCCCCGACGGCGGCCGACGCCCCTCGCGTATCCCTCCGGAGGTGTCAGTTCAGGGCCTTGACGAGGCGTTCGATCCGCGCCGCGACCTTCTCGGCGGTGCCCTCGACGTAGAAGCCGTCCCGTGCCTCGTAGGTGAAGTTGTCGTAGTTCCAGCGGTCGGGCATGTTCTTGGCGGCTCCCTCGAACATCGACATGACGAAGGTGCTGGCGAACGGGGACGCCTTGCGGATGGCGTTCGCCGTGCTGGTGGACAGTTCCGGCTCCACGCCGGCGAACACGCCCTTGCCGACCTGGAAGATCCAGATCGGCACCTCGACGGTGTCGGTGGGGGTGTAGGTCGCGGTCTTCACCGGGCCCGTGGGATGGTCGGTCTCCATCTCGGTGGTGGTGACGTCGTCGGTGAGCAGACGCAGCGTGACGTCCTTGCCGCTCTCGTACCTGGTGATGGCCTGGGACACCCGCACGATCTCGTTGCCCAGGCGCTCGCCCTGCGCGGTCAGCAGTGCGAAGCCGGCGTCGTGCAGGTCGACGCCGTAGGTCCACGCCCCGCTCTTGTCGATCGTGTACCGCTTCGAGCGGTAGGCCGGGAACTGGTCGCCGCAGGCGCCGACGAGCCAGAAACCGATGGCGCCGGGGTACTCGCTCTCCACGTGCGCGGTGGCGGCGCCGGCCAGGTCGGCGGTGATCGGCAGGCTGCCGTCGCTCATGACGGAGTCCTGCATCACACAGGACTGCGCGTTGTAGTTGGTCAGGACGGCGATCGGGTTGCCGTCGAGATCGTTGAACCGGGCGACGTACACGCCGTGGTCCGAGGTGCCCTGCTCGTTGACGCCCAGCCAGTAGCCGTCCGCGGTCAGTGCGTTGCGGTTGACGTTGACGTCGGCCTCACCGCGGCCGTAGCCGACCTGGGCGTCCTGAAGGTTCCTGACCGCGTCGGCGACCGCGCTCTTGGTGGCGGTGACAATGTTCTGCACGTACGTCGCCGCACCCGCCGACGAGCTGCTGTCCGCGACGTGCGGGGCGGAGAAGCAGTGCGTGACGGTGACCATGATGTTCGCCGCTGCGATGCCGCTGGCCGCGGTGATGGCCTCGCGCATCAGCCCGATCGCCTCGGCACTGATCGAGGTGAGGTCCAGCACGGCCAGGGCGACACGGCGGGAGCCGGACTCGACCAGCAGGATCCACCCCCGCGCATACAAGTCGTCGTGCACCGAGGTGAAGTTGTCCAGGGGCAGGATCGAGGCACTGGGCGTGAACGCGGCCTTGCCGGCGCCCACCTTCAGCCCGGTCGCCGGCTTCGTGGCCGCCCCGGCCGTCGTCGCGCTGCCCACGACGGCCGTGGCCGCCACCGCGAGGGTCGTCGCCGCGACGAACGAGCGGCGGCTCACGTCCCCGGAAAAGCCGGCTTCGTCCATCTCGTTCTCGTTTCGCTCAGACATCGCAGTCCTCCGCAGGAAAAAGACAGGCCCGTAACCGACTGTCGGCGCTTTCGGCCGATTGGCTCGGCGTGCGCCGGCAGCGGTGCCATAACACCGAGGAAGCATCACAGCGGTTCCAGGAAACAGCAATTCGCGGGACGCAAGCTCAGCTTTCACAGCAGGTATCGACGGCTTGATTTCGTAGGGAGCCTTCTCGTCATGGTCGGCAGGAACACCGGTCGGACGCACGCCGACAACCCACCCGATCGCATCACACGGAATACAGCGCAAACTCACAGGATGAATTCACAGTTTCCGCAGACTGTCGGATGCCTTGACGACCCGAGCCCTGAGAAGCGGCACTACGGCGATCCATGTCACCGATATCGCCGATCCGGGCGACGGAGGTGCCGCCGAGGTGCCGCGCACCTCGGCCGTCCCCGCCAGGGCCGCGGCCGTTCCCGTTGCCGTTCCCGTTCCCGTTCCCGTCGGGAGCGTCGCCACGGATTCCCGCGTACGGCTCGACGGCGCCGTCGACGCAGGCACCCCTGGATGTCCCCGTCGGACTCGGGGCGTGCCGCCCGCGGCCAGGTCGCTTCCCGTGAAGCCCACCGTCCGTCATGAAGTCTGGAATTCGCACCAGGAGTGGCTGGTCCCGGCGGGACGACGGCAGGCCGGATCAGGCCGGCCGCGGCCAGGAGGGCCGGTCCCCGGAGCGAAGCCCATGGCCTGGAAAGAGGAGCGAAACCCGTGGTCCGGAAGCCGGAGCGAAACCCATGACCTGGAAAAGGGAGGACAAGGGATTGGTCTCGTGCTCTCTCGGTCCTCATGGTCCGGTTGCCGGCCGGGCGATGACGAGTTCACCGGCGACATACTGCCCGGCCGGGCGGAGGGCGAGCTGCGGATCGCTTTCCGCGTAGATCGTCCGCTGCGGGCGCACCAGTGCACCGATCGGGCACGGAGAAGGACACGGCAACCGGAGGCGGCTTCACCGGCGAACTCGTCATGGCCCGGCAGGACGACGCGTTTCCGCCCGGCCCCGCTCGACGGCCGGTCAGCACGCTGACGCCGCCCCGGCAGCACGGCAGCCCTCCCGGAACCGGCCCCGGCTCCGCCGGGCGGATCCGGAGCGAACCGGCCTCGGTCTGCACGGAGATCTCGTGTGCACCCTCGGCAGCCGACGCCGGCCCGCGGCACCCCGCGGCACACGCGGTTGCCGCGTCAAGACCCGGTCACAGCCCGTACGCGAAACACTTTCGGAAACCTGCCCGTGACACGCCGCTGCCGCATCCCAATACTGTCCTCACATTTGCGTCCCGCCCATTCCCGCCAGAGGAACCGCCCAAAGGAACCGATTTGATGCGTACGTTGATGCAAAAGGTGCTCGGGGCAGCAGCAGCCACAGGCATCGGTGTTGCATTCACCATCGCCGCCGCGACGGGTGCGTCGGCATATCAGCCGAGCCCCGCGAACCTCTATACGGCGACGAATTCCGCTGCCTGCAACAAGAGTCCCTGCGTGCTCTACCCGAAGTCGGCCCAGTTGGCGAGCGGGCGCATCGTGGCGACCTTCGAGGACAGCGAGACCGCTCCGGTGGGGCAGACGATGCCCATCTACAAGAGCGACGACTACGGCACGACCTGGGCGAAGCTCGCCGATGTCAAAGCGCCCGCCTACCTGTCCACCGACTCCGCGTACGCGAAGTTCACGAGCAATTGGACGAACCCGTATCTCTATGTTCTTCCGCAGAACGTCGGGAATCTGAGCGCAGGCACGCTCCTTCTCGCGAGCATCGTGTCGGGGGACGACTACTACTACCAGGAGCAGAAGGCGGCGAATTCCAGCTGGACGCCGACCAGCGACGGCGACCGCAAGAACGTGGCGCTGGCCCTGTACTCCAGCACCGATGACGGGGCGACCTGGAGTTTCCAGAACATCATCGCCGTCGGTGGCTGGCAGGGCGGTAGCGCGGGCAACCTCGGCCGCACCGCGACCGCCAACACCTACAAGCAGGTCGACCCGGTGTGGGAGCCGCATCTGCTGGCCCACAACGGACAGTTGATCGCCTACTACTCCGACGAGAACGACTACACGGGCTACAACACGAGCACCGGAGCCCCGACCCTCGACCCCGCCAACGACACGGCGACGGACTCCGGCGGCCAGGTCCTCATGCACCGGACCTGGGGCGGCACCAGCACGTCGTCCTGGAGCAGTCCGGTCGTCGACGTTCCCGGCTCGACCGTGGACATGGGAGGCGGCAAGACGGAGATCGGCGGCGGACGCCCCGGTATGACGACCGTCGCGCCCACCACCGACGGCAAGTGGATCATGACGTATGAGTACTGGGGCGGCGGGACGAACGTCCGGTACCGGATCGCGGACGACCCGCTGAAGTTCTACGCGGGCACGGACGCGGCGATCACCTCATTGCCAGTGCCCTCAGGGGGCAACACGCTGTCGACGGGCGGCAGTCCGGTACTCCTCCCGATGCCCGACGGACGGATCGTCTACAACGCGGCCGGCAGCGGGAGCGTATGGGTGAACGAGTCGGGGCTGAGCACCGGCACCTGGAAGCAGTACCAGACGCCGATCGCCGCCGGGTACAGCCGCGACCTCCAGTACGTCGACGGGACCGGACGCGTGCTGGTCCTCCAGGCGTCCTGGAGCGGCACGAGCGTCGGCCCCGTGAAGTACGCCGAGGTCGATCTCGGCCGGTCCGACGGCGCCTACTACACCCTCGTCAACCGACTGACCGGTCAGGCACTCGCCCCCGCTTCCGGCAAGACGCAGGACGCCAACCTCACCGGCAACGTCCCCGACCTGGTCACGAGCGCCGTGAGCGCCTCGGACGACACCCAGCGCTGGCACACCACGGCCAAGGGCTCCGACATCACCCTGCTCAACAAGGCCGGCGGCCGCGCGGTCGCCATCTGGACCGGAAGTGCGACGGCCGGACAGAAGCTGGCCCAGTGGGTCGACGACGGCGCCACCGACAAGCGATGGACCCTGGTCTCCTCCTCGACCAGCGGCTACTACAAGCTCCGCTCGGTGCTCAACACGGGCCTCTACATGACGGGCGCGACCGCGGGCGGCTCCGTCACCGTGGCCGCGTCGACCTCCGACGGCTCGCAGGACTGGCAGCTGGTCCAGGACCCGCTCCCCACGGACTCGACGTTCACACTGAAGGGCGGCTACTCCGGCCGCTGCCTCGACGTCCCGAACGGCCAGACCGGTGTCCAGGTGCAGATCTACGACTGCTCGGGCAACGCCAACCAGAGCATCACCCAGACCACCGCGGGCGAGCTGCGGGTCTCCGGGAAGTGCCTGGCCGCGAACGGCGACGGCACCACGGCGGGCACCCAGCTGATCCTGTGGGCCTGCAACGGCAAGAGCAGCCAGAAGTGGTCGTTCCGTCTGGACAAGACCATCGTCAACCGATCCAACGGACTGGTCATCGACGTCACCAACTGGGGCACGTCCAACGGTTCGAAGGTCGAGCTGTGGACCGGCCTGGGCAACGCCACCCAACAGTGGAGCAGAGGTTAGTGGTCGCATCAGCGGGTGCCGGAGGCTTGTCTGCCGGCGCCCGCTGCTGTTGGCTTGCGAAGGAGTGCCAGGTCAGGGGCCGGTGGGAGAACGAGGGCAGTGACCGTTCAGGACAAGGGACAGCTGGACGCGCAGTACGGCGTGCTGACGAGCATCGCCCAAGAGGCGGGCGTGTCGCTCAGCACGGTGTCCAAGGTGGTGCACCGGCGCCGCGACGTGGGCGCGAAGACCCGGACCCGGATCGAGGAGCTGCTGGAGCGGTACGGGTACGTCCGCCCGTGGGACCAGGAGACCCCGGCGTCACAGCAGATCATCGCGGTCTTCCGGGACCTGTCGGGCCCGTACACGCTGGAGGTGGTGCGCGGGATCGTGGACGCCGCCGGCGAGCTCGGCGTCAACGTGGTGACCGGGACCACGAACCGGCGATCCATAGCCCAGTGGCTTGAGGAATGCGTGGCGCTCGGTGCCGCCGGGCTGGTCATCGTGATCTCGATGCTGTCCGAGGAGGACCAGCGGCGGATCGTCGAGCAGCATCTCCCGGTGGTGCTGGTGGACCCGCTGAGTGCGCCGTCGGCCGACATCCCGAGCATCGGTGTCACCAACTGGAGCGGCGCCCGGGAGGCCGTGCAGCATCTCCTCGGCCTCGGCCACACCCGTATCGGCATGGTCGCGGGCCGCTCCCACTCGCTGGCCGGCTCGGCGCGGCTGCACGGCTACCGGGCCGCGCTGGAGGAGGCCGGGATCGACTACGACCCGGCGATCGTGCGCTCCACCGACTTCGACTACGACGAGGCGCTCAGCGCAAGCCGGCACATCCTGCGCGGCGAGCGCCCCCCGACTGCGATCTTCGCGGCCAGCGACGCGCAGGCGCTGGGCGTGCTGGAGGCCGCCCGGCAGCACGGACTGCGTGTGCCGGACGGCCTGGCGGTGATGTCCTTCGACGACACCCTGGTGGCGGCGATGGCGTCCCCGCCGCTCAGCGCGGTGCGCCAGCCGTTCGAGGAGCTGGGGCGCGAGGCGACCCGGGTGCTGCTGGCGGTGGCCGAGGGCCGCCCGCCCGCCTCCCCCCGCATCGAACTCGCAACGGAGCTGGTCCTGCGGACCTCTACGTCCGCGCCACCGGCACTCCGTGATGCCTGATGACCGTCGCATCACGCTGCTCACCGACCAGTTGAACGCTCAGTACGTTCGGTGTGGCACGGCTGGAGGAACCCGCGTACAACAGGATCTCGCCCGGCTCGACGATCCGGTGGCCGTCCAGGCCGGTGAAGGCCAGGCGGTCGGTGTGGACGTCGAAGCGGACGGTCGTCTCCTCCCCCGGTTCCAGCGGCACCTTGGCGTACGCCAGCAGTGCCCGCACCGGCCGGGTGACCTGGGCGACCGGGTCGGTGTAGTACAGCTGGACCGTCTCGGCACCGGGCACGGCACCGGTGTTCCGGACCCGCACCGAGACCGTGAACCGGCCGTCGGTGGGCACCAGTTCACGATCGACCGCCAGCCCGTCGATCTCGAACGTCGTGTACGACAGTCCGTGGCCGAAGGGGAACGCGGGCGTCGGATCCAGGTTGGACAGCCAGCTCTGCCGGTCGCCCAGTGGTGGGTGGAGGTAGGTGTACGGCTGTCCGGCGGGCGAGTTGGGGATCTGGACCGGCAGCCTGCCGCTGAAGTTCGCGGAGCCGGAGAGGAGTCCGGCGACCGCGCGACCGCCCTCCTCCCCCGGCAGGAAGACCTGCACCATGGCCGCCGCATCGGCCACGAACCGCCCCACGGCGTACGGCCGCCCGCTGCTGACCACCAGCACCACCGGCCGGCCCGTCGCGAGCACCGCCTCGACCAGTTCCTCCTGTACGCCAGGGAGCCGAAGGTCCTCCACGTCGCAGCCCTCGCCGGAGGTGCCGATGCCGAACATGCCGGCCTTGTCACCTACGACCAGGACGGTCATGTCGGCGGCGCGACTCGCCTCCACCGCAGCCGGAATGGCCGATCCATCCTCCTCGCGGATCGGGCAGCCTTGCGCGAACGCCCAGTCCACGCCGGGCAGTTCGGCGGCGAGCGCAGCGCGCAGCGACAGCGCTTCCACCCCGTTGCCGAGGTCGTCGCGGTCGGCGAGGACGTGGTTGGGGAAGCTGTAGCAGCCGAACATCGTGCGGACGTCGTCGGCGCACGGGCCGATCAGGGCGATCCGGCCGACGGAGGGGAGGGGCAGGCCGCCGGAGTTGGACAGCAGTACCGCGCTCGACTGAGCGACGGCGTGGGCGAGTTGCCGGTTCACCGGCTTGTCCAGCTCCAGTTCACCGGCGCGCAGGGCGGGCGGCTCGGGGCTCCAGTCGGGGTCGAGGAGCCCGAGCGCGACCTTCTGCCGCAGCACCCGGCGCACGGCCCGGTCGACCTCGGCCTCGGTGACCTCGGAGCACCGTACCGCCTCGACCAGGGCCGGGCCGAAGCCGCGCTGGTCCGGCAGTTCGACGTCCAGTCCCGCCGCCAGGCCCAGCGCTCCGGCGGCCGACAGATCGGCCGCCACCCGGTGCGCTGTCACCAGGAACGGCAGCGACCAGTAGTCGGAGACGACGGTTCCCTCGAAGCCCCACTGCTCGCGCAGCACGCCGGTCAGCAGCCGGCGGCTCGCGGCGGGGGCCTCGCCGTCGATCTCGGCGTAGGAGTTCATCACCGAGCCCACGCCGGCGGCGACGGCCCTCTCGAAGGGCGGCAGGATGACATCGGTGAGCTCGCGCCGGCCCATGCCCACGGGGGCATGGTTACGGCCTCCCATGGAGGCCGAGTAGCCGGCGAAGTGCTTGAGGGTGGCGTACACCCCGGCACTCTGCAGGCCCAGGACGTACGCCTCGCCCATCTCACCGGCCAGGTACGGGTCTTCGCCGTACGTCTCCTCGCAGCGGCCCCAGCGGTAGTCGCGGATGACGTCGACGACCGGGGCGAGGCCCTGGTGGACTCCGGCCGCGGCCATGTCGGCGCCGATGGCGGCGCCGACCCGGCGGATCAGGGCGGGGTCGAAGGTGGCCGCCATACCGAGCGAGGTGGGGTAGATGGTGGCGCCATAGGCGGTGAAGCCGGTGAGGCACTCGTCGTGGGCCATCGCCGGGATGGCGAAGCGGCTCTGCGCGATGATCTGCCGCTGGCGCTCGGCCAGCAGACGGGCGTGTTCCAGGGCGGGGCGGGGCAGCGTCCCGTAGGGGCGGGTGAGCTGACCGAGGCCGTGCCGGGCGGTCTCGTCGAGGTCGCCGACCCGGCCGAACAGGTTGGTGCCGGGGGCGACTTCGGGGCCGGCCGGCTCGACGTCCTCCCAAGCGCTGCCGAGCTGGGCGACCTTCTCCTCCAGGGTGAGCCTCGCCAACAGTGCCTCGACGCGTTCCTCGACCGGGCGGGCGGGGTCGGACCAGGGGCGTTCGTCGTCCGCCGGGGAGAGATCGGCGTGGTCCGGCGTGGTGGTCGTCATACACGACTCCTCGTGGGGGTTGTTCAGGGCATGCCGAGGGAGGCCGGCGGCCTCGTCGCCCCGGCCGACTCCCTTTCGGCGTCCGCTACTTGGAGAATCCGGCGGTCAGTCCGGCGACCAACTGGCGCCTGGCGAGGACGAACACGACCAGCATGGGAAGGGTGGAGAGGACGACCGCGGCCATGGTCGCGGGCACGTTGATGCCGAACTGGCCGCGGTAGAGCGTGAGGGCCAGGGGCAGGACGGCCTTGTCGCCGCTCTGGGTGAGGATCAGCGGGAAGAGGAAGCCGTTCCAGACCTGCAGGCCGTCGTAGACCGCGACCGTCACCAGTGCGGGGCGGGCCATCGGTGCCGCGAGGGAGAACAGCATGCGCCAGTCGCCTGCGCCGTCGACGACCATCGCCTCGAACAGCGAACGCGGCACGTCGCGCAGGAAGCTGACCAGGATCATCACGGTGACCGGCAGCGCGAACGCCGCCGACGGCAGCACGATCGCGAGCAGGCTGTCGTACATGTGAAGCCGGATGATCAGCAGATAGACCGGGATGATCACCGCTTGCAGGGGGATCGCCAGGCCCAGGAGGTAGAGGCGGAAGGAGAGGCGGGACCAGGGATTGGTGTAGCGGACGATGGAGAAGGCCGCCATCAGCGCGACGACCACGGTGATCGCGACCGCCGCCGCGGTGACCACGACGCTGTTGAGCAGGTAGGTCGTGAAGTCGCCGGCCAGGACGGTCCGGTAGTTGTCCAGGGTGGGATGGCCGGGAAGGGCGAGCGGGCTGTCGGTGGTGAAGTCACCCCTGCCCCGGAGGCTGGTCACGACCAGCCAGTAGACGGGTACGACGACGAGTGCGGTCCACAGGAGCGTGGCACCGCCGGTGACGGTGCGGCGCAGGGTCGTGACGACGGTGCTCACAGGCCCTCCTGCTGGCTGTCCATCCGGGTGAAGCCGGACAGTCGGGTGGTGAGCAGCGACAGCGCGAGGCCGAAGACCACCAGAAGCGTCGCGATCGCGCTGGCCCGGCCCATGTCGTGCTCCTGGAAACCCGTGATGTACATGGCCAGCGGCAGCACGCGGGTCGCGGTGCCGGGGCCGCCGGTGCCTCCGGAGAGGACGTAGATCAGATCGAAGTAGGTGAGCGAGCCGACCAGCATGAGCGTGCTCGACGTGACGAAGGTGTACTTCAGCTGCGGGAGGGTGATGCGGAGGAAGCGGGTCATGGGTCCGGCGCCGTCGATCGCGGCCGCCTCGTACAGGGAGACCGGGATCTGCCGCATCCCGGCCTGGTAGAGCAGCGCGTGGAACGGCGTGAACTGCCAGGCGATCACGAAGATGACGGTGTAGAGGGCGAGGTCGGGCGAACCGAGCAGGGGCTGGGCCAGCCAGTGCAGCCCGGGCGTGGCGCCGATACCGAAGGACGGGTCCAGCAGGGCCTGCCAGGTCAGGCCGATCGCCACGGCGGACAGCAGCAGGGGCAGGAACCAGAGCACGGCGAACAGCGCCCGCAGCCGTCCCCGGGGGGCCTGGAAGACACCGAGTGCCAGGGCCAGCGGAGTCTGCGCCAGCCAGCTCACCACCATCACCTTGACGGTGAGCCACACCGCCTGCCAGGTGGTGCCGTCCGTCAGGACCGTCGTCCAGTTGGCGAAACCGGTCCACCCCAGGGAGCCCAGACCGTCCCAGCGGGCGAGGCTGAGCCCCACCGCGCCGACCAGCGGGACCAGGGCGAACAGGCCGAACAGGAGCAGGGCGGGCGCGGCCATCAGCAGACCGCTGAAACGGCGGCGGCGCCCACCACGGGCCGTGCCCGGCCGCGCCCTGTGGGACACGGCCGGACGCGACGTACGAACCACGGTGGCCATTACTTCGCCGCCTTGCTCATGTTCGTTCCGAACTCCTCCGGCTTGATCTGCCGCAGGAACGACTTGTCCACGTTCGTCAGCAGCGGGTCGGCCTGGTCCGAGGGCAGGGCCTGGTCCCAGGAGAGCTGGAAGGTCGGTGAGTTCTGCACCAGCTTGTAGACGAAGGTCAGCCAGGCCTTGTCGTCCGACTTCGCGGACGCCAGCTTCGAGTCCAGCCCGTTGACCGGCGGCACGCTGCCGGCCGCGAGGTAGGCGTCGATCTGGTCATCGTTCATGACGTAGTTCTTGAGGTAGGTGAGCGCGGCGGACTTGTGCTTGCTCGCCGAGTTCAGCGACAGGAAGTTGGAGGGGTTGCCGGCGATGCTCTTCGGGTCGCCCTTTCCGCCCGACAGGGACGGGAACGCGACGTAGCCGAGGTCCTTCTTCACGAAGTCCGGCGCGGCCTTGACCAGGTTGGCGTACTCCCAGGTGCCCATCAGCTCCATGCCGGCCTTGCCGGTGTAGAGCAGGGCGGTGGAGGCGCCCTGGTCATAGTTGACGGAGGAGGCGTTGTCGCCGAAGGCACCGGCCTTCGCGAGTTCCTGGAGGCGGGTGTTGGCGGCGGTGACCGCCGGGTCCTTCCAGCCGGCGGGGTCACCGGAGGCGATCCGGTCGAACACCGTGGAGCCGCCCTCGCGGTCCAGCAGGTACTCCAGGTACATGAGCGTCGGCCACTTGGAGTTGGCGGCGAGGGATATCGGGGTGACGCCGTCGCCCTTCAGCTTCTTCACCGCCGCGAGCAGGTCGTCGTACGTCTTCGGGGGTTGGACCCCCGCGTCCTTCAGGACCTTCTTGTTGTAGTAGAGGACGACCGGTGCGAGGCCGTTGGCCGGGACGCCGTAGACCTGGCTGTCGAAGGTGGCGCTCTTCAGCACGCTGGGGGTGAACCGCAGCAGGTCCACCTGGGCGTCGGTGACGGCGTCCACCTTGTGTGCCTCGACATAGTCGTCCAGCGCGCCGCCGCCCCAGCTGAAGAAGAGGTCCGGGGCCTGGTTCGCGCCAAAGGCCACGCGCAGCTTCTGCTTGTAGTCGTCGTTGGCGAACAGCCGGAGGGTGATCTTCTGGTCCGGGTGGTCCTTGTTGTAGGCGTCCACGGACTCCTTGAGGATCGTCTGGTCCGTCAGCGCCCACATGGTCAGGCCCTTGGACGAGGACCCCGAGGCCGAGCCGGCAGGCCCCGAGGTCCCGCACGCGGCAAGGCTCAGGGCCGCCGTCAGGGTGACCGCGACACCGATACCGCGCCGCGTTCTCGTAGTGCTCGCGCACCCCATTCCGGGTCCAGGGAATCTGCGCATTGTCTGCCTCTCGTCTCTCGGCGTGCCGTACTCATACGCCAGGCAGTTGAGCGGCCTGTACGAAACCCTTTCGCACGCCATCACCGCGGACTGCCTGCCTGCTGGACCGGGACACTGGCACGGAATTCACAGCCGGGACAAGGAGGGGAAATTCCTTGGTTACGAAACACTTTCGCGCAGAGGTCCGGCCACAGAAGCACCCTCCGACCAGGCGGTACCGTGCCGGCCGCGGAGGGGGGATCAGTACCGCAGCCAGCCAGGATCGGGGGCCCACCAGTCGACATTCCGTCGGCCGGTAGGGCAGCCCGGCGGATTCCGCTGCGCCGGATGCCTGCTCACCCGGATCGCGGCCGACACCACTGAGCCGTCCGGTGCGGCGGCCGGTCGTTCCGCGCGCCAGCGGTCTTGCCGCGCCGGTCAGTCGCGGCAGGCGTCGACGCCGTCCGGTCCCGCGCGCCGCCCGTCATCGCCGAGGTCCGGCCCCCGTCCCGGGGCCGGACCACGGCGATGACGGGCGGCGCCCGACGACCCAAGACCCGGGGCGGCCCGGCGGCACCTCACCTCACGTCAACCGGGACC
>NZ_JBIVBS010000014.1:0-216824 GCF_044746205.1 Streptomyces sp. NPDC086549 | reverse complement strand
GCCGCCCGGGGGCGGGCCCGCCGGGCCGGGGGCGGCGGGGCCCCCCGCCGCCCGGCCCGCGCCCCCCCCCCCCCCGCGGGGCCCCCCCCGGGCCCGGGGGCCCCCCCCGCGGCGATGACGGGCGGCGCCGGACGACCACTGACCGGTGGCGGCCCGTCGGACCGTCAGCTCACGTCACCGGTGACCGTCCCGGCGGGGTGCGTCACCGCGGTCGCCGCGTCGGCATCGTGCGCCGGCCGGGCGCGTACTCCGATCAGGACGAGGGCGACCAGCGCGGCCAGCAGCATGCCGATGCCGCCGACCAGGGCGCAGGTGTGCAGGGCGTCGGTGAAGCTGGCGCCGTAGGCGGACAGGGCCCGGCCGGTGGCCTCCGAGGTCCCCAGGTGCAGGAAGGCACCTGCCTGGATGCCCACGTGGGAGACCATGCCGTTGACCTGGCCCTGGTCGGCCGGGCCCAGACCGGAATGGGCGAGGTGTCCGGGCAGGGTGCCGAGGGTGCGGTTGGTGAGGATGACACCGAAGACGGCGGGGCCGAGCGCGCTGCCGATCTGGCGCAGGGCGCTGTTGGCGGCGCCGGCCGTGCCCGCCAGCCGGTGCGGAAGGCTGTCCATGGCTATTGTGGTGATCGGTGCCATGGCCAGCGCGATGCCGATGCCCAGCACCCCGATGAGCAGCGCGGCTTTGCCGGTGCCGGTGTCGGCGTGGAACAGGTTGACGCACAGCTCCCCGATGCCGCCGACGACCAGGCCGGTGACCAGCACCAGCCCGGGAGAGGTCCGGTTCATCAGCCGGCCGACCAGCGGACCCAGCACGACGGTGAACCCGTTGAGGGCGACCAGGCGCACCCCGATGTCCAGCGTCGAGGCGTGGTGGACGAGCCCGAAGTACTCGCTCAGCGCGAAGACCAGGCCGACTGCCGGCCGGCGGCTCCCGCCGGGTTGCCTTGGTCGTGCTGGACCTGACGTCGATCAGCGAGGAGGCGATCACCGCGATGCGGTCGGTCATCTCCGAGGCGGCCGGCGTGGCGACGGCAGACATCGTCGTCACCGTCACGCACACGCCGGCGCGGCCGTGCGGCACGTGGAGGAGCAGTACGGCGATGACGTCGTCGGGCTCTTCCTGGTCGGCTCGTGCGGCGACCAGTCAGCGGCGTCCCGCTCGAAGCGGTACACCATCGACAAAGACCGGAACTGGTCCCAGGTCGACGCGAAGGACGCGGGCTGGATCCTGCTGACCGTGCAGGGCGAGCGGCTGGGCACAGAGGTGGTCCGGGTCAGCGGGACCAACAGGACCTCCTCGGGCAGTGCGAGGTCTCCACTGCGTCTGCTGACCGACTCCGTGACGGTCGGCACGGTGGCGATGGGTAATCCGACGGGGCCGACGAAGACGTACGACTTCACGCCGAACGGCACGGCCGAGGCGCCGATCTGGGTGCTCCGGGTCGGGCAGGGCGTTTTCGCCGGAGTGGAGCCGGAACTGTCCACCGACACCGCGCTGGACATCGAGCAGCACTCGTCGTTCGCGCACACCGCCGTGCTGTCCATGCTGGAAGGCGGCTCCAAAAACATGGCGGAGGCACGGAGTTACGCCCGGATCACGTACGAAGCGATGGATTCGTCGTACGCCAAGGGCGCGGCGGAAACCGCTGCGGCGAAAGTCGCTGACATTCTGCATTCGCTCTGACTGTCCGTCCTGAATCCCCTCCAGCACCGTCGGGCGCCGAAGCACACGCGTCGCCCGACGGCGATTTTCATCCACTGGGCCGTGGACCGGGACTCCAGGCAACCCTGTACTACAGCCTCAGCAACTTGCCCCTGAAGAAGTCTGAGGATGGCGCTGGGTTGTCCTTTGGGGGGAGCTGGTGAGGGCCGTGACTGGCCGCGACAGTGGAGGCGTGTCGTAGCGGCTGGGGGTGGTGGCGGTGCTGTGTGTCGCGGGAGGGCAGGATGCCTGGTGGGAGGTGCTGCCGGAGCACGCGCGGCAGTTGCCCGCCGAGCCGGCCCGGGTCGATGCGTTCCCGGACGACGAACGATTCATCGCCCCGTGGCGGGCGGTGTTCGCCGAGCGGCTGGGGCGGCCGTAGATGCCGGTGGAGACGCTGCTGCGCCTGCTGTATCTCAAGCACCGGTACCAGCTGGGTGACGAGACCCTGTGCCGTGCGGTCGCGGACTCGTTGAGCTGGCGCCGGTTCTGCCGCATCCCGCTGGCCTGTCCGGCGCCGCACCCGACCACGCTGATCAAGCCAGTGGGCCGCAGCGGGGCCCGGACGGTGGAAGAGCTCAACGTTGCTCTGCTCGACAAGCTGGTCGAGGACACGCTGCTGCGGTGCCGCAAGCTGCGCATCGACACGACCGTGGTGGAAGCCGACAGCTGGAGGACAGTTCCGGTCTCATGCGCGCGCTGGCCGGCCAGATCGGCCCGTTCTTCTATCGCTACGCCCGTCCTGGAGAGCTGTAGCTCACGGTGCCGACTGGATCTCCCCGAGCGTGGAGGACGCGATGGTGTCGCGGTGGGCGAAGTCGCCCGGAGGGATGCCGGGGTGGTGTCCAAGCCGGGTCGGCGGCACCGTGGCCGAGGGGCCGAGGGTGAGCCGGGAGACGATGCGGTAGCGGTCGCCGCGGTAGATCGAGTGGACGTATTCGACGGGCTGACCCGTGGCGTCCGAGGTAAGCCGTTCGAAGAGCAGCGCCGGGGACAACTCGGGCACGTCGAGCAGCTCGGCCTCGGCTCGGGTGACGACGGTCGGCTCGATCGCCTGTACGGCCTCCTGGACGTGCACGCCATGCTGTTCGCGCAGGTGCTCGTACAGGTCGCCGGCTTCCAGTTCCCGGGCGGACAGGGTGGGGACCAGATCGGCCCTGATATGCAGATGTTCGATGGCCATCGGGGCACCGTCGACCAGGCGCAGCCGTGCCACGTACACGATTTCGGCGGCGGGTGAGATGCGCAACTTGCGGCCCACGCGCGCGCCTGCCGGGATGGTGGTGAACTCCAGCAGGCGACTCGACCAGGTCCCGGAGGCCTGTGGCACTGTCATGGCCTGCTGACCGGAAACGAGTTCCTGGGTGATCTTCTCGGGTGCCACGAACATGCCACGACCGTGTTCCCGTACCAGAAGACCCGCGGCGACGAGCTCGTCGACCGCCGCGCGCAGGGTCGGGCGGGACACGCCCAGGCGGGCGCACAGGGAGCGCTCGGAGGGGATCGCATCCCCCGGGCGGTGTGACTCGACGAGGTCGAGGATGAAGTCGCGGACCAGCTCCCGTTTGAGTACCGCACCTGGTGCGTCGGCCTCCATGTTGCACTCCCTTATGCGCGGAATCCCCAGTCAACCAGTTGGCCAGTTGACCACTGGTCGCCTGGCAACTGCCCTCTGAGTCAGGGAAGTGTAACCGCCACCGAGCGGTGATCGTCCAGAACTTGACTGGTCTGCGCACCAAAGCCCTTAGAAGTACAGGGGGTTGACCCATCGATTGGTCTATGCCACCTTCATCCTCACATCAAGAGGTGAGCTGTCCAGTGGACTTCACTGGTCAGGTGGTCAGGTCATGTCCTCCAGAGGTGAACCGTGAAGCTCCGCTTGTTCGCCGGCGTGTCCGTGCTCGTGATGACGGCCGGGTTGAGTGCCTGCAGTAGCTCCTCCGATGCCTCCGACGCCAGTTCCGGCGGGAGCACCACCATCGACGTCTGGCTGATGCGCGACAGCGTCTCGGCCCAGTTCCAGAAGGACTTCGTCAAGGGCTTCGAGACTGCTCACCCCGACATCAAGGTCAAGGTGCAGATCCAGGAGTGGGACGGGATCGGCGAGAAGGTCACGGCGGCCCTCGCCAGCAACGACGCGCCGGACGTCATCGAGACCGGCAACACCCAGGTCGCCCAGTTCGCGCAGAGCGGGGGGCTGCTCGACCTCAGCGTCAGGGTCGACGAACTCGGCGGGAAGAACTGGCTCAAGGGCCTCTCCGAGCCGGGCGCCTACGAGGGCAAGCAGTACGGCATCCCCTACTACGCCGCCAACCGCGTCGTCATCTACCGCACCGACCTCTTCAAGAAGGCGGGCGTCGACGCGACCGCCATCAAGACCCGCGACCAGTGGCTCGCCGCCACCGAGAAGCTCAACACCGGTGGCACACAGGGCATCTATCTGCCCGGCCAGAACTGGTACACACTCTCGGGCTTCATCTGGGACGAGGGCGGTGACCTCGCCATCGAGTCCGGCGGCAAGTGGAAGGGCACGCTGGACACCCCCGAGGCGATCCGCGGTATGGAGTTCTACAAGAAACTCCAGGCCCTCGGCACGGGTCCCAAGGACTCCGACGAGGCCAACCCCCCGCAGGCGGACGTCATGGCCAAGGGGAAGGTCGCCCAGGTCGTCTCGACACCCGGCGGCGCCAATGTCGTCATCCAGAACAACCCCGCGCTGAGGGGCAAGCTCGGCTTCTTCCCGATTCCGGGGAAGACCGCCGGCACACCCGGCGCCGTCTTCACCGGCGGCTCCGACCTCGTCATCCCCACGGCCTCCACCAAGCAGGACGCGGCCTACGCCTTCATCAAGGAACTCACCGGCGACACCTGGCAGAAGAAGCTCGCCCTCGCCATGAGCTACGTCCCGAACAAGACCACCCTGGCCGGCGCGGTCGCCGCCGACCCGGGCGCCGCGGCCATGGCGGTCGGCGCCGCAGAAGGCCATGCCACGCCCAACACACCCGGCTGGGCCGCAGTCGAGGCCAAGAACCCGATCAAGGACTACATGACCGCCGTTCTCACCGGAGGCGACCCGCAGAAAGAAGCCACCACGGCATCCGACGCCATCACCACAGCAATGAACTCCGGCTCCTGAACCGTCACGTCAACGCACGGGAAGGAAGAGTGCCGTGTCGGCCGTCCGAGAGCAGACCGCCCCCCGCCCCCCACTCGGCACCGGGCCACCCCGGCGCTCCAACGGCCCAGGACCGCGCCGCCCGCCGAAGACCGCCGGCCGCACGATCTGGCCGTACGTCCTGATCGCGCCCGCCGTCCTCGGCACGCTCTACCTGCTCGTGTACCCCCTGGTCCGCGCCGTAGTGATATCGCTGCAGAACTTCCGCCTACGCCAACTCATCGTGGGCGACGCGCGTTTCGTCGGATTCAAGAACTACGAGACGCTGCTCAGCGACGACCGCTTCTGGGAGGTCGTGCGCCGCACCTTCCTCTTCATGTCGATCAACGTCGTACTGATCATGGCGCTGTCCACGCTGGTCGCGCTCATGATCGAGCGGCTCGGCCGGTTCGGCCGAACCACGGTCCTCAGCGCGCTCGTGCTGACCTGGGCGATGCCCGTCATCGCGGCACCACCGTCTTCCAGTGGCTGTTCCACTCGGAGTTCGGCATCGTCAACGCGGCCCTGACAGACCTGGGGTTCGAATCCTTCCACCGCTACCCCTGGTTCGCACACGGTCCGGCCGCCTTCGCCATCGTGGTCACCCTCATCGTGTGGCAGTCCGTACCCTTCGCGGCGATCACCCTGTACTCGGCCCTCACCACCGTCCCCACCGAGCTGTACGAGTCGGCGCGGCTCGACGGAGCATCGGGGCCGCGGATATTCCGCTGCATCACCCTCCCGATCGTCCGGCCCATTTTCCTGCTCGTGTTCTCGCTCGAAGTGATCTGGACCTTCAAGGCGTTCGTCCAGATCTGGGTGATGACCAACGGCAGGCCCGGCGACGCGACCACGATCCTGCCCGTGTACGCGGTGCAGACCGCCCTGTCGAGCCAGCGCTACGACCTCGGATCGGCGGCCTCCATGGTCACCGTCGTGCTGATGTCGGGCGTGCTCGTCTTCTACTTCCGCCAGATGTTCCGCCAGGAGGACGAGCTCGCATGAGCACGACCCGGCCCCGCATCCGCCGCATGCCCCTGAACGCCGCCGCCGCCGTCACGGTCGTGGTCTGCCTGTTCCCGGTCTACTGGATGGTCGCCACCGCGTTCACACCGACCCGCGACATCCAGTCCGACAGCCCCCGCCTCCTCCCGGAGACCTGGACACTCGACCACTTCCGCACCGCCGTCGGCGCCGACGGCTTCGGCCTGTTCTGGCGCAACAGCATCCTCGTCACGCTGAGCGCCGTCCTGCTCTCCCTCGTCATCGCTCTCGGCGCCGCCTACGCGGTCGCCCGGATGAAGTGGAAAGGGCGCCGCCAGTTCATGCTCATGATCTTCATCGCCCAGATGGCGCCCTGGGAGTCGCTGATCATCCCGGTCTACATCATCTCCCGGGACACCGACATGCTCGACCGGCTGCCGACCCTGACCCTCGTCTACTTCATGATGACGCTGCCCTTCACCATCATCGTCCTGCGCGGCTTCATCGGCACGATCCCCCCGGAGCTGGAGGAGTCCGCCCAGGTCGACGGCTGCACCCGGCTCGGCGCGTTCCGGCACGTGGCGTTCCCGCTGCTGGCACCGGGTCTGATGGCCACCTCGCTGTTCGGCTACATCACTGCCTGGAACGAGTTCACGTACGCCAACTTCCTGATCATCAAGCAGCAGGACAACCGCACCCTGCCGGTGTGGCTGTCCTCGTTCCAGAACGTCTTCGGCACCGACTGGGGCGCCACCATGGCCGCCTCGACCCTCTTCGCCGCACCGGCACTCGTGGTCTTCCTGCTGCTCCAGCGCCACGTCACCTCCGGCTTCGCGGCCGGCGCGGTCAAGGGCTGACCTCACACTCGATCCCCACGCGACCCCGTTCCGGAGACGATCCATGCCCGCACAGCGATCTGGACTCACCCTCATCCCCCGCCCCACCAAGGCCGCACTCCGGCCAGGACACTTCACGCTCGACGCCGACACCGCGCTGCACATCGGCGCAGGCGCCGAACCGGCCGCTGAACTGCTGCGCACCCTGCTCGCCCCCGCCACCGGACTGTCCCTGCGGCCGTCCCCGGACGGACAGTTCGCCCTGACGCTCGACCCCGGACTCGCCGGCCTCGGCGAAGAGGGGTACGGGCTCACCATCGCCCCGCACGCCGTGCTGCTCCGCGCCGCGCACCCCACCGGCCTGCTACGCGGCATCCAGACGATCCGTCAGCTCCTCCCCCCTCAGGCCCTGTCGGAGACCCCGCAGCCCGATACGCGGTGGCTGCTGCCGTGCGCCGAGATCACCGACATCCCGCGTCACCCCTGGCGCGGCGCGATGCTGGACGTGGCACGCCACTTCCAGCCCGTCTCCTATCTGCGCCGTTACGTCGACGTGCTGGCCTTGCACAAGATCAGCGTGTTCCACCTGCATCTCACCGACGACCAGGGCTGGCGCATGCCGGTCGCCGCCTTTCCCAAGCTCACCGAGATCGGCGGCCACCGCGCCGAGTCACAGCAGGGCCCGGCCGGCAGCGACACGTACGACGGCATCCCGCACGGTGGGGCGTACACACGGGCCGAACTCGTCGGCCTGGTCCGGTACGCGGCCGCTCGCGGCGTCACCGTCATGCCGGAGATCGAGATGCCCGGCCATGTACGCGCCGTCCTCGCCGCCTACCCCCGACTGGGCAACCACCCGGAGCGCACCCTCGACGTCTGGACGCGCTGGGGCGTGTGCGACACCGTCCTCGGTGTCCACGACGAGGTCCTCGACTTCTGCCGCACCGTCCTCGACGAGGTCATGGACGTCTTCCCCTCCCCTTACATCCACGTCGGCGGCGAGGAGTGCCCCACCACCGAGTGGACGCACAGCGCCGCCGCACGCGAACGAGCGGCGGCGGAGGGCCTGCCGAACCCCGAGGCCCTGCACGGCTGGTTCCTCGGACAGATCGGCGACTTCCTCGTCCGGCGCGGACGCCGCCCGGTCGGCTGGGCCGAGACCGGCACCGAACTGCCCCTCGACTTCACCGTGATGACCTGGCGCGACCCGTCCCACACCCTGACGGCGGCCCGCCGCGGCCACCCCGTCGTCAGCGCGTACCACCGGGCCACCTACCTCGACTACGCCCAGTCCGACGACCGGCACGAGCCACCGGCCCAGCCCGGAACCGTCGTCGATCTGCGCGCCGTCCACGCCCACAACCCCGTACCCGAGGATGCGGACGCCCAGGCGGCCGGACGGGTGCTGGGCACACAGACCCAGCTGTGGACCGAGTTCGTCACGACGTCCGCCCACATCGAATACCTCACCTACCCGCGGCTGTGCGCCCTCGCCGACCGCGGCTGGAGCGACGCGACCGACTGGGCCGACTTCCGTTCCCGCCTCGGCGAGCACACGGCCCGGCTCGACGCGCTCGGTGTCCAGCGCCACCCCTGACACCACCCCTGTCCCTGTCCCGTTCCGGGAATCACCCCCACCTTTCTGGAGAGGAACAACGATGAGGTTCGCGAAGAAGCGGCTGCGCGCCACCGCATCCACCGCCGTCGCAGTGGCCATGGGCGCCGCCGCGCTCACCGCACTCCCGGCCACCGCGAGCGCGGCCACCGACGGGCTGAGCGTCCAATACCGCACGAGCGCCACCGGAGCCAGCGCCGACCAGGCCGAACCCTGGTTCAAGGTGAAGAACACCGGCGGCACGACCGTACAACTGGCGAACGTCAAGATCCGCTACTACTTCAAGGCCGACTCGGCGAGCGCGACCTACCGCTTCGCCTGTTCCTGGGCCGTCAAGGGCTGCGCCAACGTCACGGGCACCTTCGGTACGCTCGCCAACCCGACCGCCACGGCCGACCGCTACCTTGAGATCGGCTTCAACTCCGGTGCCGGCTCGCTCGCCCCGGGCGCCGACACCGGCGACATGCAACTGCGCTTCTACCAGTCGACGTGGGCGCCGCTGAACCAGAGCGACGACTACTCCTTCGGCGCCTCCCAGACGTCGTACGGCGACTGGTCCAAGGTCACAGCGCAGCTGGCCGGCACCACCGTGTGGGGCCAGGCCCCCGCGGGCAACGACCCGACGAACCCGCCCACCGACCCGCCGACCGATCCTCCGGCAGGCGGCGCCACGCTGTTCGACGACTTCAACTACAGCGCCTACAACGACCCGAAGGTCTCGGCGCACGGCTGGAGCGTGCGCTCCACCTCCGGTGGCCCCGGCGTGTCCGGCGCCACCTGGGCGCCCGACAAAGTCACCTTCGCCACCACCAGCGGCAACTCCGTCATGAACCTGGAGACCTCGACCGCGGGCACCGGCGAGAGCACCAAGCAGACCGAGATCGTCACCAACGCGCGCAAGTTCAAGAACGGCACCTACGCGGCCCGGGTCAAGTTCAGCGACGCGCCCAAGTACGGCCCGGACGGCGACCACCTCGTCCAGACGTTCTTCACCATCAACGACCTCACCGCACCGATGGCGGACGACTACTCCGAGTACGACTTCGAGTACCTGCCCAACGGCGGCTGGGGCGAGCCGGCCAACATCCTCTACACGACGTCCTGGGAGACCTACCAGGCCGACCCGTGGGTGGCGGTCAACCAGCACACCGAAGGCCGTCAGAGCTACAACGGCTGGCACGACCTGGTGCTGACCATCGACAACAGCACCATCAAGTACTACATCGACGGACAGCTCTTCGGCACCCATGACGCCGCGTACCTGCCGGAGCGGCCGATGTCGATCAACTTCAACCAGTGGCTGATCGACCTCGTAGGCCAGACCAGCACCACCGCACGGGCGTACGACGAGCAGGTCGACTACGTCCTGCACGTCAAGGACCAGGTCCTCACGCCGGCCCAGGTAGCCGCCAAGGTGACGGCGTACCGCAGCGCGGGCACCACGTTCGAGGACACCGTCCCCAGCAGTTGATCCCATTGCCCGATGACGGGGGCCAAGGTGACCGCGCACGTCGGCGCATATGCACCGAGTGCGTGGTCCCGGCCTCCCCCGTCGGGTGCTCGAACCCACGCGCACCACCTGCCGCGCTCCGGGCCGGGCGGTCGGCAGGGCGCCCAGCGGAAGCTTGTACGGCAGGGCACGAGAGGTCACTGTTCTCGACCGACTGGTGGCGCACTGCCGCGCCGGCCGAGGCCGCACCCTGCTCGTGTGCGGAGAGCAGGGCATCGGCAAGACGCCCTGCTCGACCACGTACAGGCCACGTCGCACGGTGTGCGGGTGGCTCGGACCAACGGTGTCGCGAGTGAGGGCGAGTTGTCCTTCGCCGCCGCGCAGCGGCTGGGTGCCGAGCCGCAGTGGGAAGGCGTCGAGTCGATCCTCGGACTGTGCCCCGGCTCCCCCGGCCCGTCTCGACACCGGCCTCGCCCTGCATGGTCTGCCCGCCTCCGCTGCCTGGCGGCAGCCGGTGCTGTGCCTTCTCGATGACGCGCACGTGATGCCCTGGCCTCTCCCGAGAGCCTGACCGTGAACGCGCGCCGCTGCGCAAGGGACCGGATGGCTCACGTCTTCACGCTTCCCACCGAGTCGTAGGCCATACGCACGATCCGTCGAGTTGCCGGGTCAAGGAGCGGGCCAGGCCTGCCCGATCAGCCGCCTCGCCCGAATCCAGGTCGATGTGCACGCCGTCCCAGCCTCCCCGTACCATCCGGGTCAGCCCGGCGACGACCTGTCGACGGCTCGCGGCCGACGACACCATCCGGTGAACCTCGTCGGGGTCGAAGTCGCCCGACGTCACGCAGAAGTTGGCCACCAGGAACTCGGCGCGCTCGGCCGACCGGTGCGCTCGCCCCTTCAGGACTCAGGCCGCTCCGCCGAAAGTGTCGGCGCTGTCCCCGGGTGCAGGACGTTCACGCCATCGACCGTCAGGGCGTCGACGATGCCACGTTCGCGGGAGTCGCACTCGGGTTCAGCGGTCCGGCCCTTGTCGGCTGTAAAGGCGGGGAATCCGGCGGTGAGCTCACCGTCCCGGCCCTGTCCTGCCACTCCTCAGGTAGTGAGGTAGCACACCTTCCGAACGCCTGGCAGCGGATCGGTGCCGAATGCCGCTGTCGTGCAGCCGGCGCCGCCGGTGAACGACTTGTACACGAAGCTGCCCCGCGCGCCGTAGGCGACGGTCTGCTGTCCGCTGAAGCCGCACGTCCCGGCCTCGTCCGAGCAGGCCGTGGCGTAGCCGGCCGGGCCGCCGGTGGCGGTGTAACAGGCCTTCGACTCGCCGAAGATCGGGTCGCCGAACTTGGCATCAGTGCACGGGGTGTCGCCGGTGGCAGTGATCGTGGTGAACGCGCCGAAGGCGCCGTACTTCACCGGCTGTCCCGCGGCGGCGGGGCAAGTACCGTTCTGGTCCGCGCACTTGGTCCAGCCGCCGGCCGGGGCTCCGGCGGGCGGCAGATAGCAGGACTTGGCCACTCCGTCGATGGGGTCGCCGAAGTGGGCGTTGGTGCAGGCGACGGAGCCGTTGGTGACCTGGTGAGCGAAGTTGCCGTTGGCGCCGTACGCCACGTCGCGGTTGTAGCCGGGAACGGAGCAGGTGCCGCCCTCGGCCGCGCAGGCGGTGTATCCGGGCGGGCCGCCCGCGTCGGCGACGTAGCAGGACTTGACGAGATCGGCCGCCGGGTCGCCGCCGAAGGAGTCGTTGCTGCAGGCGGTGCTGCCGGTCACCGTCTTGTACGTGTATGTTCCGGCCCCGTAGGCCACCGCGCGGGTGCCGCTGAAGGAGCACGTACCGCCCTCGCCCGCGCACCGGGTGAGGCCCGCCCGCAGCTCACCGGTACCGGGTTCGCCGGGTGCCGGCGGATTGCCCAGTCCGCTGGCGTTCACGGTGTAGCTGCCCGGAGCGACGCCGGTCAGGTAGATGTAGGTGTCGTCCTGGCTGGCGCCGGTGATGCCCGAGGTGGGCGTGAAGGTTCCGTTGCTCCAGACGGCGTTGCCGTTCACGGACACCGAGATGTTGCCGCCGAATTTCGGGACCCCGATGCGGCCGGTGGTGCCGGAGGGGCTGGTGAGGTGCGCCGAATAGGTGCCGGCGGAGGGGTCGCGGGACCAAGAGGCGTTGACGGCACCCTGGGGCATGGTGATGCGACCCTCGGCGCCGGTCAGGCCGCCGGGGTGCGGGACGAAGCGGTACGCACCGGTCGCCGACTCCGGTGCCGTGCCGAGCACGTCGAAGGTGAGCGTGGAGGTGGGCGCGGTGGACCAGCCGTGGGCCAGGCTCATGAACGAACCGCCGTAGGCGAGACCGCCATCGGCCTTGATGCCCTCCCAGAAGGTGCTCCTGGTGCCGATGTCGCTGTTGAGCATGTGGCCCCAGGTACGGCGGATCTGCGCCAGGGCGGTGTAGTCGTCGTTGGCTGTGAAGTGGGCGTTCAGCTCCATTCCGCCGGCGAAGGGCGACACGTTGCCGCCCCACTCGGGGGTGGTGGGGCCGTAGATGCCCCAGCGGCTGCCGAGCTGGGTGACGATGCTCCGCGACTTCGCCGTGGAGTCGGTGAGCCCGTACCAGACCGCGAGCGAGTTGCCGTCCTGCGGGTACAGGCCGCTGGTGGGGTTGTCCTTGTACATGCCCTTCGCAGCGTCCCACAGGCGGGAGTTGGCCGCGGTCTTGATGGCGGCCGCCCTGTCGGCCCAGCTCGCGGAGAGCGCGCTGTCGCCCTTGACCGAGGCCAGGGTGGCGCCGCCCTTGAGCGCCGCGTACAGCAGCGCGTTGGCGGAGATGTTCTCGCCGCCCTGGCCGGACCGGGCCCAGTCCTGGGTGCGGGTCACATTGAGCAGGTTGTTGCCGTCGATCTTGTTGATGATGAAGACCATCCCGCGCTTGTAGTTGGCCCATTCGGAGTCCAGCCACGCCCGGTCGGCCGAGTAGGTGTAGTAGGTCGAAGTCCCCAGCAGCGTCCAGGTGTGGTAGGTGTCCGAGCCGGTGAGGTTGAACGGCGGGCCCGACCAGGGGATTTCACCCTCCGCGGACTGTGCGTTGTACATCGTGGTGAGCGCGTTGCGGGTCGAGGTGAGGTCGTTGGAGTACGCGTACTGCGTGGGTACGGCGATGCCCAGGTCGCCGGGCCACACCGTACGGTCGCGCTTGGCCCCGTCGACCAGGACGGAGTCACCCACGCCGACGGTGGCGCCGTTGTCCCACTCCGAGCCCGGCGGGGGCCAGGCGCGGCCCTGGTTGGAGGCGATCGTGTTGAGCTGCACGGTGTATGCCCCTGCGTACCAGATGCGGTTCAGCAGGTCGTCGCTGGAGTGGAAGTAGTTGGCGTAGTCGGCCGGGTTGGCCTTCCCCGGAGCCGCGGTGAAGTTGAGACTGACGCCCGTGAGGTCCACCCAGCCCGAGGAGTCGAGGAAGACGGTGAGGTAGCGGAAGCCGCCACGCAGTCTCGCCGTGGGCATCGTGTAGGTGCCGTTGGCGGAGGCCGTGGCGTAGAGGGCCCCGTCCTCGTCGTCGCGGCCGCTGCTCCGGTCGCTGTTGTTGCCCACGTACTGGGACGACTCGCTGAAGGCCAGGCCGACTCGCTGGCCGGCACTGCTGACACTGCCGAAGGACAACGTTGCCAGACCGCCGACCTCCTTGCCGAAGTCGAGAGTGATGGCCGACTGCGAGCCGGAGATCCGCGTCGCCTGACCGTTGAGGACGTTCTGCGGGTTCGCGACGCTGCCGGAGGTTCGGTAGACGGCCGCCGGCTTGAGGGTGCGTGAGGTCGGCGAGTAATTCAGGTCGTCAAGGGCAGCCTTGCTGACGCCCGTTGCGGTCGTCGAGGCCGCCGCGGATGCGGAAGGCGCGGCGCTCGCGGACGGCGCGGGACCTGTGGACAGCACGGTGGCCGCGATCACGGCCAGGCCGAGCAAGTGGTGCCTGCCTGGCGATCTGCTCAGTGGGGAACGACGACGCATGGAAACCTCCCGAATCAGGTGCGGGGACGTGGAGACGCGATATATGAATCGATTCAAAATCGTGGTCTACGAGACCCAGTGGCTGATCGAACAATCGGGTACACGAGGAGCCTCGTCGAAGTTCCACCGATGATGGGCGCCCGAAAACAGGGTGTCAACCCGTCACGGCCACCACGAACCGCCCCTGAACAGACTCCCGTTGAGGGCATTGACAGGAACCCGCCAAGCCGGTTCACTGCCTCCAAGATAGGTATGGACCAGTGCTCGATTCCCGCCCGGCTCGGTGCGAGCCGTCGGCCCCCCGTCACGCCGCCAACCGGCGTCCCCCACCGTGAAATCGAGGCGAGTTCCGGTGCCCCTACGAAGGTCCGACATCGTTGTCAGACCACGGCTTCTCAGCTTCCTTCTGACGGCCGCTCTCGCGTTCGTGGCACTGGTCCCGGCCGCGACGCCCGCGACCGCCGCCACCCCTGTGTGCGTGCTGGCCTGTGACACCCGGGATCCCTCACTGGCCCGGCAGGAGAGATTTCCCGTGCCGAACAAGGACCTCAACGGCCGTCGCCTCGAACTGCACGTCTCCGACGCGGACGACATGGCCTGGGCCAGCATCGACAACGGCGTGACCGGCGACTCGGTGTGGCTGGACCGCTCCTGGGACGGCGGCGCCACCTGGGAGGGACTGCTCGGCAAGGCGAGCATCCCGGGAACCTGGACCGGCACCAGGACGCTGATGTACAACATCACCGATCCTCGCAACCACCGACGCGGGCTCGTGCGGGCCTGTGGCGACGCCGCAGGCGTCGGCTGCACGAACTGGGCCTACCCCACCGTCTGCGACACACTCTGCGATCGCACCGACGCGGGCCAGGCGGCCGGCGACGACCAGCCGGTGCCTTCCACCACCCTCTACGGCCGTAAGATCCGGCTGCACGTCGACCAGAAGAACTCCATGGCCTGGGCCAGCATCGACACCGGTGGCGCCGGCGACGAGATCTGGCTCGACCGCTCCTGGGACGGCGGCTCGACCTGGCCGGACGGCTCCTCCCTCGGCCGCACCAGCACCCCGTCCGGAGCCACCGGCACCCGTACCGCCATGTACGCCACCCGCGACCCGCGCGGCCTCCTCTACGGCGGCGTTGTCCGCGCCTGCGGCCGGGAGGCCGCCCACCAGGAGGGCAGCTGCACCGCGTGGGTCAGGCCCGCGCCGACCAGGGCGCGCGGCGCGGCGGACGCGCTGATGACCTCGTACGACCCCTACAACGGCTGGTGGCCCAGCAGTTGGTGGAACTCCGCCGCCACCCTCACCTCCCTCATCGACTTCGCCAGAACCACCGGAAGGAACGACTACGACTGGGTCATCGCGCGCACCTTCGAGCAGAACAAGGGCGTCTTCGCCGCCGGCGTGCGCAGCTCGGACGCGATCGAGGGCCACTTCATCAGCCGTTCCATCGACGACTCGGCCTGGTGGGCCATCGCCTGGCTCGACGCGTACGACTACACCGGCGACTCCCGCTATCTGAACGAGGCAGTGACCATCGCCAACTACGTTCAGCAGTACTGGGATCCCAGCACCTGCGGGGGTGGCGTGTGGTGGGACCGCGAGCGCACCTACAAGAACGCCGTGACGAACGGGCAGTACCTCTGGCTGACCACGGCACTGCATCAGCGCATCCCGGGCGACACCGTGTGGCTCCAGCGGGCCAAGACGTCCGCCGCCTGGTACAAGGCCAGCGGGATGATCAACTCCTCGGGTCTGGTGAACGACGGGCTGACCTCGGCCTGCGGCAACAACGGCAGCACCGTGTGGAGCTACAACCAGGGACTGGCCATCGGCGGCTTCACCGAACTGTGGAGGACGACCGGGGACAGCTCGCTGCTGACCACCGCACGCACGCTGGCCGACGCCGCGATCAGCAGCCCGGCGCTGACCCGCAACGGAGTGCTCACCGAGTCCTGCGACATCGGCTCGGCGTCCTGCGACGACAACCAGAAGCAGTTCAAGGGCATCTTCATGCGGAACTTCGCCGACCTGGCGAAGGTCACCGGGTCCAGCACCTACCAGAGTTACATCCAGAAGCAGGCGGACACGCTGTGGGCGCAGGACCGCAGCTCCCTCAACGCCCTCGGTGAACGCTGGGCCGGCACCAGCCCGAACCAGACCGACTGGCGTACCCAGGCCAGCGCCCTCGGAGCGCTCACCGCCGCCGCGGGCTGACGACCGGTCCCCGCTCCGCTGCTTTCGGGCGAGGCAGCACTCACTCAGCGGACGACACCCTGCCGGCGCCTGTACCGGATACCGGCACTGCCGGTGCCGGCCCGCCCCGGGACGCGGGCATCGAAAGCGGCTCGCCGCGGCACGGAGCAAGGACGACGGCGCTGGTGACAGCGCTGACCGTGATCGCCGGTGCGGCCGTGGCGACCCAGAAGAGAGCGGGAACGTGCTGGGCTTCGCCGGTGGCCGATTCCTTCCGGGCGGCGGGCACCGCTCAACGGCCCCTCGGAGACGGACCACGGCCTCGCGTGCGCGCATCGGCACCAGCACCAGTTCAGCCCTGGCCACCGGCCTTTCCGCACTCCGGGTAGAACGTGCGCAGGCCGGAGCTGGGCATGTTGCTCGGGGTCTGGTCATCGGTCTGGTCCGCGTAGACGCTGTACTTGCTCGTGTCGGCCGTGCTGTCGGCGAGTCCCGTATCCCTGTCGCCGAGGCGCGCCTCCGTCTGATAGACGCCGTCGCCGGCGTAGGCGAACACCGCCAGGTCGGGGTAGGGGTCGTGATCGTAGTCGGCCACGGCGATGCCACGTGTCTCGCCGAGGTCGAGATGCCGGGTGTGCTGTCCCCGGCCGGAAGCCGAGAAGGGGCCCGACACCAGCTCGGCCACGGTCGGCTCGATCGGGTCGTCTCCCTGCTTCTGGCCGGTGGCCACGACGACCAGGTCGCCCCACCCGTCGCCGTTGAAGTCCGCCACCGCCGCCAGCACGTCTTTCTCTCCGGTGCCGGAGCGGTCGATCAGCTTCCTCACCCCGACCGGCGTGCCGTAGCCCGCCTCCTTGCCGAACGCGACGGTCAGTTGAGCACCGGTGTGGGAGGGGTCCGAGACGCGGTCTGTGAGGCCGTCGCCGTCGATGTCGGCCAGCAGATCCCCTGACGGCGTCACGCACGAGGGGACCGAAGGTCTGCCCGTGGGACGTGGCGGTGCACCTCCGACGGACTCACCGCAGGCACCGAGCAGGGCCGCGGCTGTCGCCAAGGCAGCCGCCTGCCTGAACAGCTGTGCTCGCCCGCTCGGATGGCTCATTACTCGCATGACTGTGACAAGCACCTTTCAGACAGCGGGGGATGATCGGCTGCAGCACCGAGCGCAGGCCGCAACGGCGCCGGGAATGCCGGCCTGCCGCCTCGCGCCAAGGGCCGACCCGACAGCGGGTAAAGGCTTGCTCGTTCAGCGGCAGCATCGCATCGGCGAGAGTCGCCTACCTCGAGGATCCCGAGCCGCATGGGGCTTGCGTCGTCCTCCTTGGAGTGCGCGGCGTCGTTACGGGCAAACTCTGACGCTGGGAGATTGGCCCTTCTCCTCAGGCGGACCTCCTCCACATCGAGCACTTCCTGAACGGCGCGGAGGACGATGTCGTCGATACCGCCGGCGTCACGCAGGCTCGTCAGCGTATCGCGCTTGACCTGAAGCAGGGCGAGGTTGAGGCGCCGCACGCTCTCGCGGCGTCGCGCGGTGCCGGGAGCGGGGGCCGTACGGTCTTCGATGTCCTGAGCCACGCGGAGGGTATCCGCCTCGGGGACCCCGAGCCGCTGCGCCAACTCCGGCAGGGCGCGCAACGCGGCACTGCTCATATGGCACCGGGCGAGGGTGAGTTCCGCGGCTTTGCCCTCGTCCTCGGGGAAGCGGGCCCGGCGGACCACGGTCGGCAGCGTGGGACCGGGGAACGCAAGGGTGACGACGATGACGACAGTCGTGATGAACACGACGGCATCGCGTTGCTCGACGACATGTCCCTCGGCGGTCGCGGCGGGCAGGGTCAGCGCCGCGGCCAGCGAGATGGCTCCGCGCATCCCCGCCCACGCCAGCGGCAGACGCTGAGGGGCGGTGATACGGCGCTCCCGCTGCTGTGAACGCCGGTCCAGGAACCTGACCGGATAGGGGACCGGGTAGAACCACAGCAGCCGTGTCCCGATCACAGCGACGCTCACGGCGACGGCGCCGATCGTCGCCTGCAGCGGGGAGACCGAGGTCAATGCCCCGGCCCCGGCAGGAAGTTGGATACCGACGAGGATGAACAGCGCACTGCTGAGCAGGTAGCTGGCCACTTCCCAGAAGGCGACGGCCTGAATGCGGGCGTCGGAACCTATGACTCGAGGGCCGAACCAGGTGGTCACGAGGCCGCAGGCGACAACGGCGAGGACGCCGGACACATGCAGGAGTTCGGCGGGCAGGTAGGCGAGGGAGTGGGTGGCGACGCTCAGCACGCTGTGGAGCAAGGGCTCGGGCAGCCAGCGCCTGACGGGGATCAGGAGCAGCGCGACCGCGGCACCGATCAGGATTCCGCCGGCGTAGGACTCGACGAAGGCGACCGCCGTGCCGGACCAGGAGAAGGGCTGCGCGTCGCTGACGACCTCGATGGTCACGGCCAGCAGGACCAGAGCGGTCCCATCGTTCACCGGGCTTTCGGCGCGCAGCACCGTCAGGATGCGACCGGGCATGGTGTTGGCTACGGCAGCGACGGCAGCGGCGTCGGTCCGAGCCAGGACGGCGCCGAGGACGAAGGCGATGGGCCAGCTGCAGCCCAACGTGTGGGCCACGGCAGCGACGGTGGTGGCCGACGCCCGCTACGGGCAGAACGCCGACTTCCGCAGCGGCCTGGCCGGCAGGGGCATCGCCGACGTGGTGGCCGTCCGTCCCTGTAGGTTCCCGCCATGAGTGATGACGACGGAACGAAGATCCGACTCGCGGCTGCGGCAGACGCGGCGGTGGTCGCACGCATCCATATGGCCTCCCGAGCCGCGGCGATGCCGTACCTGCCTCCGCAGAGACGGAATCACGAACAGGTCACCCGATGGGTCGAGGATGTCCTCCTCAAGACATGCCGCGTGTGGGTGGCGGTGCGTGAGATGGAAATCCTCGGCTACGCCGCCCTTGAAGGCGACGTGCTCGAACACCTGTATCTACGGCCGGATGTCCGCCGCCAGGGCATCGGCACGCTGCTGCTCGACGAGGTCAGACGGCACAGCCCGGACGGGCTGTCACTTCACGTCTTTCAGCAGAACACCGATGCCCGCGCGTTCTACGAACGCCATGGCTTCCGTGACCTCGACACCAGCGATGGCCGCAGGAACATGGAAAATCTGCCCGACATGACCCTGCGCTGGACCGGGCAGTCGTAAAGGGACCGCGCACCAGGCGGCCCAGGAACTGTACTGATCTGTCTCGCTCCTGGCAGCGTAGGCAGTTCTCCTGGTCTGGGTTCGCGGCTTCGGTACTCACCACTATTGGCGGCGAGGGTGGGGGCACGACACCCAGGAAGAGCCGGGCACGGATGAGTTTCACCGAAGCCTGCCTTCGAGTGGTTCGGTAGATATGAGGCAACGCACCGGTTTGCCTGTGAGACCAGAGAGGCCTTGGCATGACCAGCCTGAACACACGAATGACGACAGGGGGTACGGAACGGAGGACACAGTCGTGCACAGGAATGTACATAGCGCTCAAGCAGACACCGACATTCGCGAGCCGCGCAGTGGAGCCAGGCAGAGAGAACCCTGCTGCGGACTGCAACGTGCAATGGCTGGTGGGTTTCCGTTTCTGGACAGCGGATGGCCAGCCGGTGCGGCACTACTACCGAGTCGCTGAGGCCTCGGGAGACGAGCACGCCAGGAGGTTGGCGATGGAGCGTGCTTGCCTGCAGGTACAGCGTCCGTCGCTTTCGGTCGATGGGTCGTGGAGTGAGGTCTGCCTGCTGCACCGTGACGCACTGGGGACGTGGGACTTGACTGAACAGAGGTAGCGGCGGGAAGGGGGCCCGAATCTTGCTGCATGACGCGTCCCGTGCGGCGTGAACTGGGCCCGCGAACGCCTCTGGCTCACCCTGCGCATCGACTCCAGGCCCAAGGGCGCTCCCCGGCCGCCGTCCTCGTACCGTCCACCGCCGAGGGCGAGGAGATCGCGGCCCGCCTCGCGGCCCGTATTGGTTCCGGCATCACCACCGGCGCCGTCGATCTGGAGGCCGGCGGCGAAGGCCTCGGCGCCACGCAGTCCGCATTTGCGGCGTACTACACGGCCAAGTCCCGTATCAGCAAAGGCACCCTGGTCATCACGGTCAGGCCGAACTCGGCCGCCGTCGAGGCCGCTCCCGCCACGGGTACGGTTGAGGCCCGGACCGTCTCCTTCTCCGAGGCGGCGACAGGCACGAAGGTCGTCTCGCGCAACCCGCGCGAGAGGACCGGCCGCCCCGAGCAGACCGAGGCGGCGATCGTGGTCTCCGGCGGCCGCGGCGTCGGCGGCGCCGAGAGCTTCTCGATCATCGAGGCGCTGGCCGACTCCCTCGGCGCGGCCGTGGGCGCCTCTCGCGCCGCGGTCGACGCCGGCTGGTACCCGCACACCAACCAGGTCGGCCAGACCGGCAAGTCCGTGTCCCCGCCGCTCTACATCGCCAACGGCATCTCCGGCGCCATCCAGCACCGCGCCGGCATGCAGACCTCCAAGACCATCGTCGCCGTCAACAAGGACGCCGAAGCTCCGATCTTCGACCTCGCCGACTACGGCGTGGTGGGCGACCTCTTCGACGTCGTCCCCCAGCTGACCGAACAGGTCAGGGCCGCAAGGGCTGATCCACAGCGAATCGAAGGCCTGCCACACCTCCACCGGCGGAATCTCTTGCACCACTGCGGCATTCGGCACCGATCCGCCGGCCGACATGCGCGAGATCGGCTACCTCACGCCCTGAGGGGATGCGAGGACGGTGCCAGAGCGACTGACGGCACCGGTCATGACCGTTCGTGCTGCGCGTGAGCCGGTTGAGCCTCCAGCACCGCAGGAACCAGTCCCGTGCTCGCATCGTGGATCCGCCGGACGTCGGGGACGTCGACACTCAAGAAGCCAGCGGCTGTTCGGCCCAGATCGTCTTGCCCGCTTGGCCATAACGGCTGCCCCACCGCGTAGTGAGCTGGGCGATCAGGAACAGGCCGCGGCTCCCTTCATCGCTCCAGCGAGCCCGACGCCTGGGAACTCGACGATCTGGGCTCCACCACCGAACTCGTGATCAGCGAGCTGGTCACCAATGCCATCCGCTACGCCGGCGGCCCTGTCGGGGTGCGGTTGATCCGCGACAAGACACTCATCTGAGAGTTCACCGACAGCAGCAACACCCTGCCGCCGGAAGCCACCGCCGCGTGAGACTTCCCCGCCGATCCCGCCGTTGTCCCCGGCAGTTTTCTTGCCCTGTACACAGACGGGCTGATCCAGCACGTGCACCATGACCCGGAGGCCGGACTCGCGCGCCTCATCGACCGCCTGGCCACGTCCTGCCGCCCGGGCCGCCCCCTGGAAGAGGCGGGCCGTGCCGTGATCGCCCATGCCGCCGACTCACCACCCCACGACGACATCACGCTGCTCTTGGCCCGAACCCCTACCCCCAGCGGCGGCCCGGGAGAGAGCTCACCGACGATCTGGGCCGTGCCGTCCGGCTGGACCAGTACAGGAGGCGGGTGCCCAGCGGAGGCCAGATGGCATCGGCCCGTGATGGGGTCGTAGGGGGCATACAGGCAGGTGGCGCCAACCGTATCCCGTTGTTCGGGGCTTGCCTCGGCAACGAGCCGGGTGACCACGTCATCGAGGTGGGTGAGCAGTTCGGTGGGATCGAGTCCCAGGTCGGCAAGAGTCTGCACGGCGGTGCGCAGTCGGCCCATGGTGGCGGTGGCGTGCAGGCCGTGCCCGACGACGTCACCGACGGCGAAGGCAGTGCGCAGCGAGGGCAGTGGTATCACGTCGAACCAGTCGCCGCTGATCTCGCTGGGCGAAGGGCTGGACTCGCGCTGCTGCTCCAAGCGCATGTAGTAGTCGGAGCTCACACCGGCGAGCAACGCGACGTCCACGCGGCGCAGCCCGGGCACCCTGCGGCGGCCGCGCTCGAGCAGGCCCGCGTCCCCTGCCGCTTGAGGGCTTCGCGCCGTGCTCCCAAAAAGATCATGGTGCGCTCGGTCCGCCAGTAGTTGAGCATGAGGAGGTCAGGCGGTGCCGTCCGGTTCGTTGGGCGCAGCGGTGCGGGCCTGGTCTGTGACGGGTTCGGTCGACCATGTCGCCAGGAGCCGCAGGGCGGTTTCGGAGGAGGAGCCGGGCTCGGTGCTGTAGATGAACAGGGTCTGATTGCTGTCGCCGGGCAGGGCGAGAGCTTGGTAGGTGACGGTGAGGTCCCCGACGACGGGATGGTGGTAGCCCTTGGTCCCCTCGGTTCGCTCATGGACCCTGCGCTCGGCCCAGCACGCACGGAAGTGCTCGCTGCGCACGGCGAGTTCGCCGACCAGTTCGCCCAGCTGTGGGTCCTCAGGGTGGCGTCCGGCGTCCATGCGCAGCATGGCGGCGGTGTCTGCGGCGACGGTCTCCCAGTCCGCGTACAGCTCGCGGGCGGCGGAAGTGAGGAAGAGGAACCGGGCCTGGTTGCGCTCGTGCGCGGGCATGGCGTCGAAGTCGGCGATCAGCGCACGAGACAGCGGGTTGGAGGCCACCACGTCGGTGCGCCGGCCCAGGACGAATGCGGGGCAGTAGGCGGCATCCAGGGTGGCCAGCAGCTGGTGGACGGCTGGGCTGACCTGCTCGGCCGGGGAAGGCGTGACCCGCCGGGGCAGGACGGGGCGCCGGTTCGCAAGGTCGAACAGGTGTGCGCGTTCGGTGTCGTCCAGGCGCAACGCTGTCGCCAGAGACTCGAGGATCTCCGGCGAGGCGGTACGGCTACGCCCTTGCTCCAGGCGCGTGTAGTAGTCGACGCTGACGCCTGCCAGCTGGGCGAGCTCCTCACGGCGCAGGCCCGGGACGCGGCGCCGGGCGGTCTTGGGCATCCCCGCCTCCGCGGGATTGAGCCGGCCCCGGCACGAACGAAGGAACTCTCCCAGCTCCACGATCTGGTTCATACCGTCATTCTCCGCGACGCCCGCGAGTATGAGGAGGCGCAAGGGTAGCCGTAATACACCCAGGAAACGAAGGACCAGTCTCGTGGCCGTGAACGGACTCGTTTCCTGGCTTCCTTCACCCGTGGCGTAGCTTCCGGGTCTCCCTCTGTCGGATCCGGTCGGCAAGCTTGACAACACACGGCCGCGGCGGAGCACAGGCTCGGCGGTGCATGAGAAATTACGCCACGTGAAATCCAGATACGGAGCCGTTCGCCTGCCCATTTCTGCAGCGCCTCGTCTCTTTTGTTCGCGGCAACCGCGTGGACCGCAGGTCTCGTCCTCAGTCCGGGCCGGTGGACGAGACCCGCTGGAGAGTCGGCACCGCGCTCAGGGAACCGAGCAACGCCAGAGCGTCGGCGGAGGGACTGCCGGGCTCAGCCTGATAGATGACGACTTGCTGGCCGGGGGCACTGTTGACGGTGAAGGCCTCGTAGTGCAGCTCCATGTCGCCGACCTCAACATGGTGGAAGAGCTTGGCCTCGCGTGTCTTGCCCCGTACGTCGTGGCGGGCCCACAGTACCCGGAACTCGGCGCTTTTCATGGACAGTTCGCCGACGAGTTCGATCAGTCGCGGGTCGTCGGGGTCGAAACCGGCCGCCCGTCGTAGTGCCGCCACGCATGATTCGGCGGCACGGTCCCAGTCCCGGTAGAATTGGTGCGCAGCCGGGTCCAGCAACGTCATGCGCAGCAGGTTGTCGCAGGTGTTGAAGCCCGTGTAGAGGGCCGCGGCGAGCCGGTTGCGGGCCAGGATGTCCAGGGCGTTGCCCAGGACGAAGGCGGGCGTGTGGCTCCAGGTGTCCAGGAGCCGCCGCAGGTGCGGGCTGACCCGTTCAACGCGGCGCGCACGGCGTGTGCGGCGTGCAGTGGGAGTGGCCACCCGGAACAGATGGGCCACGGCTTCGTCATCCAGCCGCAGCGCCTTGGCCACGGCTTCGAGTACCTGCTGCGAGGGGTGCCGTTCGCGGCCCTGCTCCAGGCGCATGTAGTAGTCGGTGCTCACCCCGGCCAGGGTGGCGACTTCCTCGCGGCGCAGACCGGGCACCCTGCGGCGGCCGGCGGCGGGAAGCCCGACATCCTCGGGGCGCAGCTGAGCGCGTCGTGCGCGGATGAAACCCCCCAGCGCATTCTCGGCAGCGGGATGCTTGTCTGTGTCCATGCGCCAAGGTTAGAGCGGCTCGGCGCCCTGTGGCGGGCCGGAAGGGGGGTGCGCTTCTCCCAGGAATTCCGGTCCCTTGCAGAGGCGTAACTTGGTCCCTCTGAAGGGCGCGCGCCGCGGAACGAGGCGGACTCCGGCTCTGGCTTCGGCTCCCGTGCCGTGCCTTTGGCCGGCGGGCGCTGCGGCTGCGTTCCCTCGCGTGTTCCGGCTCTTTCTGGGCGGTGTGCCCCGCATGCCGTGGACCCGGACGATACATCGGGTGCGGCTTTGTGCCGCCGGCTGTCCGGCAGTCCTCCTGCCCTCTTGGCCTGCGAAGGATCAACTCGGCGCTGCCTCTCGGCCTGCGCTCTCGTGCAGCTTCCGGCCGCGTGTCTCATCTGCCGGGCTGCCGTGTCCTCGACGCCGCCCAAGCCTGTCAGGCCGACCTTGCGTCCAGTCCCTCACCGTCATGGTCGTGCATCCGCGGGCCGTCCGCTGTCGGCCGGCTCAGGAAAGAGCCGTCAGTGAAAGATGCTCTCCGCAGCCTGGGAAAATTTCTCCCAGGAAACTCCCGGCCTTCCTGCCTCTCACGATGCCTCGCAGAATCGAATACGTCGGGGAAAACTCCGATGGAAATCTGAAAGAGAATCAGAGAGAAGAGGCCTACTCATGGCTACTTGGTTTGTCACCGGCGCGTCCCGAGGTATCGGTGCGGAGATCGCCCGTGCCGCCCTGGCAGGCGGTAACAACGTCGTGGTCGGCGTACGGAACCCGGAGCGGGTGCCGGCCGATCTGAAGAACTCCGACAAGGTCTTCGCGGTCGCCCTGGATGTGACCGACAACGACAGCATCCCGCAGGCGGTCGAGGCGGCCGTGGAACGGTTCGGCGGCATCGACGTCCTGGTGAACAACGCCGGCCGTGGCCTGCTGGGCGCCCTGGAGGAGATCACCGACTCCGAGGCCCGCTCGCTCTTCGACCTGAACGTCTTCGGCCTGATCAACGTCACCCGTGCCGTGCTGCCCGTCATGCGCAAGCAGGGCTTCGGCAAGCTCGTGCACATCGGCTCCCGCTCCGGCTTCGAGGGCGAGCCCGGTGTCAGCCTGTACTGCGCCTCCAAGTTCGCGGTCGCGGGCATCAGCGAGGCGCTCTCCGTCGAGATGGCGCCGTTCGGGATCCAGTCGATGGTGGTCGAGCCGGGCGTGTTCCGCACGGACTTCCTCGACGCCAGCTCCCTGTCGGTCGCCGCCGACCGTATCGCGGACTACGACGGCACGCCCGCGCACGTGACGCTGGACTGGATCGACCAGGCCAACCACGCCCAGCTCGGCGACCCCGTCAAGGGCGCCGCCCTCATCGTCGAGGTCACCTCCACCGAGAAGCTGCCCACGCACCTCTACCTCGGCCGCGACACCCTCGAGCGACTCGACGTCAAGTACCAGCAGGTGCAGGAAGACCTCGCCGCGTGGCGCGAGAAGTCCGCCGCCACCGCACACGACGACGCCGCCTGAGCTCACTGATCGCCGGGGTATGCCCTCGCCCACGTGCGCGGGCCACAACTGCGCGGCTGGGTCGACCCTTCCCTCGCCGGCCCGGCCGGGCGCCCCGGCCCGCCACGAATCCGCCCCCGCGGAATCCACGCTCGCCACTTCCCCCACGCATTCGAAGGAACCCGTCATGTCTGCTCTCCTCTCCGGATCCCCGCTTGCGGGCCGTGTCGCTGTCGTCTCAGGCGCCTCCAGCGGCATGGGCGCCGCCACGGCCGAACGCCTCGCCAGACTGGGCGCCACCGTGGTCGTGCTCGCCCGCCGCAAGGACAAGCTGGAGGACGTCGTCAAGAACATCGAGTCCGCCGGCGGCACGGCGCTTGCCCTGGCCGTCGACGTCACCGACCGCGACGCCGTCCAGACCGCCGCCGACCAGGTCGCCGCACGCTTCGGCAAGGCCGACCTCGTGTTCAACAACGCCGGCGTCCAGCTCATCTCCGGCATCGAGGAGCTCAAGGTCGACGACTGGCAGCGCCAGATCGATCTCAACATCAGCGGCCTGATGAACGTCATCGCCGCGTTCCTCCCCCACCTGACGGACTCCGCCGCCCAGGGCAGGCCCGCCGACCTGATCAACACCTCGTCCATCGCGGCCACCCGCATCCTGGCGAAGTTCTCCATCTACTCCGGCACCAAGGCCTACATCAGCCACCTCACCCGCCTGCTGCGCGTCGAACTCGGCCCCAAGATGGTCCGCGTGGCCACCATCGAGCCCGGCATGGTCGACACCGAGCTGCCCGACCACGTCACCGACCCCGACGCTTCCAAGCTGATGGCCGACCTCATCCACGACATCGACTGCCTGCAGTCCGCCGACATCGCCGAGACCGTGGCCTTCATGGCCGCCGTCCCGCGTCACGTCAACCTCACCGAGATCACCATCATGCCCACCGCCCAGGCCATCTGAAGTCCGTCCCGTCATGGCGGGGGAGGAACAGCTGGGCGCTGTTCCTCCCCCGCCATGACGCGTTGGCGGAGACGGACGACTGGACAACTGCCGGCACTCCTCCGAGGCTCAGCGATCCGGCACAGGTGTTGTCACGGCTGCCTGCCTGCCCTGCGCGATGGTCGGGCAGGACGGGGAAGGGGTGTCGGAGGAGCATGCCAGCCAGGTATCGAGGCACTGTCGCGTCTCCTCGCGTCGCCCTGCACGACACGTGACGGCGGGACTTGAAGGAGAAGAGTCCAGCCAGAGGTGCGGCGCTGGAAGGGGCGCCAGGGGCGGGGTGGGCCGGATTCTCCTGTCGGAAGGCAACCCGTGCAGACCCGAGGGGCCGTTTCGGCCCGCACTCCAGGAACTCGGCGCGCTCGGCGCCGGTGGCGACCCCGATGGTGCGACCGTGCCGCGACGTTCCGCGTCCAGGAGAACGGGAACGTGCTGGACCTCTCCGGTGGTCGGTTCCCTCTGGGCGGCGGGGCACCACTCGCCGAACCCTCAGAACGCCTCTGCGAACTTGTCAGCCCGACGTGGTGTCTGTACAGGCTCGGCCGAGGTCGCCCCCCTGCCGCGATGAGTTCCGGCCGGGTCGCGAGTCTGCTCTGGTGACCGTCGTAGGGCGTCGTAAGACGCTGCCCGGCATGAGACACCACGGAGGACGCCATGACGACCACACCGAGTGACCCGACCACCGCGCTGCCCGGCCGCCCGCCCGTGGTCGACCTGGCCACCTGGCAGACCACCCGTGACGAGCTTCTGGTCCGCGAGAAGGCCCACACCCGCGAGGGCGACGCCCTCGCCGCAGCCCGACGCCGGCTGCCGATGGTGGAGCTCGACGGGACGGTCGAGGTCGTCGGACCCCACGGCCCGGTCCCGTTCCTGGACCTGTTCCAGGGCCGCGACGAGCTCGTGGTCTACAAGCACATGTGGTACGACGGCGCGCCGCACCAGGGGCAGTGCGAGGGCTGCACCACCACGGCCTGGCACCTCAAGGACGCCGTCTACCTCAACGCCCGTGGCGTCTCGTTCGCCATCCTGACCACGGGCCGTTGGGACGAGGTGGCCTCCTACGTCGAGTTCATGGGCTACACCCAGCCCTGGTACTCGGTGCGCGACGTGGACGCGCCCGTTGGCGGCGGCATGGGTTACATCACCTGCTTCCTGCGCGACGGCGACCGCGTGTTCCTCACCTACTCCACGACGGGCCGTGGCAACGAGCCGGTCAACGGGTCCCTCGGCCTGCTCGACATGACGCCCTACGGCCGCGGCGAGGCGTGGGAGGACAACCCCGAGAGCTGGCCCGAGGGGCACAGCCCGTGCTGGTACTGGCGCTCGGACGCGGACGGGAACGCCACCTGGGGCCCGACCAGCCGCCCCGTGCCGCAGTGGACCCGCCCCGGCGCGACCCCCGCGGAGACCCTCGGCCGGCACGGCCACCACCACTGACGCGCCTGTCGTCGACGGCGACGACCACAGGTGTCAGGTGCCGGGCGGAACCTCCGGGCAATGCAAACGGCCCCCGCGCGCTCAATCGGTGGGCGGTTCGCCCGGAAGGTGAAGGACTCCTGGCAGGAGCGGGGCCGTCCAGGCTTGCCAGTCCTACCAGGAGTCCGGGTGCACGCATCGTCCGAGTGCCCGTACTCGTCATGCCCTGCTCATGGCCGGGGGTGATCGTCCCTCTCGGCGGCACTTCTACCCCGTTCGACGATGACCGACGGGCAGTGAGCGCTGCTGGCTGCCGCCACCACCGCCGGCGGTGAGCACCGGCGGGCGCGGGGGCAGGCCCGAGAAGTGGGGCCGGCGCCTGGTCCTGGACGCGATGTTCTACCCGGTCCGCGGCCAAGGGCTTTGTCTTGCTCCACCGCCACCGGGTCGTGGAACGCTCCTTCGCTGGCTGACCAAGTTCCGCCGCCTCGTACGCGACGACGAGGCCCTCCCAGCCACCCACGAAGCCATGATCTGGACCGCCGCCACCTGGCGGCTCGGCAACCGCCTCACCCGCGTGCTCGTGGAAGAGCACGCGGTCCCGGACATCACCGGTGGCGGTGAAGCCGGTGTCGTCGACGCAGTCGATGTGGTTGCCGGTGACGGTGCATCGCCCGATGTGGGCGCTCTGCCGGTCATCACGGGCCTCGTCGTAACGGCCGTTCGGGAGAAGGTCCCGACGGATGTGACCGTCTGCCGTCACCACACATGCCGACAAAGGGAGGAGGCACTGCGTTCGTGATCACGGCTCTACGGTCGCGTCCCGACGTACGTGGAACCGGGCCACGGCATTCTCAGGAGCCGTGTTCCTCGGAGTCCGGATGGGCCAGCATGCCTCGCTCGGTGAAGACCTTCTTGGCGACGAAGGTGGCGTTGAGCGACTTGGGCATGCCGCAGTAGACGGCAGCGTGCAGCAGCGCCTCGACGATCTCATCAGGTTTCAGGCCGATGTTGAGGGCTGCGTTGATGTGGACGTCGAGCTGCGGCTCGCAGCCGCCCAGGGCCGTCAGCATGCCCAGGGTGACCAGTTGGCGGTCCCGCGGGGCCAGTTGCGGGCGGCTGTACATCTCGCCGAATGCCCAGGCAACCACCTGGTGTCCCAACTCAGGAGAGATGTCGGACAGCGAGTCGATGACCTTCTGTCCGCTCTCGCCGTCGACGCTCGACAGCACGGCCATGCCGTGGTCGAAACGCTCCTGCCGGTCCTTCGCGCTGTCATGGGTGCTCATGGTTCCGGTTCCTCTTCCTGCCGTCAGACGGCCAGTGCATTGACGTGCGGGTCGTGCCTGCCCTGCCGATCGGTCAGCAGGGCAGGCAGTGGAACGGCGGGGATCAGTCGAGGGGGATGCTGATCGTCTTGGTCTCCAGGTAGCCCTCGAGGCCGTCGCGGCCGCCTTCGCGGCCGAGGCCGGAGGTCTTGTAGCCGCCGAAGGGGGCTGTCGGGGTGGCGACGAAGAGGCTGTTGACGCCGACCGTCCCGGTACGCAGCCGGCGCGCGACGCGTACGGCCCGGGAGGTGTCTCGGGTGTAGACGCCGGCGGAAAGGCCGTACTCGGAGTCGTTCGCGATGCGGATGGCCTCCTCCTCGGTGTCGAACGGGATGGCCGCCAGCACCGGGCCGAACACCTCCTCCCGGGCGATCTCCATGTCGGTGGTGACGTCGGTGAACAGGGTCGGCTCGACCCAGTTGCCGCCGCCGGGGACCGTGATCCGGCGCCCGCCCGCGACCGGCTTGGCACCTTCGGCGACGGCGCCGTCGATCAGCTGCATGACCCGATCGGACGCGGCCGGGTTCACCAGCGGGATGGAGGTGACGGTCGGGTCGAAGGAGTCGCCGAGGTGGACATTCTCGATCTGCGCGGCCGCGGCTGCGACGAAGTCGTCGTACACCGATCGCTGGACGAGGGCGCGGGTCTGGGTCGAGCACAGCTGCCCGGACAGGCCCATGGAGACCAGGCTCATCGCGTACTGCGCGGTGGCGGTGATGTCCTCCACGTCGTCGAACACGATGCTCGGACTCTTGCCGCCCAGTTCCAGCTGCACGCGCTTGAGGCCGGGCGCGGCGGCGGCGAGGATCTGCTCGCCGACGGAGCGGCGTCCGGTGAAGGCCACCTTGTCGACCAGCGGGTGCGCGACCAGTGCCCGGGAGGTGCTCGCCGTGCCGGGCACCAGGTTGAACACACCGGCCGGCAGGTCGAGTTGCTCGATGAGTCTGGTGTAGAGCGCGGCGACGTTGGAGGCGTACTCCGACGGCTTGAACACCACGGTGCAGCCGGCGGCGAGGGCGGGCGCGACCTTCTGGGCGAACTGCATCACCGGGGCGTTGAAGGGGGTGATCGCCGCGACGACGCCCACCGGCTCCTTGACGGTGATCAGCTGGTTGTTGATCTGCTCCGTGTAGACGGGCGGGGCGGCGCCGTCGAGCTTGTCGATCCAGCCGGTGAAGTAGTCGAAGACGTCGGCGGCGAAATTCGCCGAGAACCGGAAGCCGGTGCCGACCGTGATCGGCACGCCGTTGTCGAGCGACTGGAGCTGCGCGAACTCGGTGCCGTGGGCACGGATCAGGTCGCCGAGGGGCTGCAGGACCAGCTTGCGCTGGCGGGCGGTCATCCGCGGCCAGGGGCCCTCGTCGAAGGCGCGCCGGGCGGCGCGGACCGCGCGGTCGACCTCACCGGCGGAGCTGACGGCGAGCGTGAAGTCCGGCTCGCCGGTGGCAGGGTGGTGGTGCTGCCACCGCTCGTCGGTCGCGGAGTCGTGCCAGGAGCCGTCGATGTAGGCACGGGCGACGCCGGCACCGAGTGCACGGGCGCGCTCGCTCATCGGGGTGCCGCCGGTGGTGACCAGCACACCGCCGGGGGTGCGGATCTCGGTGCTTTCTCGGGTGGACATGTTCTTCTCCTTCGGTGCGTTGTGCTGGGAACGGACGGGGGTGTGGGTGGGTCTATTCGGTGCGCTGGTGGCGGAGGGCCGGCAGGGCCAGGAGGACGCCCAGGACGAGCGCGGCGGCGACGACGCGCAGGATGCCGCCGAAGCCCAGGCCGGTGAGAGCGCCGGTGAGCTGCGGGCCCAGGCTGGCGCCGATGAACATGCTGCATCCGTAGAGGGCGACGGCCGCGCCGCGTGCGTGCGGGGCGGTGGCGTTGATGGTCTCGACAACGGCGGGGGCCGCTGTCGCGACGGCTGCCACGAACAGGAGCAGGGCGATGGCCAGCGGCACGGTGTGGCCTCCGAGGAGAGAGCCGGCCGCGACGGTGAGGGCGGCCAGTGCAAAGGCGAGGACCGCGCGCAGGGGTGCGGCCAGGCGCTGGAGCACGGGGGCGAGCACGGGGACGGCGACCAGGGCGGGCAGTGCGCTGGACCGCAGGGCGAGGATCGCGGAGGAGTTCCCGGCGATGCTGGACGGCCCGGCGATGGCCACCGCCGTATAGACAGCGACGAAGGAAGCCATCAGAGCCACGGTCGACAGGTACAGGGCGACCAGACGAGGCCGGCGCAGCAGCCGCGGCATCGCCGCGAAGGCCTGGAGCAGCCCGCCGCCGGTGCCGTGGCGGAGGGTGGGCCGTAGCACACGGCGCACCGGGATCAGGCACAGAGCCATGAGGGCGGCGCTGAGCCAGAAGACCGCACGCCAGCCGAGCCCTGCCGCGACGGCTTGGGCGCCGATCTGCATGATCACGGCAGCGGCGAACATGCCGCTGGTGATGCAGGTCAGGGCGGTGCCGCGGCGCTGCGGCGCGATGTGGTGGACGACGTAGGAGAGCGCGGAGGGAGCGAAGGTCCCGGCCGTCAGCCCCTGCAGGCTGCGCAGGGCGATGGCCGTGGGGAGGTTGGGGGCGGCACTGACCGCGACGGTGGCTGCCGTGGCGGCGACGAGCCCTGCCGTGATCACTGCGCGCGAACCGTAGCGGTCCGCGAGCGGACCGGCGAGGAGGAATCCGGCGGCGTAGGCAAAGCCGAACGCCGTCGCCGTCCAGGTGGCCTGCCCCGGTGTCGTGCCGAACGTGGTGGCCATGGGGTGCAGCAGGGCAAGGACGGTGTACATCTGGCCGACCATCAGGACGCCGAGTGCGGTCAGCAGCGCGATGGTCGGGGCGGCGGGCGCCCAGGACGGAGGCTGGTCCGGCGTACTGGTCCCGGCTGCGTGCCGGGGGGATGTGGTGGGGCGGGACATGAGAACTCCAGAAGGGGCGTCTGATCGCCGCCTGCGTCTCTGGGCGCGGCACGATCGGTCGATGTTGCCGCCGGGGCGTGGGCGGTCAGCGTGTGGTGTGGTGCAGTGGGCGTGCGGGCACTTGCCAAGGGCCCAGAAACCCAGGTCGTCCGGGTAACCGGCGCGAGTGCCATCGATCCGGTAGCGGCCCAGGCCGGCGCTGGGGCGTTCGCCGCGCGCCTGGTCGTCACGCCCGTTGGGCATCGGGCCGTTGCCGGTGATGACCGTGCCGCCGGTCACGAGCAGGAGGCGGCCCCTGGCGTTCAGGACTTCGGCCAGGACGGATGCGGCACGGCGGGGACGGAGGACAGTGGTGGTGTCGCACAGTGCAATACCTGCCTCGCCAGGGATCGCACAGTGCAATACCTGCCTCGCCAGGGGGAGGGCCCGGGCCCGGGGTGCTTGCTTCCTGAGGGCCCGGTTCCGGATTCAGGGTCGGCGCGGAGCGGATCCAGGCCGCCCTTTTCCTGGGGGCGCGGCACCCTCCTGTCTGACGGCCCGCTGGTCTGCGGTCCCGGCGCTCGCCGGCTGTCTGCGGCCCAGGGTCCTCGGTGGGTGCCCCCGGCCGCGGGAGGAGCGGCTGGGGGACGACGAAGAGGGTTTCCGTGTTCAGGCAGCGGAGGTGTTCAGTACGTACTCGCGCGAGGCGTGCACCTCGCCGCGCAGGGCGGCCAGGTCGACGTCGAGGACCTGTCCGTCCCACTTGCGGGGCTCGCCGTTGATGAGGACGGCGCTGATGTTGCGGGCGTCGGAGCCCAGCACGATCGTGCCGATCGGGTCGTTGAGGGGCATGTTGTTGAGGTCCTCGGCCTGGATGACCAGCAGGTCGGCCTTCTTGCCCGGGGTGAGTGAGCCGGTGACGCCGGCCAGGCCGTTGGTGTGGGCTCCCTGGAGGGTGGCGAAGTCGAGGACGTCGTGGGTGGTGATACGGGAGGGCTGCTGGTCGGTGCCGTAGGCGGCGTTGACGGCGCGCATCCGCTGGATGGCGTGCAGGGCCCGCATCTGGGTGAACATGTCGCTGGCCAGGGCGACTTCGACGTCGATGCTCAGTCCGGGGCGGATACCGACGGACAGGGCCTCGTCGACGGCGGGGATCGCGGTCTCCAGACCGATCTGCGCGTCGGAGGTAGGGGCGAGCGCCACGGTGGTGCCGGTCTCCCCCATGGCCTTCCATGCCTCGGAGGTCAGTCCGGTGGAGTGGATGAGGGTGACGTCGGGGCCGAGGATGCCGTCCTTGGCCCAGCGCAGGACCGCCTCGGAGGACGAGGTGCCGAAGACGGCGTCCACGCTCACCCCGATGCCCAGGTCCTTTGCCACACGCGCGAGTTCAGGACCGTAGGCGAGCGCGGGTCCGGCTATCTCGTCGGTGGCCAGGGTCGCCAGGCGCAGCGTGAGCAGCTGGTCGTCGCTGCTGAAGTAGCGGTCCTTGAGGCGGGTCAGATCGCCGGGCCACTGCCGGTCCCAGTCACCGAAGTGCGGGCCCATGGAGGCGTGCACGCCACGGATGCCGGTGTCGCGCAGGGCCTCGACGGCGGCGTCGGAGTGCTCTCGGGTACGGGAGTTGTGCGAGAAGTCGAGCATGGTCGTGATACCGCTGTCGATCGCGGTCAGGGCGGCCAGTCTGGTACCGATGTACATGTCCTGGGGCCGGTAGACGGTGGCGTAGCCGGCGAGGGTGGCCATCACATATCCGCCGAGGTCGTCGACGTCCGGCATGATCCGGCGCAGCTGGGCCTCCCAGGCGTGCCGGTGGGTGTCGACGAAGCCGGGGGTGAGGATCGTGCCGGTGGCGTCGACCACCACGGCGTCCGCCGCGTCGAGGTGGGTGCCGACGGCGGTGATCGTGTCGCCCTCGACGAGGAGGTCGCCGCCGTCGATGACGCCGAGGCCGGGGTCCATGGTGACGACGGTCGCGCCGGTGAAGAGGATGCGCCGCTGGTCGGCGGGCCGCTGCCGGAGCTCTTCGAGTACGGCTGCGCTGGTGGTGTCGTTGAGGTTCATGAGGGGTCTTCTTTCCGTACGGCGGAGAGGGCCGGGAGGATGGGTTGTAAGCCGAAGAGGGCTGGGAGGGTGGGTCGCCGGGGGCGGCCGATGCTGCTCGAACACCAGCCTCGGCCGCGCCCGCTACGGCAACCAGGCCGCGGTTTCCCCAGGTGTCGCGCACCCAGGATCGGGACCGTGAGTGCGCCGACCGGTGGGAAGGTCAGCCGAGCTTCATGACGTAGCCCGCGTGGTGCAGTTCGTCGCCCCGGAACTCGCCGTAGGCCCAGAAGCCGAGGTCGTCCAGGTAGTCGACGCGGTCGCCGTCGATCCAGTACCGGCCCTGGTAGGCGTGCGGGCGCCCGCCCCGGGTCTCGTCGTAGCGGCCGTCGGCGGTGAGCTCCTGGTGCAGGAAGTCGTTCCGGTCGATCCAGACGCCGACGCGCGGACTGCCGGTCAGGTCCGCGGCGGCCGGGATGCCCGTCTTGGGGGCGGTGGCTCGGCCGGGGACGTCGGTACCGGCCCACAGGACCGGGCACCCGGCCGCGACCAGTGCGCGGACCTGCTCCGGCCGGGACACGAGCGTGGCCACCGCGCTCGGTACGTCGTCGGCGAGTTCGTCGGGCACCACCAGGAAGTCGGTGGCGTTGCCCGGGGTCAGCGTCGCGACGTACGTCGAGCGGCGGCCGCGGCCGCCGGCCAGCGCGATGGTGTCCACGACGGCGGGGACGATGGTCATGCCGGTGCAGTCGACGACGATGGCGTTGTCGTCCTCGGCCGCGGTGACGATGCCAGGGCCGGCCCCCACGATCAGCGAGCCGACGAACAGGATGTCGGCGCCGACCATGGCCCCGATCAACGGGTCCATCGTCAGGATCCGGGCATTCGTGAACAGGACGGGACGCCCACCATCGTTCGAGAGGATCTCGTCGAGGGCCTCGGTATTCCAGCTCACGGTGTCGGTGTCGGTGATGCTCATTGCGTGCTCCTCAGATGGCCGGGCGGATGTTCGGCAGCTGCAGCGGCTGCTTGACCACCAGATTCGTCGCGCGCCGGAATCGGAACCAGGCCGCCGTATCCCCAGGTGTCGGGCACCCACGATCCGTGCCGCCGCGTGCAACGGGGGCCTGTGGAGCAGTCTCAGATGCTTTCGGTGTGCTCATCGACCAGGCACATCAAGGGCTGCTTCGCCGCGGCCAGTGACCTCAGGCCGAGGACCGCGAGGCCGGCGAGACCAGCGAAGAAGCCGTCGGGGCGGGTTCCTCCGCGTTGTCCGAAGGCCGTCTGCAGCACCTCACGCTGAGGGCTGGGCGATTCTCCCAGGCGTCCGAGCAGCGGTGCACACAGCTGGAGCACGGTCGCGAGGGCGAGTTCTGTCTCGAATTCGTCCCGATGGCGCGCAGGACCTGGAAGTCCGATGGCCTGTCGCAGGCGTACTCCAGCAGCGCCGTCTTGCCGATGCCCGACGCCCCGCACAGCACCGGGGCTCCATCGTGGCCTGCGCGGACATCGGCGAGCCGCCGATCCGGCGCCTCCCGCTCCGTGCGCCGCCCGAACAGAGTCCGGCGTCTATGACCGCCCCAGGCTCATCACCCCACGCCACCGGTCGCGGCTCACGCCGCCGACTCGCCGAACCCTGTCAGCATGCTCAGCGCACCCGCTCCAGGCCGTCGGACACGTACGGACCCCCGCCGTGCACCGGACCCGGCCTCCTGACCAGCAAAGACGCACAGCCCCACAGCAGATGTGCGCGGGCGAAAGGGCAGAGAGACGATCTTCATTCCTGAGTGCGACACGGCCGCCGCCCCCTGGCCGGCCACCACTCGCGCCCCTCCCCTGCACCGCGCACCACTGCCGCACCGCGCGAAGGGCCCAGCTGCTCGCGATGCTGTGTGCGCGGCACCCAGGAAGCCCTCACCTGGGGAGACTGCGGCCTGGTTGCCACCGGCCGCCGGGCCGACCGTAGAGCCATGAACAGCAACGACACGCCCCGCGACCCGCACCCGTACGTCGGGATGTGGGTGACCGCCGACGGATTCATCCGCCAGGAACTACTGGCGAACGGCCGCTACGACGAAGCCCGCGGCAACCGCTCGAGCGCCTACACCGGCAGCTACACCGTCACCAGCAACCACCTCGACTACGTCGACGACACCGGCTTCACCGCCACCGGCGACATCCGCGACGGCGTCCTCTACCACGAGCACCTGGTGCTCTACCGCGAGGGCGACGAACGTGCCCGGCAGGGAGCCTGACCACGACCAAGGTCCACGTGCGCGACCACGTCAGCCACCCGGAGCAGACGTGGGACCGCATGAACGACTTCTACGCCATCCACACCTCGCAGCCGCTGATGACGGCCACCGAGCCGGACACGGAACACGCCAACGCCCGCCGATGACCCTGAACGAGGGCGGCACCGCAGTCGAGCAACTCATCGAACAGGCTGGCCGCTCCTACCGCTACCGACTTCCGAGCGCCCCTGCCCGTGCGGGACTACGAAGCCGTCATCACCCTGCACGACAACCCGGACCCCGCCGACGCCCTGGTCACCTGGGATTCCGCGTTCGAACCGGCCGGCGCCGACGAGGGAACGGCTGCGGCTGTGATCACCGGAGTCCTGCAGGACGGACTCGACGCCGTCAAGTAATCCCTCGGCAACCGTCCGTCGACAGCCCCACCCCTGACCGGCAGCCGACGCGGTTCGAGCAACGACTCGCCGCGTCGGCTGCTGCACTGTGAAGAATTCTCGTCCATGCCCGTGCCCACCAGCGGGAAGGTCGTGCTGGTCACCGGTGCCGGCAGCGGCATCGGCGCGGCGACCGCCAGACTGCTCGCCGAACGGGGCCACCATGTCGTGCTCGGCGCCCGCCGCAAACGGCTCAAGGAACTCACGGACGACTCCGCACAGCCGGCGGCGGCGCCGAGTACCACGCCCTCGATGTGACCGACGTCGAACATGTACGGGCCTTCGTCGACACCGCCTACAGCTGGCACGGCCGCGTCGACGTCATGGTCAACAACGCGGGTGTGATGCCGCTGTCCAAGCTCGAGGCCCTCTGGCTCGACGACTGGAACCGCATGATCGACGTGAACATACGCGGCGTCCTGCACATCGCGGCCGCTCTGCCGATCATGCAGGCCCAGCACCATGGGCACTTCATCAACCTCGCCCCGGTCGGCGCCCGCCAGGTCTCCCCGACCGCAGCCGTCTACAACGCCACCAAGCACGCCGTATGGGCCGTCTCTGAGGGCCTGCGGCAGGAGGTCGGCGGTGACATTCGCGTCACCACCGTCTCCCCGGGTGTGACCGAGTCCGCATTCGCCGAGTCCATCTCCGCCCTGAGGGCCGCGAGAGGACGCGTACCTACCGCAGGGTCGCCATCCCGGCCTCCTCCGTAGCGGCGATCGCGTTCGCCATCGAGCAACCCGTCGATGTCGACGTCAGTGAGATCATCGTGCGTCCTACCGCCGGCCAGGCCTGAGCCGTTCGACCGCCCCGTCGCCACCGAGCAGGAGGAGCGGGGCCGGTGTCATCGGCTCGCGCAGGCGTCGGGGCGCGTACCCCTGGACGCCGAAGGACCGGCTCGTACGTGCGCCAAGTGGAAGTCAAGTGTCGCTGAGAGCCCGGCCGGATTCTTCCTGCCGAGTCCCTGCGGATTCACCGCGCTCGGACCGGTAACGGAGTTCCGCGAAGGCGGCCGCGGTGGCACTGGCGGGCTCGGCTTGGTAGACGACCAGCTGCTGGTGCGGGGCATCGTTGACCGTGAAGGCCGAGAACTGGATCTCCAGAGCGCCGATCTCGGGGTGTGTGAGGTTCTTCGCCTGCCGGGTCTTGCCCTTCACCTCGTGCCGTGCCCACAGTTCGGCGAATTCCGGACTCTTCGAGCAGAGTGTGTCGACGACCTCGGTGATCCGCGGGGATTCGGGGTCGTATCCGTAGGCGGCGCGGATTTCGGCGACGCAGGAGTTCGCGGCCTTCTCCCAGTCCTGGTAGAAGCTGCGCCCGGCCGGGTCGAGGAAGACCATGCGGGCCAGGTTGTCGAATCGGCGGAATCCGCTGTGCAGGGCCGCGGCGAGCGCGTTGTGCGCCAGAACGTCCAGGGCCGGGCCCAGGACGAAGGCGGGGGTGTCCGGCCAGCTGCCCAGCAGTTGCAGGAGCTGAGGGCTGATCCGATCGTGACCGGCGGGAATGCTGCGGCGCTTCTGAGACGCCCGGGTGAGTCTGCGCAGGTGGTCGAGTGCCTCGTCGTCGAGGTGGAGGGCTGTGGCGACCGCGTCGATCACCTGCGGCGACGGGCTGGTCTCCCGGCCCTGTTCCAGGCGCATGTAATAGTCTGAACTCACGCCGGCGAGCATGGCGACCTCCTCGCGACGCAGTCCCGGGACCCGCCTGCGACCGTGCTCCGGCAGGCCCACGTCCTGCGGCTTGAGGGCTTCACGCCGTGCTCTGAGGAACTCTCCCAAGGGAGTGCTGTCGCTCATGACCTCACCCTAAGCGGTGGAGACTGTGGACCGCTGGTGGACGGGACGTCCAGGCGTCCGCCGTTGCCACGCCGGCGGGGCCGGCCACGTACAGGACTCAGACCGCTGCGCCCGGTCCGCGGCGCCCGGCGTCATCGGAACCTTACCGAGCAGGCCCGGCGCGCGCCGGGCGCTCCTCGGCATCCCCAGCCCGGTCGGGGTCAGCCGACCGCGGCGGGAACGGAGAAACTCTCCCGGCTCAGCGATCTGGGTCATGACGTCATTCTCCTTCCTCTCCACCAGGGCAGAAAGCCGTGAACCTAGCCCTGGCGCACCCAGGAAACGCAGGGCCAGGCGTTGTCCTCACGGAACCGCGAGCGCGGACTCAGCCGGCGCTCTTCGTGGAGTCCTGTGCGGGCACGGGGCCGGCGCTCAGGGAGCCGAGCAGGGAGAGGGCGTCGGCAGAGGTGCTGCCTGGTTCGGCCTGGTAGACGATGAGTTGCTGGGTGGGACGTCTTCTCCGTGATTCCCAAGGGATCCGCGGAGATGGTCGCCGCGACGATCCGCACCGTCTTCGCCCAGCCCACCGCCGAATCGGTCCGGGCCCAGCTCGACACGGTGGCGGACATGCTCGGCCGACAGTTCCCCAAGGTCAGAGAGATGCTCCTCGATGCCAAGGAGGACCTGACCGCATTCGCGAACTTCCCGCACCAACACGGGAAGAAGATCCAGTCGACCAACCCTCTTGAGCGTCTGAACCGGGAGATCAAACGCCGCTCCGACGTCGTCCAGGTCTTCCCGAACACCGACGCGGTGAACCGCCTGGCCACCGCCGTCCTCGTCGGACTCCACGACGAGTGGATCGCGGTCCCCCGCCGCTGCCTCTCCATCGAGAGCATGGACAGCCTCTATCCGGACGACACCACCTGCCTACCCAGCGCCTCCTTTCGGGATGTGATCGGTAGTCAGAGACGGTGAGGTGGTGGGGCATGGGCGCGTTGTCGTGGGGCGCCGATCTGCTGCGTGGTCTTAAGCCGTGGCAACGGGTGGTACTTGTCGTGTGCCTGTGTTTGCTCGCGCTGCCCTTCTGGTTCGCCGCGACAAACACCTACCGCTTCGCCGACGGGCACTATACGAAGACGGAAGGATACGTGCACTGCAAGTGGGACGGCGCATGCCAGGGCGTGTGGCGTCTGCCTGGCGGACAGCAGGGCGGCGGCGAGATCCATGGTCTGTCCTTCGCCGCCGACGAAGAGCTCTTGACGGACATACCGCTGTATGCGGGCCGGGACTGGGCTGTCACCGACCGCTCCGACCTGATTGTTCACGCAAGCGTTGAATTCACAGGAACTGTGATCGTCACGGCAATTGTCCTCTGGATCGCCTGGGTGAGGTCCTAGTGTCCTGCGCCAGTAGTTGATCGTTAGTAGTTGTGTGCCTTCTGCTGCTGGTGCGTCAGTTCCTCACGACACTGCGGGAGCTCGCTCGGAGCGGTGACGTCGCCGCGGCCCTGGTTCCCACGCCGCCCTACACCCGGCCCGGCGAGGCGGGAACGCTGGCGCACTTCAAGGCACTCGCCGAACACGGGGGTCTGCCGCTGGTCGTCTACGACATCCCGTACCGCACCGGTCAGCCCCTCAGCACCAGCACGCTCAACGCGCTCGGGCACCTTCCGGAGGTCGTCGGGGTCAAGTACGCGACCGGTGCGATCGACGCAGCCGCGATGGAACTGCTCGGCTCGTCGACCCCGGCCTTCGCGGTGCTCGGCGGCGACGACGCCGTCATCTCGCCGCTGCTCGCGGCGGGCGCCCGCGGCGGCATCCTGGCGTCGGCCAATGTCCACACCGCTGACTACGCCGAGCTGATCTCGCTGTGGCAGAGCGACGCCACCGGACCGGCCCGCAGGCTGGGAGCCGAACTGGCCCGGCTCTCCGCCGCGCTCTTCGCCGAACCGAACCCGACCGTGATCAAGGGGTGCTGCACGCCCAGGGCCGCATCCCCAGCCCGGCCGTCCGGCTACCGCTGCTGGCCGCCTCCGCCGATTCGGTCCGGCGGGCGACGGAGCTGGCCACGGCCGGCACGAGCCGCTTAGCCGCCCGGATCACAAGATCGTCGACAGAACCCTGATCTTGACGTTGATGGCGTCCACAAACAGGACCGGACAGACGCGGTCGAGGGGACGGTTCTGCCATTCGGCCATGCCGTCCATCACCTTGTCGGTGATCGTGGAGATGGTCTGCTTGGACACCTCCGCCCACGGGTGGATCTCGACGCCGTTGCGCTCGGCGCGCTCGCAGCACAGCGGCTCCTCGTCGGCAACCCCGACGGAGAACAATGATCGGCATCGGGGTGAGCGCTTACACCCTGGGCATGCGGCACGCGTTCGACGCCGACCACATCGCCGCGATCGACAACACCACCCGCAAGCTCATGGAGGAGGGCCGGCGTCCCCTGTCGGTCGGCTTCTGGTTCTCCCTGGGACACTCCAGCGTGGTCTTCGTACTGGCCTTCCTCCTGTCTCCGGGCATCACCGCCCTCGCCGGACCGGCCGAGACCCGTCAGGCACTCGTCCATTGAGGAGCCCGGCCGTCGACTACGGTCGACACCCCTCAGCGGGATGGCCCGTCACACATATCTGATCATTTGATCAATTCTGCGAGGTACTTGACGATGAAGCCGTCATGGATGATGCTTTCATCAGAAATAACCTAACATGGTCAGAAATGCCGTGCTCGTAGTCCTTGGTGGGGACATGGGCTTTTTGCCCCGCCCCCGGCGCGCCACGGGAAGGTCGGAGCCCCGATCCGACACACCGCGCTCGCCTGCCGCCGCTGCCGTCCCGCGGATCGGCGTACCGCACCGCACGCCAACGCTGCCCGCACCCACGCACAGGAAGGGATGAACCCAATGAATACGAATCAATCAAAACTCGTCGAGCCGGTGAAGCCGAGCGAGGCACCCGACGCGGCAATAGCCATGATCGATGAGGAGGGGACGGTGGTCGGGTGGACGCAGGCCGCCCAGCAGTTGGTCGGGTACTCGGCCAGGGACGTGGTGGGCCGGCCCGCGACACACGTACTGTCCTCCTCCGAGGACGCTCCGAAGGCCAGGGCGCACGCCGAGCAGTGCCGCGCCCAGGGCGGCTGGTCCGGCACCATGACGGTCCGCCACCGAGACGGCCACACTCTCACCTTGACTCTGCGGGTCTCGTTGCTGTGGGGAGAGAACGAAAGCCATCGGTGGCTGGTATCCGTGACCGACATAGGCGTGCTCTCCTCGGGAGCGCTGAACGGATCGCTCCGCGAGTCGCTGCTCAACCACGCACCGATCGGCATCGTCGTCCGTGACCTGCGGCTGCGCTGCACATGGGTGAACGACGCCATGGAACTCCACGACGGCATTCCTCGTGACCGACGGTTCGGCAGCCGCCTGAAGGATTCGCTGCCCGGTATCGAGGCCGAAGCGCTCGAGGTGGTGATGCGGCAGGTGCTGGAGAGCGGCACCAGCACGGTCCACGAGTACCGGGCCTGGCCGCCGACCGATCGGCGCCAGGAGCACGTGGTCTCGGCCTCGTTCTTCTGCTTCCAGGGCGCGGACGGCAAGCCGGTGGGGGTGTGCTCCATGAGCGTGGACGTCACCGGCAACCGGCGGGCGCGCGAACGCCTCGCCATCCTCAGCGAAGCCAGCACCCGCATCGGCAGCACCCTGGACGTCATGCAGACCGGGCAGGAACTGGCCGACCTCACCGTGCCCCTGCTGGCCGACCACGCCCTCGTCGACCTCGTGGAGTCGGTTCCGTTCGGCATCGAGCCGTCGGCGCGGATCGGCACGACGAACGGCCGCCCTCCTGCGCTGCGCCGCGCCGGTCTGGCCTCCGTCGACCTGGGTGTCCTCAATTTGCCATGGGCGCGTGAAGAGGTGGTCCACGCCCACCCGGACTCGTTGTTCTCCGCCGCCATGCGCACGGGCCGGTCGTACCTGGAGCCGGTGCTGGACACCCGTTCCGGCCCCTGGGTCGACCACGACCCGGTGCGGGCGCAGAAGGTACGCGACAGCGGCGTCCACTCCTTGATGGTCGTACCCGTCCGTGCGCGGCGATGCGTGCTGGGACTGGCGATTTTCGGCCGCTCCGAGGAGCCGACGCCGTTCCAGGAGGACGACCTCCTGCTTGCCGAGGAGCTCGTCACAAGGGCCGCGCTCTGCCTGGACAACGCCCTGCAGTACACGCGCGAACGCGCCGCGGCCCTCACGCTCCAGCGCGACCTGCTCCCCCACCGTGTGCGGGGCGGCGCCGCCGTGGAGGTGGCCTCACGCTACGTGCCGGCCGACACGGACCACGGTGTGGGGGGTGACTGGTTCGACGTGATCGAGCTGTCCGGCGCCCGGGTGGCCCTTGTCGTCGGCGATGTGGTCGGACACGGCATCAACGCCGCGGCGACCATGGGCAGACTCCGCACCGCCGTGCGCACACTGGCGGACCTGGACCTGCCACCGGACGAACTGCTTGCGCACCTCGATGACACCGTCCGCCGACTGAACGATGAGAACGAGGTTGACGACGACATCCCCGACCAGGTCCCCGCGGCGGTGGGCGCCACCTGTCTGTATTCCGTCTACGACCCGGTCACCCGGCGGTGCGCGATGGCGCGGGCCGGGCATCCCCCGCCCTTGATCGTCGACCCGGAGGGCCGTGTCACCTTCCCCGACCTGCCCGCCGGAGCCCCGCTCGGCCTCGGTCTCGGCCTGGTGCCTTTCGAGTCCGTGGAACTGGAACTGCCCGAAGGAAGTGTCCTCGCCTTCTACACCGACGGCCTGGTCGAGTCCCGCGACGACGACATCGACGTCGGCCTGCAGCGCCTGGGCGCCGCCCTGACCCAGTCCGGCCCGTCCCTGGAGGACCTGTGCTCGCAAGTGGTCGAGACCCTGCCGGTCCGGACGCACTCGGACGACGTCACCTTGCTCCTTGTGCGCACCCGCGCACTGCAATCGGCCCGGGTCGCGTCCTGGGACCTGCCGAACGAGCCGGTCGCCGTCCGCACCGCCCGGCACCTGGCCGCCCGCCAGCTCAGCACATGGGGGCTGGAGCATCTCCTGCCCACCGTGGAACTGATCGTCAGCGAACTGGTCACCAACGCCATCCGCTACGGCGGCGGGCCGGTCCGCCTGCGGCTCATCCAGCACCAGGTCTTGACCTGCGAGGTCTCCGACACCAGCACCAGCCACCCACGCCCCCGGCATCCGAGCACTCTCGACGAGAACGGCCGCGGCCTCTTCTGCGTCGCCCGCCTGTCCCGCAGGTGGGGCTCGCGCTCCGCATCAGAGGGCAAGGTCGTCTGGGCCGAACAGGACCTGCCCTGCGCAGCCGTCGCACGGTGACGCTCCCAGCGGCGGCACCGGCCACCCGGCCGGTCGACAACCGCCCGGGATGCAGATCTGCTGTCGCGGCCTCCGACAAGGAAAGTACGAACATGGGCACCAAACACGTCAAGAACACCGATTCCCCGCATGACGCCGAAGGGCCGGTGCGTGTATGCGGTACTGACCCAAGCGGCAGGCAACACGCGTTCGACGGCGTGGCAGCCGCCGTGCTCGACGAGCGGGGCACCGTGCTGCGGTGGACCCGAACGGCGCAGCACCTGACGGGGTTTCCGGCCGAAGAGGTCTGTGGCCGCCCGGTGAAGGAGCTGGTGGCCGAGTTCCCGGAGGAACTGCGCACTGCCACGGAAATGCCGGCGTCCGGCCGGGCACGGCTGCGGCACCGGTCCGGCGGCACGGTCGATGTCACCTTCCGGGTCTCTGCGATGGACGGCGCCGCGGAGTTCCTTGTCCTGGCGGCGCCTGCACACCACGTCGTCCACCATGAGCAGGGTGCGGCGCTCCTGCGCGCACTGTCCTCGCAGGACCGGGTCACGATCGCTCTGCACGACACGGACCTGGCCACCGTGCAGACGAACGCCACGCCGGGCACTGCCGAGGGCCGTCGTGTACAGCCCGGTTCCCGGCTGTGCGACGTGCTCTGCACCGAGGATGCCGAGAGCCTGGAGGCGGTACTGCGCCAGGTGCTGGAGACGGGCACTCCGGTGATCCGCAGGGGCCAGCAGGTGAGCTGGCGGCACGAGCCAGCGCGGCGGCGGGTCCTGTCGCTGTCCGCCTTCCGTCTGGAGGACGCGCGAGGGCACCCCACAGGGGTTGCGGCCTTGTACGTCGACAGCCCCAATGTGCGGGCTCGCCGGCATCTGGACCTCACCCGTGAAGTGGCCGAGCGTGTGGGAAGTTCTCTGGACGTCGTGCGCACCGCACGAGCGCTCACGGACGTACTCGTACCTGCTTTCGGGGACCTCGTCACCGTCGACCTCGCCCAGTCGGTGTTCGACGGGGAGGAGCCCACGAAGCAGCTGGGCGGTGGAGATCTCGGTCTGCGCACCGCGGCCCTGGCGCCGACCTCCACGGTGTGGCCGACCCGTACCGAGCGCGGCGACCACTTCCCGCCCTTTCCCGACCTCCCGCTCCTGCGAAGGTTCCAGCAGGGCGAGACCATCATGCTCTGCGCCGACCAGTACGGTGCTGCGCTCGGCGATCCGCGGCTGGTCGAATTCCTCGTCCCGCGGGGAGGCCACTCGGTGGTGGTGGCACCGTTGCACGCCCGTGGTCTCACGCTCGGCGGCATATCGATCTGGCGCTGCGGCCGGTCGGAACCGTTCACCGAGGACGAGGCGGATCTCATGACACAGATCGCCTCTGGGGCGGCGCTCGCCATCGACAACGCCCGCCGTTACACGCGCGAGCACCGGGCGGCCGTGGCGCTGCAGCAGCGCCTTCTTCCTCCGGCCACGACCGACACTCCGGCCGCCGAGACCGTGGCTCTCTATCTGCCCGCAGGCGGCGGAGCGGAAATCCGCGGCGACTGGTACGACGCCATCGCCCTGCCCTCTCTCCGGCTGGCCCTCGTCGCCGGGGACGTGATCGGCCACGGCATGCCCGCAACCGCCACCATGGGCCGCCTGCGCACCGCCATCCAGACCCTCGCCGACCTCGAACTCGAACCGGAGGAGTTGCTCACCCGGATCGCGGACCTGGTCCAGCGCCTCGTGGCCGAAGCCCCACCCGACCACCACGACGTCGTCGGCGCGACCTGCCTGTACGCGGTCTACGACCCGGTCACCCGACGCTGCACGATGGCCAGCGCAGGACACCCTCCTCCCGTCCTGGTCCGGCCCGACGGGACCGCCGAAGCCGTCGGGATCCGCCCGGGGCCGCCACTCGCCGTCGGCGGCATGCCGTACGAGACCACCACGATCGAGATCGAGCCGGGCAGCGTCCTCGCGCTGTGCACCGACGGCCTGATCGAACACAGCGGCCGCGACATCGACCAAGGGCTCCAGTGCCTGGCGGATGCCCTCGCCACCTCCTGCCGCCCGGACCGCGCTCTGGACGAAACCGGCCGGACTCTCCTCGCCGAGCTGCGGCCCCAGCCGCCGCGCGACGACGCGGCCCTGCTCCTGGCCCGCACCCGCGCCGTGCCGGCGCAGGACACCGCTCACTGGGAGATCCCGGCCGATCCGGCCGCCGTCTCCGAAGCCCGGGAATGGACAAGGCGCCAACTCACCAGGTGGGGCCTGGACGACCTCGTCTTCACCACCGAACTCGTCGTCAGCGAACTGGTGACGAACGCCATCCGCTACGGTCGTCCACCGGCTGACCTGCGCCTGATCCGCGACAACGTCCTGATCTGCGAGGTCACCGACTCCAGCAGCACCCAGCCCCGCCTGCGGCGCGCCCACACCACCGACGAGGGAGGACGCGGCCTGTTCCTCGTCGCTCAACTCGGCGGACGATGGGGCTGCCGCCACGGCCAGAACCGCAAGACGATCTGGTCCGAACAGCTCATCGAGCGCCGTCAGCCGGCACGGCGGCCGTGAACAGCTCGCCGCACGGCCGAAGTCACCTTCCGGGTGGTGCCGCAGCCCAGCGACCACCCGGCGGAGCACGGCCGCCGGCCGACGCAGGCGAGGAACTCGCACCCCAGAATCCGGTGCTCATCCGGCACCCGACGGAAGTGGGCGGAGTCACGGCTTCGCCGTCCAGCGCGACGGGGGAATGGCGAAAGCCGCCCGAGCTGCGCGAGGTGCCGGTACCCGAGCCGGGGCCGGGGCAGGTCCTGGTGAAGGTCGGCGGTGCCGGTGCGTGCCGCTCCGATCTGCACATCATGGAGGCACCCGGGCCCCCGCCCGGCTTCGCCACGGAGCTGCCCTTCACACTCGGCCACGAGAACGCGGGATGGGTGGAGAGACCGGGACCGGGCGTCACCGGGTTCGCGCCCGGAGAGGCTGTGATCGTCTACGGCCACCGGGGCTGTGGGCTGTGCGCCAACTGCCGGGAGGGGCAGGAGAACTACTGCCAGACGATGGGCGGTCAGGGCGGTGGCCTGGGAGGTGGTCACGACGGCGGCATGGCCGAGTACCTGCTGGTGCCGGCGTCGCGATTCCTGATTCCGCTCGGCACCCTCGACCCCTGCCAAGCTGCCCCGCTCAGCTTGATCTTTAACCCGTGGCTGTCGAACGAGTCTCGTACGCGTTCACCTGGCTGGGTAATCGCCGCATGTCAGAGCGGCCTTCGGCTGATCCTGTGTTCCGGATCAAGAAACACACGGGACCAGCACGAAGGCCGTGGATATGAGTGTGGAACAACAAGACGCCACACGGGACGCGTTCGCGTGGGCGTCACACTTCCGGGACATCTTCTACGCGTGCCTGACGGCACGAGGCGACGTGCTCTTCGAGCTCACGGACGCGCTGTTGTGCGCGGACGGTCCGGTGACCTCGCCGGTCGACCTGACGCTAACCGCCGAGCACCGGCGCGGACACGGCGCGATGTACGACGCGCTGAACTGCGGAGACGTGAACGCGGGACGGCTGCGCCGACTGCTGGCCGCCCTGCCGCAGCCCCGCGCTGCCGACGGACGCCTGGTCCTCGCGGTCGACGTGACCCACTGGCTCCGCCCGGCCGCACCGTGCAGCGCGGACCGCTTGTTCTGTCATGTCTACGGCCGCAACGGCCGCGCCTCCGACCAGCTCGTCCCGGGCTGGCCGTACTCCTTCGTCGCCGCCCTCGAGTCGGGCCGCACCTCCTGGTGCCAGCTCCTCGACGCCGTCCGGCTCGGACCCGCCGACGACGCGGCCGAGGTCACCGTCGGCCAATTACGCGACGTGGTCGAGGACTTGATCCACCAGGAGCGGTGGCGTCCGGGGGATCCGGACATCCTCATCGTCTGCGATACCGGCTACGACGCCCCGCGCCCGGCCTACCTCCTCGAGGACCTGCCCGTCGAGGTGCTCGGACGGCTGCGCTCGGACCGAGTGATGCGCCGCCCTGCCACACGCACCACCGCGCTGCCGCAAGGCGGCCGGATCCCCAAGCACGGCCCGGAATTCCGCCTGGCCAACTCGGAAACCTGGGGTGATCCCGACACTGCCACGGTGCAGACCACCGAACGCTACGGACTCGCCCGCACCATGAGCTGGGACCGTGTCCACCCCCGTCTGTGGCACCGCTCGGCCTGGATCGACCACAATGGTGAACTCCCCGTCATCGAGGGCACGTTGATCCGTCTCGAAGTCGACCATCTGCCCGGCGACGCCACCCCGTCACCGGTGTGGCTGTGGTCCTCCAGGACCGGGTTGACCGGCACGGACACCGACATCCGGTGGCAGGCGTTCCACCGCAGATTCGACCTTGAACAGACCTTGAACACACCTTCCGGATGATCAAGCAGACGCTCGGCCGGACCCGCCCGAAACTGCGCACACCCCAGGCCGCGGACCGCTGGACCTGGCTCGTCATCGCCGCCCACACCCAGCTCCGACTCCTCCGCGCAGCCGCCACGGACCTACGCCGTCCCTGGGAGAAGCCCGCCGAACCCGGCCGGCTCACCCCCGCCCGAGTCCGGCGCGGGTTGGCATAGACCCGACTCTCCGTATGGCTGCTCAGGTGGCGAGGGTCCTCGGCCACCTGACCGGCGGCATACGCACCGAACGACACGTTGTTGACGAATACCCGCTCGCCCGCGAAGCGCAGATCCACGCGCAGCTCGACACCGTCCGTAAGCGCCTCCAGGGCGACCGAAGGATCCGCACGGTCCAGGCCGATGCGGTCGCGCTCGTCGGGGGCTGGGCTCATGAGGTCCGCTCCTGGTGATGTATACGGTCGTGCTCGTTGACGGTGGCCAGCACCCGCAGTTGCCCGGCGCGGCGGGCTAGGCAGCTGGCGAAACGACCCAATCCCACTGCTATCCCGACCTGCCTGGCTGCAGCGGGAGAGGTTGTTCGGTCCAGACGGTCTTGCCGTCGGAGGTGTAGCGGATGCCCCAGGTCTGCGCGAGCTGCGCGCAGATGAACAGGCCCCGTCCGCCTTCGTCGACCGTCCGGGCATGGCGCAGGCGTGGTGCGAGGGCACCGGTGTCGTGGACCTCGCAGGTAAGGACACGGTGCTTGATGATGCGCAGTCGCACGGGCGGAGAGCCGTAGCAGACGGCATTGGTCACCAGTTCGCTGACGATCACTTCGGTGGCATACGCGGTCTCGTCGTCCACTCCCCATGTGGCCAATTGCTCTCGGGCACGAACGCGCGCCGTGCCGGCGGCCGAGGGATGGTGGTCCAGATACCAGGCGGCGACCTCGTCGGCGGGAATGGCGCGGGTCCGGGCCAGGAGGAGGACGGTATCGGTGGGACGGTTGTCCCCGTGCAACCGGTACAGGGCGTCATCGCATATCTCCTGTACGGGGCGCTCAGGGCGGTCCCCCAGCACCTCCCGGAGGGAGTCGACCTTGCCCGGGGGGTGGCCCGATGGGCAGGAGGGCAGGAGGGAGATGGTGTAGAGGGCGAGGATGCTGCCCTCGGCGACGCCAACCGTGGTGGCGGCAAAAGGCGGTCCTTCGGTACTGCCCAGCGGAGGTCCACTGGGGTGATCGAAGATCTCGGTGGTGCCGTCCGGGTGGGTGATCACCGGTGGGGGATGGCCGGCCCGGGCGATGGTGCAGGTGCGGGCAATGGGGTCGTAGACCGCATACACACAGCTTGCGGTGAGCGGCTGATGGCGCAAGGGATCACCGATTGGAAGCGCAGCCCGTTCGCTGGCCAGGCGCGTTGCGGTGTCGTTGAGGCGTGCGAGGAGTTCGTCGGGGTCCACGTCGAGTGTGGCCAGGGTGTGGATGGCGGTCCGCAGCTGGCCCATCGTGGTCGCGGTGTGGATGCCCTGTCCGGCAACCTCGCCGACCACCAGCGCGGTACGGGCGTTCGGCAGATTGAGGATGTCCACCCAGCCGCCTGCTCCCTGGTTGCCGGGCACGAGCACGGAGGCGGTTTCGACGGTAGGGCCCGAGGGCCGCCATGGCGGCAGCAGATGGCGCTGGATGGTTGCGGCGATCGTATGCTCGCGGGTGTAATGCCGGGCGTCACTGATGCACAGGGCCGTGTAGTCAGCCACTTCCTTGGCGAGGGCGACATCCTTTTCATCGAAGAGACCAGCCCGCTCCGTTCGATACAGGCTGATCAGTCCGATCACGGTGCCGTACAGCGTCAGAGGCATGACGAGAAGTGCGCGGACCCCGGAGGCGCGGATCGCGCGGGCACGCAGGGGGTCGGCCGCCAGCCAGGGCGTGTCAGGACCTAGGGGGACAACGCGAGGCTTGAGGTCGGCCAGAGTTTGTGCGTAGGGGGTCGGGAACGGCAGGGCGCGCACGTCATTCACCGGATGCGCCTGCACCTGCTGCTCGACATCCCCTTGCCGAAAGGCCACGCGGCGCAACGGGACACCCTGATCGAGAGGAGCGAGCGGGGGTTCCTCACCCCGCACCACGGCATCCACCACTTCCACCACGGCAGCGTCTGCGAAGCCTGGTACGAGGGCGTCGACCAAGCCGCGGCAGGTGGCCAACACGTCGAGGGTCTGTCCCACCCGCTTCCGTACCGAGCCCCAGACACACAGACTGGCAAGCGCCCGCTCACGGTCGCCGGCAGCAACCAGCCCTGCCGCCACCCCCAGAATCGCACCGTGCCGGTCCTCCAGGCGGAATGCCGAGACATCCATGACGCACGGCCGGCCCGAAACACCCCTGGGAGACACGTACACCACGCGCTCCGGGGAGGGCGCCCCGCTGTCCAGCACCGCGCGGAGCATCGCCTCCACCTCGCCGGGGGGCGAGAACTCGTAGGCGTCGGTGAGTCGGCGCCCAAGGATCCGTTCCAGGGTCTCGCCGCACATCGTCTGTGCGGCGATGTTCGCCGCCGCTATCCGCAATCCCGTGTCCAGAACGTACAGACCAACCGGTGCCCGGGTGAACAAGGCCTCAAGCATCACAGTGCCCCCATCAGGCGCCCGTGCTCCGTTCGCCGGCGCCTGGAAGAAGCCCCAGACCAAAGAGCCGTCCTGACGTGGCAGGGGCCGCACCCGCAAGTCTTTGGCGACAACGTGGCCGCTCGCGTCGCACAGCGCCACTTCATCTCGGCCCGGTTCCGCTTGCTGGTCAGCCACAGCTGCTGTGCGGGCCAGCCAAGGCGTGATGGATCGCCCGAGCACCTCATCCGCTCCACGCCCCAGCAATGCCTCTGCCTGGCGACTCCACTGCACCACGATGCCCGAGCCGTCAACGACCATCAGCGGCTCATGACCTGCCACGGCAATCACCTCCTCCCCTCCCAGCCTGCCCTCACTCACCCTGCGGCGCGCCTCGACCAAAGCCGCAACCGGCAACCCGACCCCCAGCAGGCCGACCGAGGGTGGTTCCTCCAGATCCCGCGGGCCTGCGCCCGCCCCAGCGGAGGTACCCCGGCCCGCAGTGAACGCCCTCCTGGCAGCGAGACAGTGCCGGATGGTGTGGACCAAGGGCCGCAGCTGCGGTCCGGGGATCAGTCAGCGTCCTCGCTGTCTCCGGTGATCTGGTCTCTGGGGAACCGACGGAATGCGCTGGCAGGCAGTACACCCGCACCTTCGAAGCTCGTTTACCGCGAAGAGATAGATCATTTCCCGACACGAAGGTGAACTGCTGGTCCAGCTTCGCCCCGGGGTCTCGATCTCGGGTTGGTGGCAGTTCGGGGTATGCGATATCTCGTCCGCCGACGACGGGGGGCAGGGCGCCGACACGTTGGCCTGGCCGAGCTTGGGACAGTCCGGGACTGCACGGTCACCGGTGAACTCCGAGCTGGAAGCGACAGTTGATGACTGACGTGGTGAGTGACACCAAGGCCCAGGAGGTGGCCGTGGACGAGGTCGTGGACGACGCCTCGATTCAGCAGGCTGGTGGCCCGTGCGAAGGACGGCGGGATGAAGCTGGCTGGCGACGGCGGTCTGCTGCAGCAGCTGACAGTGATGATGTAGCCTGCGGCACCGCTTCGAGGTCTGGCCCGGCAGCTGACCGGCACTTGGGTTGTCCTTGCTTGGAATTGTCGATCTCCCAAGCGGTGCCGCTGCGCGCGGCCGATCGGGAGTCCGTGACTACATAGCCCGGCCAAAGGTCCCATCACTGTCTCGTCCGTCTGCCCGGTCGCCCGTCACCTCGCTATGAAGCCGTTCCCCACCAGCCCGGCCGGCTACCAGCAGCTACTGGACTGGCTGTGCTCGCACGGCGAGGTCCTCGTTGTCGGAGTGGAGGGGACAGGCGTCTACGGAGCCGAGCCGGCCCGGTTCCTGACGGCGAACGGCATGACCGTCATGGAGGTCGACCGGCCCGACCGTAAGGCCCAAAGGGACAACGGCACCCGTCGACGCCTACGCCGCAGCCACGGCCGTGCTGTCGGGACGCGCCAAGGGGACGCCGAAGTCCCGCGACGGTATTGCCAAGGCCATACGCGCTTTGCGGGTAGCCCGAAGCTCGGCCATCAAGGCCCGCACCCAGGCCATCGACCAGATCCACACCCTGATCATCACCGCTCCTGCCGAAGTGCGCGAGCAGTTCCGGGGAATGCCCATGGTGGAGCTGATCGACCACCTGGCCCCCGCCCGTCCCACCGGCGATCTGGCGGCCCCGGCCTGCGCGTCAGGACGGCTCCGCGGCGTCTCGCCCGCCGTCACCGGGCGCTCAACCACGATGCGGATTCAGCCGCTGTCACGATGGTTCCGTGGCCACGGTTGTGGCGCCCCCGGCTGCCCGGCCGCGTCTGCACAGCATGGGTGCCCAGGCTGTTGCGGCGGCCGCGAGGTCGTCTCCGCACGTCCTGCCGGGGCGGGGCCGGGCCGCGGTGGCGAGGACGACCCGGTCGGGACGGATCAGGACGGCACCCGCGGCGCCCATCCAGTGGACCAGTGCGCTTGTGCCCGGATCGGCACCAGGGTCGGGTCTGCCTGTGCCGGGCTCCGGTCGCCGGGTGTTTTGCAGCTGGATGACGCGGGCGTCCAGCGCTCGTACCAGCGCGTACAGCGCCGGGCTGAGCGGCGCGGTGGCCAGGAGCGCGAAGTCTTCGCCGAGCAGGTCGTCCAGCGGGCGTGGGGTGCCGTCCGTGTCGGAGACCAGGGGCTGGGGGCACAGGGTCCCGGGGCGCGGGTGGCCGAGGCGGCGGCGGGAGCTGACCAGGGGCCCCGGCCTCAGCGGTGGGCTGACAACGGACAGCACGCGATCGGAGGCGCCCGGCAGGCGGGCGATGGCGGGCAGGAAGGCATTGCGGGCCAGTGCGGTGCCCGTTCCGCCCCCGGTCATGAGAGCGCCGACGCCCACGGCGGTGCGGATCAGCTGCCGTGCGTGGCGGTGGCGTTCGGCTTGGTAGCTGTTCAGCAGGGCCTCGTTCGCGCGGCCGGAGATGACGCGGGCGAGCTTCCAGGCGAGGTTCTGGGCGTCGCGCATACCCGCGCCCATCCCTTGCCCGATGAAGGGCGGCGTGAGGTGGGCTGCGTCGCCGAGCAGGAAGACGCGGCCCTTGCGCCAGAGGTCGGCGACCTGAGCTCGGAAGGTGTACGAGGCGGTGCGCAGGACGTGCAGTTCGTCCTCGGAGATGCCCGGCGTCCAGGGGGCGATCAGCGCGAGCAGACGCGTGCGGTCGGTGAGCTCCTCCGGCTGCTCGCCGGCGCGCAGGCGGAACTCCCAGCGGTAGCGGTCCTCGCCGACGCGCATGTAGGTGGCCGCACGCTGCGGGTCGCATACCTGGTGGACGCCGTCCCAGGCGGGCAGCGGCCGGTGGCAGCGGACATCGACGACCAGCCACTGCTGGGCGGTGGCGAGGTCCTGCATCCGGGAGCCGATGGAGGCGCGGACCAGGCTGTTGGCGCCGTCGCACCCCAGGACCGCGTCGGCCAGGAGCGTGTGGGAACCACCGGTGTCCTCTTCCCGGAAGGAGACCTCCACCGGAGCGCCGCTGTGCGGGGGCGGGGTCACGGCGGTGACCTCGATGCCTCCGCGCAGCGTCACCAGGGGGTAGTTTGTGAGGTTGTCCCGGAGCAACTGCTCGAGTTCGGGCTGGTCGAACATGTTGGCCTGGGGAAAGCCGTGCCGACCGCAGGGGTTGTCGCGCAGGAATTCGGCCAGTACCCGGTGGGAGCCGTCCAGCAGCCGCATACCGCGGGCGGGGCGGCTGATCTCGCTGAACGTCTCATGGATGCCCATGGCCTGGAGGATGCGGTGCACCTCGTCGTCCAGGTGGACGGCGCGCGGCAGTGGGTACGGGGCGCGGTGGCGCTCCAGGACCAGGGTGGGCACGCCGTGGCGGGCGAGGAGGGTGGCGACGGTCAGCCCGGTGGGCCCGGCACCGATCACCACGACGGGCACGTACTCGCGGGCGGTCACTTGCTCATGGCTTTCATCAGGCCCAGCAGGCGGGCGCGGTCGATTTCGTTGTCCTCGCGCAGCGCGGAGATCGCCTGCAGGAGTGCTCCCGGCGAGGGGGTGGCGCCGAGGAAGTCGCGGGTGGCGGGCGGGCCCCACTGGGCCAGGCCGGAGGCGGACATGGCGGCCCAGCCGGGTTCCAGCGTGTGGTCGAAGACGTCGCCGTCGGCGAAGTGCTCCAGCATGAAGCGGTCGGGATCACGCCAGTAGTCGAAGATCTGGCTGCCCTGGATGTGCCGGCCGATGCCCCAGGAGTGGCGGTATCCGCGCTCGCGCAGGTACTCGCCGCCAGCGGCCAGCGTGTCCAGGTCGGCGACCTGATAAGCGGAGTGGACATAGCCCGTGTCGGGGCCCAGGTGCATGGCCAGGGTGTGGTGGTCGGCGGGCTCGCTGCCGCGGTCGCAGCGGATGAAGGCCATGGTGGGGCCGCGGTCGCGCTGCCCGTCCAGGTAGAGGAAGTCGCTGACGATCAGGCCCAGGTGCTGCAGGTACCAGTCCAGGGCGCGCCGGAAGACCCGGGTGGAGAGCACGACGTGGCCCAGGCGCTGCACCTGGGAGGGAGTGCGGGGCGGGCGCTGGGTGGCGTTGATGCGGGCGGCCGCGGTGGTGGTGCCGGTGTTGAGGACCAGCGGCTGCTGCAGCGGCTGTGCGGGCTGCTCGGTGACGCCGTGGACGACGCGGACCGGGATGCCGGAGGGGTCGAGCAGGTCCACCGCACTGCCACCGCCGTACTCGGTGAGGGTGCGGACCTTGTGGCCGGTGGCGCTCGCCAGCCGGTCGAGGTCGGCGGCGTCGGCGGCCTGGAAGGCGGGGCCGATGAACTGGGAGGAGGGGCCGCGGCGGATCACCAGGCAGTGGGTGCCGGCCATGGCGCCGCGCAGATAGATGGCGTCATCGGTACGGGCGGCGGTGTTCAGGCCGAAGTCGTGGGCGAAGGTCTCGGCGCGGTCCAGGTCGGGCTTGGTGAACTCCAGCCAGGCCAGGTCGACCACCTTGATGACGGGCTGGGCCGCGCGGCCGGGGTGCTCCCCGCGCAGGGCGCCCTGTTCGCTGTGCAGGCCCTGGTGGGCGTCGGCGGCGGGGGCGGGAGTCGGGTCGTTCATGGCGTGTCCCTTCGGCGGCTTCCCGCGACTGCTTTGGTGCGGCAGTGTCGCGAGATCCAAGAGGCGAGTGCGGGTTGGGAAGGATGGGGCGCGGCCCCGCCGACCGTGGCAGCGGCCGGCGGAGCGGGTGACACCAGCGGTGGCGGATTCCCCTACCGGGCCAGCAAGGTGTCAAGCGCGGTGGTCAGGTCGGCGACCGCGTCGGTGGCCGTGCCCTGGGTGCGCCAGCCGATGAAGCGGTCCGGGCGCACCAGGACGGCGCCTTGCGGGGTGTGCCCGCGCACGGCGGTCCAGGTGGAGCGCAGGTCGCGGTAGTCGCCGTCGAGGTGGCCGACACGGATGGCGTCGAGCGGCAGCCCGCTGGTGGTGGCGATCTTCTCGGCGGCTTCGCACCAGGCCTGGCCGTCCTCTCCGGCGATCAGCAGGAAGCGGCCGGGGCGGACCAGGCGGGCCAGGGCCACGCGATGGCCGTCGGGGTCCTCAAGCCAGGCGTGGGGCAGCGGGTGTCCGGGGCGGGCGGCGGGCTGGTAGATGCGGACGGGGTCGGGGTTCTCGGGTGCTGGAGTGCCGTCGGGGACGACGGCGGCGGAGTCGTAGGTGTAGCCGAATTCGATGCCCAGTTCGTTGAACTCCATGGACTGGGCGGCCACGGTGGCCAGGAAGGTGCGGCGGAAGTCGGTGTCGGCGGGGTCCTCGCTCCACAGGCGGCGGGCCTGCCGCCAGTTCTCCTCCGTGTCGGCCTGCGGCCCGCCGCCGAAGAGGGCGTTGATGGCTATGTGGTTCATGGCGTTTTCCAGCGAGCGCTGGACGTTGGTGGCGTCCGACGGGCGCCGCTCGGGCTCGTAGGTGTCCAGCAGGGCGTCGCCGGCATGGCCGTTCAGGACGGCGGCGATCTTCCAGGTGAGGTTCTGGACGTCGTGCATGGCGGAGGTCAGGCCGAGGCCGCCGGTGGGCGGGTGGCGGTGGGCGGCATCGCCGGCGATCAGGATGCGGCCGGCGCGGTAGCGGTCGGCGACCACGCCCTCCAGGGACCAGCGGGAGATCATGTGGACCGTCACCTGGTCCTCGGTCAGCCCCAGCGCCGTGCGCATGTCGGACAGTACGGACTCGTCGTCCAGCGCGCGGCCGTCCTCGGACCCGTAGTTGATGTGGAAGACCCACTCCTCGGACTCCGGGCCCCAGTGGTCGGGGCCCATGGGCACGAGCACGCCCGGGATGCCGAGGTCGGGCAGCCACAGCCAGCGGATCAGCACGTCAGGGTCGGTCGCCACCTGGGACAGGTCGGCGGAGATGTGGAAGGAGACCACCCGGGCGAGGTTGCGCACGCCCTCCTGGACGATGCCCACGGCGGGATCGACGGTGCGGCCGCCGTCGCAGCCCAGCAGGTAACGGGCCCGCACCCGGTAGGTCTCGCCGGTGCCGCGGTCGGTGACGGTGGCAGTGACGCCCTCGTCGTCCTGGGCGAGTTCGGTCAGCTCGTGGTGGAAGCGGACCCGGCCGGGCGCGAGTTCCTCGGCGCCGGCGCGCAGGACCGGCTCCAGGCGGATCTGGGGCAGGTTGGCCTGCCGCTCGGGGCTGGCCGCGAGCCACTCGGGTGAGCGGCCGCCGGCTCCCCAGGCCTCCATCTTGGCGACGCGGCGGCCGTAGTCCTCGCCCTCGCCGGCCAGGCCGACGTACCAGGCGCTGTGGGACATCTGCTCGGCAGGGGTGGAGGCGGCGTAGATGGTGTCGGCCACGCCGGCGTCGCGCATGACCTCCATCGCGCGCTGGTTCAGGACGTGGGCCTTGGGCAGGATCGAGGTCTGCGGCCAGGCGGTGACCAGCAGGGACTCGACGCCGATGCGGCTGAGCAGCATCGAGGCGGTCAGTCCCGCACCGCCTCCGCCGACGATGAGGACAGGGATGTCGATGTCGTACATGGGTACTCCGTGGGATGTCGCGGCTCGGGGCCAGGGGGCAGGGGACGGCTCAGGCCGGGCGGGCAAACAGCGCGCGGGCGTTGTCCCGGTCGATGGCGTGATGGCCGGCGGGGTCGAGGCCGGGGTAGCGGTCGTACTCGCCGGTGAAGTGCGCGACGGCGACTTCGGGTGCGAAGGGCCAGTCGGTGCCGAAGAGCACCCGGTCGGGGCGGGCGAAGGCCAGCAGGCTGGGCAATGCCGAGGGGCTGCCGGACAAGGCGGTGTCGAACCAGAAGCTGCCCAGGTCCTCGAGGATCTCCTCGAAGCCGCGGCCGGTCTCGGCGACCAGGGCGGCGGTGATCCGGTGGGCGGCATAGGGGAGGAAACCGCCCGCGTGGGACAGTATGATCTTGAGGTTGGGGTAGCGGCGTGGGACGCCGTGCAGGACCAGATGGGCTGCGGCGCCGGTGGTGTCGAGAAGGAAGTCCGCGGCGAACGGCGGCAGTCCGGGGACGGGGGGCGGGCAGTTCCGAGGGATGGACGAAGACGACGGCGCAGCGCCGGTCCAGTTCGGCCAGGAACGGGTCGTGGCCGGGGTGTCCCAGGTAGGCGCCGTCGGTGTTGGCGAGCAGCACGACGCCGTCGGCGGCCAGTTCGTCCAGGGCGTACGTGGCGGCGGCCACGGCGGCGTCCGGGTCGGGCAGCGGCACGGTGGCGAAGTAGCCGAACCGGTCGGGGCGGTCCTGGACGAGTTCCGCGCCGAACTCGTTGACCCGCCGGGCCATCGTGACCGCCTCTGCGCCGTCACCACCGGGTGTAGGCCGGGGGCAGCAGATGCTGGTGGACGTCGATGCGGCTCATGGTGGGTGCTCCTCCCGGTGCCCAGCTGACGGCTGGGCGGTCACGGCCGCGCGTTGGACGCCGTCGGCCACGGGGCGTGGGCCCGCTAGCCGCTAGCCAGCAGGACGAGATGGACTGCGGCCAGGGCGCCCACGACGGCGGCTGGCAGGCAGCGCGCGGCCGGGTCGTCGCTGCGCAGGTGTACGACCACGGCTCCGGCCATGAGCAGGATCAGGCCGACTGAGGCAGCGGCACCGAGCGCGGTGATCCGCAGTCCGGCCAGCAGCCCGGCTGCGGCCGCCACCTCCAAGGTGCCCAGCAGGCGGTAGTGGGTGGTGGTCATGCCGACGTGGGCCGCGGCCTGCCGCATCGCGGGCACTGCCGCGAGCTTGGCCGACCCCAGCAGGAGGAACAACGCGGCGAGGACGACGGCCAGGACGGTGGTAGTGGTGCTCATGGAGATTTCTCTCTGTGCGGAAGGGATGGTCTGCTGCCATCCGGAAGCGGATCGCTGCGGCCCAGGTCAGGTGCCGGGCGCGTACTGCCAGTTGAGGCCGTACTGGTCGAGGGCTGCGGTGACCTTGCGCCGCACCGCCTCGTCGGCAGGAGCGGGCACCGTGACGCGGATCCCTCCGTCGTGCGGTCGGCACACGATCCGTTCCGGGTCGCAGTCCGCGCCCTGGGAGGCCAGTTCGGCCAGGACCGCACGGCGGGTGGCGTCCAGTCGCAGGCCGAGCTTGTAGGGCTTGCCGACGGCGGTGAGCGGGATGGCGTCGACCACGAGCACCTCCCGCGGCGCGGCGGCGCGCTCCGGGGCCCGTTCGGTGGCCCAGGTGAGCAGTTCGGCGGGATCCACGCGGGCGCCGGGGGCGAGGGTGACGTAGGCGACAGGCACCTCGCCGGCGTGCGGGTCGGGGCGGCCCACCGCCGCGGCGGCGGTGACCTCCGGGTGGGCGAGGAGGGCGTCCTCGATCCCGGCGGGGTCGATGTTGTGGCCCCCGCGAATGATCAGGTCCTTGGCACGGCCGGCGAGGGAGATGAACCCGTCGGCGTCGATACGGGCCAGGTCGCCCGTGTCCAGCCAGCCGTCGCGGATCTTCCCGGCGGTCTCCAGGCGTGGCCCGTGGGCAGTGTGCTCGGCGACGTAGCCCGCGAAGACCGTGGGCCCGCTGACGGCGAGCACCCCGGTGGCGCCCGGCGGCAGGTCCTGCCACTTGCCGGTGTCCGGGTCGATCCGCACCGTCTTGACCTGCTGGTAGGGCAGGCGCCGGCCGACGCTGCCGGGCCGGGTCTGGCCGGGCACGCCGAGGGCGGAGGCGCAGGTCGCCTCGGTCAGCCCGTAGCCCTCGCACAGCGGGACAGCGGTGTGTTCCTCGAAGGACTGCCGTACGGCGGGCGGCAGCGGGGAGGCGCCGACGGCGGCGAACCGCATGCTCGAGATGTCCGCGTCGACGGGGACGCGGGCGAGGACGGAGTACACGGTGGGCACCGCCGACATCGCGGCGATGCGGTAGTGCTCCACCAGCTTCCAGAACACTCCGAACAGGTCGGGATCGCGGTAGCCCAGTGGCCCGGCCCACACCACCTGCTGGCCGCGCAGCAGCGGGCCGAGCAGGGTGACGATCAGGGCGTTGACGTGGAACAACGGCAGCCCGGCGAACATCACCGAGTCCTTGTCCAGGGGGATGCTCGCGGCCACCATCCAGGCGTCGACGACCTCGTTGGCGTGCGTGTGCGCGGCGAGTTTGGGCGTGCCGGTGGTGCCGCCGGTGTGGAAGTAGGCAGCCAGGTCCGCGGCGGCCGCAGGCTCGATGTCCACCAGCCGGTCGCCGGGATGGGACGCGGCCAGCTCCGCGAGGTAACCCACGCACACGTCCTCGACCGGTTCCAGGGCGGGGGCGGGGCCGTCGGCCGCGGTAGGGGCCAGGGCCAGCAGCGCGTCCAGGCCCAGAGAGGCGGCCACCTGTCGGGCCGTGGCCCACACCTGCGCATCCAGCTGCGGACCGGCGGCAATGAGCACCCTCGCGCCGCCGCGCCGCAGCAGATGCTCGACGTGCTCGGCCGCCAGGCCAGGGTTCACCGGGGCGGCGATGCCCGCGGCCTGTGCGGCCAGCACGGCGGCGGGCAGCTCCGCGGTGTTCGGTGCGAGCAGGCCCACGGCGGCACGGCGGGTGACGCCGAGGGAGCGCAGCAGGTTCGCCGTGCGATGCACCTGGTCGCGTAGCTGAGCGAAGGTCGCGGTGGCGGGGCGCAGGAAGCTCGCGGCATCGGGCAGCACGGCCAGGGCCGGGCGGTCGGGCCACAGGCGGGCAGCGCGGAGCAGGGCGTCGTAGGTGGTGGCGGGCAGACCGCGCTCAGGGAGCGGGACGGCCTCGATGGCGGGCAGGTCCGCGGGATTGTCGTGGGCGGGCCACAGCAGGTCGGTGGGTGTGCGTGTCACCAGTGCGCCTTTGCAGGGTGAGGGATGGGGTCAGGTGGCCGGCCCGGTACGGGGAACCGGGCCGGCCGGTCCCGGGCGGGGGTCCCGGGAGTCGTCAGCGGGCGCGCACCACCGTGCGCTGCTCGCCGAGATCGAGGACGCCGTCATCGGTCGCGATGCGGGCCGTGACGACGTCTCCGTCCTTCAGGCAGTCGGGATTGCTCTCCTGGCGGGCGAAGAACTTCTGCCAGCGCTTGTGCGGGGGCAGCAGGGCGGCCAGCGTGGCCAGGAGCTTGCCCGGGGACTTGAGGGCGGTGCCGCCGGGCGTTCCGGTGAGCAGGACGTCACCGGGCTTCAGGGTCTGGAAGCGGGCCAGCAGGCTGAGTGCGCGCGCGGGCCGGACGATCATGTCCGTGGTGGTGCGGTCCTGTCGCGTGGCCCCGTTGACCTTCAACGTGAGCCGCAGGTCCGGCAGGCGGCCCAGGTCGTCGGCGTCGACCAAAAGCAGGCGGGGGCCGAGCGGGGTGAAGGTGGGGTACGACTTGGACTCGTAGAACTGGGTCTTGGGCAGCTGCAGGTCGCGGGCGCTGACGTCATCGGCGACGACCAGCGCGGCGACGTACTCCGGCAGGGTGGCGTCGGTGACCTCGGTGCCGATGGGCAGGTCCGCGCCCATTACGAGGCCGAGTTCGACCTCGTAGTCCAGGAAGCGCACGTGCTGTGGACGCATGATGTCCTGGTAGGGGCCGCTGACGGACCCGGAGGCCTTGCGGAAGAACGCGGGCGGGACGGTGTCCGGGTCGAATCCGGAGTCCACCGCGTGGGAGCGGTAGTTGACCATCTGCGCCACCACCCGGCAGGGGGTGGTGACGGGCGACAGCAGCTCCCCTTCACCAGCGGAAAGCCCGGCGTCCGGGTCGGCCGCGGCGCGGGCGGCCGCCTCCTGCACGGCAAAGCGGTCGGCGAGCAGGCCGGCGGTGGTGTCCGCATCGGTGTCGACGCGGTGCAGCCGTCCTGCGCTGGCCTCCACCCACCAGCCCTCTGCGGTGCGGACGACCTGGATACTCATCGGCTCTCCTGAAGCATGGACAGAGTCGACCGAACTGCTCACGCGAGCAACGTCCGGTCACTAGTGATGGCAGCATCAGTCCAGATAACTGAACACGTCAAGGGGTAGTTCCATCACTGATGAGTAACCATCATTGATCCATGGGTAAGGTGTGGGGATGACCACAGACGGACAGCGCAGGGGCAGCCAGGCCCCCAACCGCCTGGATCGGCGCAAGGCACGCACCCGGGCCGCGCTGGTCGCTGCCGCGCAGAGGCTTCTTGCCGAGCAGGGGCGGGCCGACGTGAGCATCCAGGAGATCACCGAGGCGGCGGACGTCGGCTTCGGCTCGTTCTACAACCACTTCACCAGCAAGGACGAGCTGTTCGACGCCGCGGTCGCCCTCACCCTGGAGGAACACAGCGCACTCCTGGACTCCGTCGTAGGAGATCTGAAGGACCCGGCGGAGGTCTTCGCCGCCAGCGTCCGCCTGACCGGCCGACTGCAGCGCACCCACCCGCAGATAGCCAGGATCCTCGCGCGCACCGGCATGCCGTACCTGACCTCCGAGAGCGGATTGGCTCCGCAGGCGATGCGGGACCTGCAGGCCGCCGCCGACAGCGGGCGGCTGGACATCGATGACCCCCATACCGCCGTCGCCATGTCCGGCGGCGCCCTGCTCGGCGTGCTGCACCTCCTGGAAACCCGTCCCGACCTCGATGCCGAGCGGGTCACCGATCAACTGGCCGCCCGCCTACTGTGCATGTTCGGCCTGACACGCACCGAAGCACAGGAGATCGCCACCCGGCCGCTGCCGGCCCTGCCCGCGACCTGACCTGGGCGATGTCCGGCATAGGCAGCGCGTCGCGGACTTCACCCGCCGGGTGGGGCGGCACCGTGATGCCGGATCGGCGAGCTGACCGCCGGTCCGTCCCGCCGGCCTCCCATGGCAGCAGGGCGCCGTGCGCGCCATCCTCCTCAACCCCCGCTACACCGACTACGAGGTCTGGAACAAGCAGCGCAAGGAAGAACGCCTCCTCGATGTCGACGACGTCACCCTCGGCCACCGCACCCACATGGCCCACAACCCCGCCGAGGAGTGGATCCACTCCAACGAACCCGCCCACGAAGCGATCATCAGCCCCACTCTCTTCGATGCCGCCCGCATCGCGCGCACACAGCGCGCCCGCAACCAGGCGCGGCAGGAGCGCGCCGGGAAGCGGGGCGGGCGCCCCTACGCTCTGCGCGGTCGGGTCCGGTGCAGCCTGTGCGGGCCCAAGATGCAGCCGGCCACCACCGCGTCTACTACCGCTGCGAGTTCAAGGAGGAGGAAGCCGCCCTCTATCCCGACCTGCCGCACCCGCGCACCGTCTACCTGCGGGAAGACATCGTGTGCCAGGTCCTGGACCGGTGGATCGCCCGGGCCTTCGCCTCGGACCGGCTCTCCCCCACCATCGAAGCGCTCACCCATGCGAGCGCCGCGAAGCACCGCAGAGCCCCAGACCCCCGAGCAGACTCAAGCAGGCCAGGCGATCAAGGAATGCGAGCGGCGGCTCGCCCGCTGCCAAGCAGCCCTCGACGCCGGAGCCGCCCCCGCCGTCGTCACCCAGTGGATCAACAAGGCCCAGCGAGACAAGGACGCGGCGCAGAAGAAGCTCGACGCGCACCCCGCCGTCCCCGGAAGAAAGAAAGGCCCGCTCTACGACGCCCTGGGCATCACTATCAGCTACGAACACACAACGAGGAACGCGGCCGTAAGATCGAGGCCCTCGTCCCCGTATCGTCAATGGCTGCGTCCGAGGTCCGAAGCATCGAACACTTCGCAACGGGGCCTGGTGCGGCTTGCTTTGCCCGCGGACAAGAACTCTGCAGGCTACCCAGTCGAGGCGCGGGTTTCGCCGTGCGCCTGGATCGCAGTGATGGCGACGGTGTTGACGATGTCCTGGACAAGGGCACCGCGTGACAGGTCGTTGACCGGTTTGCGCAACCCCTGCAGCACCGGTCCGACGGCGATCGCGCCGGCCGAGCGCTGGACGGCTTGCCGGTGTTGAGGTCGGGGAAGATCAGCACAGTGGCACGGCCCGCGACCTTCGATCCGGGCAACTTCGCCGCCGCGACCACGGCGTCCACCGCCGCGTCGTACTGGATCGGTCCCTCCACCAGCAGGTCGGGGCGGCGTTCACGGACGATCTCGGTCGCGTCGCGCACCTTGTCGACATCCACGCCCCGCCCCGAGGCACCGGTGGAGTACGTCAGCATCGCCACCCGCGGCTCGACGTGGAACTGCGCGGCGGTCTGCGCCGACTGAACGGCGATGTCGGCCAGCTGCTCCGCGTCCGGATCGGGGTTGACCGCGCAGTCCCCGTACACCAGAACCTGGTCGGGCAGGCACATGGAGAAGACCGAGGAGACGATCGAGACGCCCTGCGCGGTCTTGATCACCTCGAACGCGGGCCGGATGGTCGCCGCCGTGGAGTGCGCCGCGCCCGAGACCATGCAGTCGGCCAGGCCCTCGTGCACCATCATCGTGCCGAAGTACGAGCCCTCCACCACCACGTCGTGTGCCAGCTCGGCGGTCATGCCCTTGGGGGCGCGGAGCTTGGCGTAGACCTCGGCGAAGTTCTCGCGCAGCGGCGAGGTCTGCGGGTCGACGACCCGGCACAGAGCGCCCCCCTTGCGTACGCCCCCTGCCGCATCTCCGAGACCCACGCCAAGACCCACGCCGAGACGCACGCCGAGACCCACGCCGAGATCGACGCCGAGGTCGGAAACCCGTCGGGGTGGTCACCTGCTACGACAGGGGTCCGGAACCGGTGTACCGGGTCGCCGAGGACCAGGATCTGGTCGCCGCGTTCTACCGCAACAACATCATCCACTTCCTGGTCAACCGGGCCGCGGCGGAACTGGTGCGTCAGGCCGCGGCCGAGGAGCACTACCGGGATCCGGTGGCGGACGGCTGGCAAGAGGCACTGCGTCTGAGGGAGTTGCTGAAGTTCGAGTTCTTCTTCAGCGACAAGCGGTGCTTCCGTGAGGAGATCCGAGCGGAACTCGCTCTCATCGACGAGTCGTGGACCGATCGGTTGCGGTCACCCAGGGACGCCGCCACGTTGCTGGAACGGGCCCGCCCGCACCTCGCCCACCGGGTGCTGGCGTCGTACCTGGAGGCATACCTCGTCGTTGCCGACCGGCTCGCCGCTCGCCCACCACACCAACCGATCGAAGAGAAGCCGTTCCTCCACGAGTGCCTCGACGTCGGGCGCCAGTGGCTCATGCAGCAGCGCATCAGCAGCGGCGAGTCACTGTCGTGGCTTCAGCAACGGGACGACCACCACATGCAACCGATCAGCTCGTTTCCTCGGCCCGATCGGCGCGCTCCGTGTCGTGCTGGAGCAGAAGGGAAAGCAGGTCCGCCACGGTCAGGTCCGCCTCGGCGGGGTGGCGCAGGATGGTCCCCGGCTGGATCTGGTAGGCATTGGACCGGCCTTCACGCTCGTGGGTGAGGTAACCGTCCGCCTCCAGGTCGGAAATGATCTTCTGGACCGCGCGTTCGGTCAGCCGGCAGTGCGCGGCAATATCACGGACCCGGCTGCGTTGATTGCTCGCGATCGCGGCGAGCACCCGGGCGTGATTGGTCAGGAACGTCCATCCCATGTGCGGCTCGACTGCTTCTGCCATCCCTCCAGCGTAGGCCCAACCATTCACGCATCCAAAAGGCTGAAACAAATTTCCCGTTTTTCTTGACAGGCCATGCTGGCGGGCACAGCCTTGCTTTGGAAGGAAAAGGACGCCACCGAAGAGGGCGGCCATACGGGAGCTGAAGCTTCCCCGGCAACAAGCCCGGGAGGTCAAGATCATGAGCAGACCACCGGTCGGTCACCCTGCGGCAGCGGGAGCAGCACCGCAGGATCTCCGGATCGACACTTCGGCCCGTGACGGGCGCGTACTCATCACGATCCGCGGCAATATCGACATCACCGCGGAACAAACAGTCCAGGCCGCACTGCAGCAAGCGCTCGGCCAGGCCAGGCACGGCGTCGACCTCGATCTCAGCAGCACGGTCTTCTGCGACTGCTGCGGCCTGAACAGTTTTCTTACCGCCCGGCACCGCGCCCTTCAGTCCGGCAAGACACTGACCATCCGCACGGCCAGCCCCCTGGTGCAGCGTCTGCTGAGCGTGACCGGCACGTGGCCCCTGTTCACGCTCCAGCACTGTTCCTCAGGCCTGTCAGACGGCGCGCCCGAAGCAAGCTCAGCATCTCAGGAGGATGCCCTGAACGGCGACGAGAACCTGCGCACGGAAGTCGTCCAGCTGCGCCGGGCGATGCAGACACGCCCCGTTATCGATCAGGCCACGGGGATCCTGATGGCCACGTTCAGCCTCACCGCCCACGACGCCTGGAGCGTGCTGGTCGCCGTCTCCCAGAACACCAACACCAAACTCCTCCACGTCGCCGAGAAACTGCTCACCACCGCCCAGGGCCAGCCGCTTGCCGAGGCAGATCAGCAGCAGGTGGCCGCAGCCGTCACCGCTCTGGGCGCCACGGCTGCACCCTCGGACTCCCCCCAACCACCACAGCCCCTCGAAGAGGACGACAGCAGTTGCGGGACACCGTCATGAGACGGACATGAGACGGACATGAGACGGACGGATGCACGTCCGGACAGCCGCAGACCTGGCCCTGGACTGGATCGCACGTAACATCCACCCGACCGTCCAGGCCGCCGAGGCCGACTCGAGCCGGGGCAAACGAGGCAGCCTATTGCAGCGTGATCACACCCACCCCAACGCCAGCAGCCGCCATCGCCTCGTCCTGGATCACACCGGTGGCCACCCTGTCCGCCGCCCTCCGCCGGTACCGCTCGGCCGAGCCGAACAACTCCGTCGGCCCTGCCGACGGCCACCGGCCCCACACCCGGCTGCGATAGCTGGCGTAGCCGGTGTTCCGAGAGCGGCCGGAGGGCCAGTCCATCCCCGGAGCGCTGCGCGAGCACGCACTGCGCTCCCGCGTCACCGCCGCGGACGGCGATCCCCGCTTCGCCGCCTTCCTCCGCCTGGTGAACAACACCCCCGCCCTGCGCGACTACCTCCAGAACATGTGGCTGCGCCACACGGCCGCCCTGGCCCGAGCCATCGCCGAAGAGAGCGGACTTCCCGCAGATGACCCCGCGTGCACCGCTCTCGCCCACTTCGCCCTCGAAGCACCCCGAGCCGCCCAAGAGCACGACGACCCCCGCCAAGCCGCCACCCGCGCCTTCGAGTTGCTGGAGGGCGGCTGGAGCATGCTCGCACCCACCCGCGAGTGACCGCCCTGAGCGAGTGACAGAGCAGCCACCTTTGCGCCCCTGCCTCGTCAGGCACCTGGCGTCGGCTGGTCGACCGTTTGCGCGACGCGCTGACAGGGCGGGGCAAGCTCGACTGACGCGCCCCGTCGCGGTGACGACCCACAATCCTTCGCACCCGTGTTCAGGCACCCGCGCCGACGATGCGATCAATGGCGGCTCGCCTCCCAGTCGGCGCGTCCGCCCGCACCCATGACCCCGGTACCGGACGCGAGTTCGCCGGCGGACGTGCGGCGCAGCTCGTGGCGGGCGACTCGGGTGACGAGGGCGGGGAACAGCGGCCGGAGCGGCTGGCACCAGCGCAGCCAGGGCGGGGCGTAGATCTGGGCGGCTCGGCGTTCGACACCGGCTGCGAGCCAGTCGGCCACCTGCTCGGGCGTGTGCACACGGCGGGCAAAACGCGGCTGATGGGCGCGCAGGGCACGCAGCACCGGGTGGTCGTCCAGGCCGGTGATCATGTCGGTGCCGGTCCAATGGAGGTAGGCGATGCCGACGGCGATCCCGTCAGGTTGGACCTCGCCGCGCAGGGCCTGGGCGAAGGATTCCGCCCCCGCCTTCGACGCGCAATAGGCGCTCATCATGGGAGCCGAGCCGAAGGCGGCCGTGGAGGCGATCTGAAGGAAGTAGCCGCGCGTACGGGTGAGCTGGGGCAGGAAGGCGCGGGCGGTGTTGGCGGAGCCGGTCAGGTTGACGTCGACGACGCGCCGCCACAGGCCGGGGTCGGTCAGGCGGAAGGGGCCGCCTGCCGCGACGCCCGCGTTGGCCACGACCACCGACGCGTCGCCGAGCCGGTCGGCCACCTGCCGTGCGGCCCCGTCGAGTGCCTCGGTGTCGGTGACGTCCGCCTCGACGCACAGGCTGGGAGTGGTGAGCGCGGACGCGGCGTCGTGCAAGGTCTGCGCCTCGCGGCCGAGCATGGCGACGTGCATCCCGGCCTCGGACAGGCGCCGCGCCACCGCCAACCCGATCCCTCGGGCGGCTCCGGTGACGACGGCGACACGGCCTCGCAGCGGCGAGTCCGCAGCGGCGGTGGAGTGCATGGACATTCCTCGCTTTCGGCGGTCCAGAGCGGCCGGAGCGCGGCGCCCGCACACGTTCCTCCGCCGTCGTGGACCTCTTGCCACGATCACGCGCGGAACTCTTCGGGTACCCGGACCACGTCCTCGTACGCGTCCGCCAAGGCTCTGGCCACCCCGGTCACCGGGAAGCGGGCGGTCACTGTCTCCCTTCCGACGCGGGCCACGTCACCGCCCTGGCCGCGTCGCCGGCGCACCGGAGACCTGTCGGGCTGCCGACGCCCGGACGTCTGCCGGGTCGCCGGGGCGAGGGCCGCCCGCGCGTGCGGTCGTCGACAGGCGGCCAGCGACTCCCGGGCCGCCTCACGCGGGTGACGGCGGCGCCAGTAGGGGTTGTCGTGCGGCAGCTTTGTCGACACGCGGCCGTACATGCCGAGGGCCGAGACGAGCACCCCCATGGCGTAGCCGAAGAAGGTTCGTCATGCCGAAGTCGAGGATGTTGGCGGGCCGGTCGAGGATGAAGGTGTGCACGAACGCGCTGAGCCCGAACAGCGCTCCGCCAACGATGTTCAGTACCGAGGAGACGTTTTCGCCGACCGCCGTGCCGGTCAGCAGGAGCAGCCCGAACAGCACGGAGATCAGGCTGAGCAGCCCGTTGGTGGGCATGCCCGCGATGTGGGTGCCGTCGGTGTCGAACGGGCTGAGCCGGTCGGCGAAGCCCAGTGCGCCGAAGGCGAGCAGGACGACGCCCCACAGTCCGGCGCCGTAGCGGTAGACGGTGGCCAGGTGGTGTTCCACCAGCAGTTCGTCGTGAAGTCTCATGGCACGTCCTACCTTTCAAAGGTGGTTGCTCTGGTCATTCGTAAGATCGGAGGGAGCCGGTACGGCCCTCCTGCCACGCCTCGATGTCGGCCTGCGCGGTGCGCTCGGTGCGCCAGCGGTCGTGCTTCGTGCGGTAGTAGGCGCGGGCGGCGTCGTTGGCACGCGGCGAGGACCTGGCCGTGGAAGTCGCGCCACGCGAGCTGCCGCACGACGGTCTCGGCGCCCGGGCCGCCGTGGCGGCGGGCCCGGTGGACCAGTGCCACCGGGGACAGGGTGCCGAAGTGCCGGTGCGCGGAGAGCCGGGAGGTGGCGTCGGCGGCCAGGCCGTCACGCATGTCGTCGTAGGCGCCCAGTCCGCCCCTGCAGTAGGCGGTCACCCGCTTGCGGCCCTCCTTCTCGTCCCCGGGCGGCAGGGCGGGCGAGACGCCGCTGACGTCACCACGCGCCCGCAGCGGTTCGCCCTTCGCCTCATCCGGCACCCGTACCCGGCGCGGGGCGGCCACGGCCGCGCGCAGGCGAGCCAGCAACCACTGCCGGTAGTACGGCGTGAAGACGGCGAAATGGCCGGAGGAGGAGGGAGTAACCTCGCCGGGCGGCACGGCCACGGTCACCGCGTCGTGCACGAACAGCCGGCGCCCGTCGGCCTCCACCGCCCGCCGCAGCCGCTCCTCCCGGCGGCCGGCGAAGGCGCTGTGCGCCGCCGCCATGTGCACCTCGTCGGCGTCCGCCTCGGTCACCACGCGGCACACCTCACGCACCAGGTCGCCGGAGCGCACCACGAGCCGTCCGCCGCGCTCGCGCAGCGAGCCGGTGAGGTCGGTCAGGCAGTCGGCGAGGAAGGCGGTGCGGTTCGGGGGGCGAACCCGGCCGCTTCGACGGCGCGGTGGCGCACGAACAGCGGGACGAGCGCGTCGGCGGCCTCCAGCGCGGCGCGCAGCGGCTGGTCGTGCAGGCGCAGGTCGGAGGTGAACAGGACGACCGAGACGTGCATGGCAGTCAGCTTCTTTCCGGTGGTCGGCGGCGGCCGGTGCGGACGTCACTGTCTTCCGGCGGCGGAGCGGGTCCGGATGCGGTGCGGCCGGTCGTGGCTGGCCCGGCGGTGTGGCGGTGGTCGCGCTGGGCACGCGCGGCGGCGCGCACGATGTTGCGGGCCATGCCGCCGAAGACGACCGCGTGGAACGGCGAGACGCTCCACCAGTACAGGTGGCCGAGCAGGCCGCGAGGGTGGAAAAGCGCCCGCTGCCGGTACCGGACCGGGCCGCCTCCGTCGCCGTCCACGCGCATCTCCAGCCAGGCCAGGCCGGGCAGCCGCATCTCGGCGCGCAGCCGCAGCAGCCGCCCGCGCTCGATCTCCTCCACCCGCCAGAAGTCCAGCGAGTCGCCCACCCGCAGCCGCCGCGCGTCCCGTCGGCCCCGGCGCAGGCCGACGCCGCCGACGAGCCGGTCGAGCCAGCCGCGCACCGCCCAGGCCAGCGGGAAGGAGTACCAGCCGTTCTCCCCGCCGATGCCCTCGATCACCTGCCACAGCGCTGCGGGCTGCACGTCCGCGTCGCGCTCGCGCACGTCCGTGTAGAGGCTGCCGCCCGCCCAGTGCGGGTCGGTGGGCAGCGGGTCGCTGGGGGCGCCCGGCACGGAGGCGGAGGACCAGCGTGTGGCGACCTGGGCTTCGCGGATCCGCTGGAGCGCCAGGTCGACGGCCCGGTCGAAGTCGAGAGGGTGGCCGGGCGGGCTGGGCACGTACCTTTCGATGTCGTTCTCGTGGCAGACGACCTCGTGCCGCAGCGACTCCGTGAGCGGGCGCGCGATCGAGGCCGGCACCGGGGTCACCAGGCCGACCCAGTGGCTGGACAGGCCGGGCGTGAGCACCGGCACCGGCACGACCAGCCTCCGGGGCAGGCCGGCGACGGCCGCGTACCGCTGCATCATGTCCAGGTAGGTGAGCACCTCCGGACCGCCGATGTCGAAGGTGCGGCTGACGTCGGAGGGCAGCCGCGAGCAGCCCACCAGCAGGCGCAGCACGTCGCGTACGGCGATGGGCTGGATCCGGGTGTGCACCCAGCGCGGGGTGACCATCACCGGCAGTCGCTCGGTGAGGTAGCGCAGCATCTCGAAGCTCGCGGAGCCGGAGCCGATGATGACCGCGGCCCGCAGGACGGCGGTCGGCACGCCGGAGCCGAGCAGAATGCGGCCGACCTCGGCGCGGGAACGCAGATGCGGAGACAGTTCCCGCTCAGGGACCCCGGCCGGAGTCAGGCCGCCGAGATAGACCAAGCGGCGCACGCCGGCCCGGCGGGCCTCATCACCGAAGACCCGGGCCGCCTCCCGGTCGGTCCGCTCGAAGCCGCGGCCGGTGCCGAGGGCGTGCACCAGGTAGTAGGCCACGTCTACGTCCGCCATGGCCCGCGCCACGGATTCGGCGTCGGTGACGTCACCCTGGACGATCTCCACCCGGTCCGCCCAGGGGTGGTCGCGCAGCTTGCGCGGCGTACGGACCAGACAGCGCACCCGGTGACCAGAGTCCAGCAACTCCGGCACCAGCCGGCCGCCGATATAGCCACTGGCACCGGTGACGAGACAGGTCGGTGTCCCGTCTGGCGTCGCCCCGTCCGGGCTCGTGCCCCTGCTTGTCTCCTGCGCCACGGAAACCGCCCCTGTCCTAGCTCGTCCGGTGCGCCAGATCACGCTCCCGACTGTCTCTACCGTGCTGGCCGCCTCACCGGATGCGCCCCGTGCGCGCGGCGATCGGGTGACGTCCGCGCCCGCCTGAAGGGCAGCCTCCGGAAGGACGCGGTCCGGCACGGAGACGGACGTGTCCGGCGCCGGGCAGCCGTAGACCTGCCGAGTGATTTCTCGTCTGTCCCCCCGCGCGGCCGGGCCCGGCACACCACCGTCCGTCCCGCCCGGTCCTCGTCAAGGAGAGCGATGTCCGCCACCCGCCGTACCCGCTGGCTCGTCCCCCTGGTCCTGCTGCTCGTCCGGCTCGGTGTCGGCGGCGCCCTCGTCCCGTATGCGGGCCGCGGCTCGGTGAGGTCGCGACCGACGGACGGGCGGCATTCCTGCCGCGCGACGCGGAGTCGACGCGGGTGCTGCGGGAGCAGACGACGTTCGCGAAGGACGAGTCCTTGCCAGCGATCGTGGTATGGACCGTGGAGCGGAAGGGCACCGTGGCCGCGCTGGCACCACACCTAGCCTCACCTATCGAAAGTCGATAGATTCCCATCGCAACTCGATGGAGGGGTGGGTCATGGGAAAGCTGACAGTGCGTGCGCTGCGCGCCGTGCTCGTGGTGGTGCTCGCCGGCACCGTGTTCGTACAGGCGTTGATGGTGTGGGCGTTGGCCACCGATCCGGAGGACGGGTCGCTCCCGCTGACCCCGCTGCGCGTGATCACGATCCTGGGGATGGTGTCGGCCCAGGTCGCCCTGGTCTGTGTATGGCGGCTGGTGGCGATGGTGCGACGCGGAACCGTGTTCTCCCACGCCGCCTTCCGGTACGTGGACGGCGTGATCGGCGCGATCGTGGCGGCTGCCCTCGTGTGGTTCGCGGTCACGGCCATCAATGCGCCGGGCCAGCGGGACGACCCGGGCGTCACCGTCATCATGGGCGGGGTCGGCGTGGCCATCCTGGGGGTCGCCCTTATCGTGCTCGTGCTGCGGATGCTGCTCGCCCAGGCCGTCGCGCGCGACGTCGAAGCGGCGCAGATGCAGGCCGAGTTGGACGAGGTGATCTGATGCCGATCGCCGTCGACATCGACGTGATGCTGGCCAGGCGGAAGATGTCCGTGGGCGAGCTCGCGGACCGCGTAGGGATCACGCCCGCCAACCTGGCGGTACTCAAGAACGGCCGCGCCAAGGCGGTACGCTTCGCGACGCTCGCCGCGCTCTGCGAGGTGCTCGAGTGCCAGCCGGGCGACCTGCTGCGCTGGGAGGCCGAGGACGCCGCCGGCGGATGAGAGGAAGTCATCCGCATACCGGACCAGCCAGCCGGTGTGATGCGCCAGAAATCCAGAAGATTAATTCTTCTCTGTTTTCTGGTTGCCGGTCCCGACCTTGGTGAGGTAGTCGGCGAGGGAGTTGAGGATCTCGCCGGCGGTCTTCGTCCAGGTGAAGGGCCGCGGGTTGTCGTTCCAGGTGTCGATCCACGCGGCGATGTCGACCTCGAGGGCCTTCACGGAGGTGTGGACGCCCCGACGGATGAGCTTTTAGCGGGGTTCGTGATCCCGATGGCGTGGTGAATGGCGTCGTTGACCGTGTGCTCTCTCAGTGGTGTCCCGATGCGGCCGGGGTGCGCTGGTCTGGCGATGTACCGGACGTGGTCGGGATGCGACTGCGAGCTGCGCGCCACGGCCCGAAAGGCCCCCTCCCGGTCGTACCGGCCCGGCAGGAGGTTCTGGGGGGCGGCGCGGGGCGCCGGTGATCGCGCCGAGGGTGCCCGGATCTTGATGAGCGCCCGGGCGACGGGCAAGTGCCGCTGCCGGCTCCCACGGATGATCAGCCCCTCAATGCCCGGCGCCTCGGTCCAGGCGGTGAACCGCTCCTTGGCGAGGGCGACGTCGGTCGTCTCGGGTCAGATGGTCCACGGGTCGGTCAGGTCGCGCTCGGCGAACGGCGCCTCCGAGCGGGCACGGCTTCACGGCACGGCGCCCGCAACAGCTCCTGCCCCTCGACAGCTCCTGCCCGTCGATCTGGAGGGCATCGAACGCGCCAAAGTGGGCCGACATCTCGGCGTGGAGCCGGATGACGGTCCGCCCCCGCCTGCGAGTGTGGTGGGGGGTGGGGGCGGATACGGCAGCGCCTCGCCGGGTCGCGCGACCGGACGGCGGCGCCCCCAGGCCGGCGCCGAGGCCGATTCATCTCCGTGTACGCACAGCTTGACCACCGGCCGTGATCACGCACGGATTGACGCCTGGGGTGACGGTTCCCAAGCTGTAGAAGGGGCTGGTGGAAGGGGCCGTGCTCGTGAGCGGTAGGCAGAGTGGACTTCCCCGGCTGCTGACCGCAGCGGAGAGGGCGGCGCCGGTGGACGCCGTCGCGGTGGTCGCAGAGGACCTGCGGCGGCGTTTCGGGGCCACGAAGGTGTCATTCCTCATCGTGGACCTGACGGGCAATGCGGTGGCGCGGCTGGCCACTGCCGTCGGTGTGGGGGGTGAGCAGGCAGCCGAGCGGATTCCCATGTTCGGCAGCGTCTACGAGCGGGTGATCCGTACCCAGCGGCCGTACCAGGAGGCGACCGGCCAGGGACAGCGGGTGATCGTGCCGGTCACCAACCGGGGGGACGCCATCGGACTGCTGGAACTGCTCCTGCCCGCCGACCCCGGCGACGACGTCCTCGACGAGGTCGGGGAAGCAGCCCACATCCTGGCCTACGTCGTGATCGCCAACGGACGCTTCACGGACCTCTACACCTGGGGCAAACGCTCCAGGCCCCCCACGTTGGCTGCTGAAATCCAGTACCAGCTGCTGCCCCCGTCACTGTCCTGCGAGGCTGCGCAATTCACTTTGTGCGGGCACCTGGAGCCCTCCGAAGACCTCAGCGGCGACACCTTCGACTACTCGCTGGACCGCGACACCCTGCACGTCTCGGTGACCGACCCCATGGGCCACGACATCGATTCCGCCCTGGCCGCCACGGTGCTGGTGAGCGCCCTGCGCGGCGCCCGTCGCGCGGGAACCGGCCTGGCCGAGCAGGCCCACCGGGCCGACCAGGCCCTGGCCGACCACGGCCACGGTCACGCCACCGGGCAACTACTCCGCATCAACCTCCACACCGGCCGCGCCCAGCTCGTCAACGCCGGCCACCCCTGGCCACTGCGCCTGCGCGAGGGGGCTGCGGAAGCGATCACCTGCGAGGTGGACCATCCCTTCGGGCTGCCCGTCTCCGTGCCCCACCCCTACCGTGTCCAGGACATCGACCTGCGCCCGGGTGACCGTCTGCTCATGGTGACCGATGGCATGCTCGAACGGCATGGGGAGAAGGTCGACCTGCTCGCCCTGCTGGAGCACACCCGGGATCTGCACCCGCGGGAAACGGCGCTGACACTGACGTCCGCGGTCCGGGATGCCGCCGGGGGCCGGCTCGCAGACGATGCCACCGTGATGTGCCTGGACTGGCACGGCCCCCAGCAGACCCTGCGGCACGTCAGCTCCGGCGCGGACACTCAGCAGGCTTCAGCCGGCCGCACGAAGCAGCAGCGGTGACCAGGGCGCTCTCCCGGCCGGTGCGGGCCCTGCTGGTCACTTTCTGCTGTTCAGGCGTTCGATGCCCGGGTGACCGCGGCGACCTCCGTGTGTGTCGCGCGTCAGACTTTGCGGCAGGGCTCGTTTCCTGCGGGTCCTGCTGTGTGAAGGAGTCTGATTTCGGCGCGCCCTGCGTGCGTGCATCTGGACCACGTTCCATCCGCACCATGAGCAGGATCACAACCTAATTCGAGGGGCCCCTCATGTTAGCCTGGATGCATGAGTGACCAGCACGTCCTGCCCGCGCCCCAGGCGTCGGCCAAACCGCTGCGCCGCGACGCGCAGCGCAACAGGGACGCGATCGTGGCCGCCGCCCGCAAGGCCTTCGCCGAACAGGGGCTGGAAGCTTCCTTGGAGGGTGTTGCCCGCGACGCAGGCGTCGCGATCGGGACGGTCTACCGGCACTTCCCCCGCAGGCTCGACCTGGTCGAAGAACTCTTCACCGCGAAGTTCACGGATCTGCTCGCCGCAGCTGAAGAGGCCGCAGCCATGGACGACGCCTGGGAGGGGTTCTGCCACTACCTGGAAAAGCTCTGTGAACTGCAGGCCTGTGACCGCGCCTTCAACGACCTGGTCTCGGCCCGCCTGCCCGTCCACGCGCTCGGCAGGGGAATGTTTGAGCGTACGAAGGAACGGATCGCTCAGATCTTCCGCAACGCCCAGGAGCAGGGCGTTCTCCGCGAGGATGTCACCCCGGACGACCTCGCTTTCGTGATCTGGTCCCAGGCCGGGATCATCCAGGCCACACGTGCCGTCGCCCCCAACGCCTGGCGCCGCCACCTGTACCTCCTGCTTGACGCCTTTCGCGCCGAGTGCGCCCACCACGAGCTGCCTGAGCCCCCGCTGACCCCCCAGCAGGTCGACCAGACCCTCACCACTCTCGAGTGCCCCGAAGAGGAATGCCGCGAGTGCGGCGAGCGGGCGTGAGCCGCGGCAGGCCACACCGGGCAACGGGACATGCAGCGGGCCCGGTGCCGCGGTCGGCATCCGGACCCCAGGGCCCATGGTGGCCCTCACCATCCAGCTGGAGGCGTCAGTTTCCCGCCAGCAGCTGTGCCAGCTCGGCGTCCAGGTCAAGCCGGCTGGATTCAGCCCCCGGCGGCACCAAGGATCGCGTCTCGCGCAGGAAGGATTCCACGCCCTGCGCGGGGAACTCGAGCAGGGCCGATCCCGCAGGCGAACCAAGAGCCATGTACACCACGTCGCGTCCCGAGTCACCGGTCGGCCACATGCGCACGTCTCCGTGCCCGGTGTGCTCGCTCAGAGCCTGAGCCAGCATGTCGCGACTGAGGAACCACTCGACCGTTCCGCTCTGGTCCAGGGTGTGGAAGACGGCACGCACGGCATAGGGATCATCCGCCTCGTACCCCAGTTCTGCACGTATCGGCACCGACAGGTCGTGCGACACGACAAGCCGCACGGGCAGCTCGTGTGCCACGGTTCTGACTGATCCCACTGTCCCTCACTTCCACATCCCCGCTCATTTGGCACTGCGATGACTCCCCGTGCGCGTAGAGACGCGGGGCGTGGCGGTACCGCCGGCGCGACCAGTGGCGCCGGAGGCGGGAGCAGCACACACGGCTCCCGCGCGTTGTTCCCGTTCGACCGGGCGGCGATTTCACCGGCTCACGCTCGATGTCGGCTCGGCGAGCGGTCGGTTTGACGAGTCGCAACGGCACAACCCAGAGCCACGTCGTTGCGGCCGGTCAAACCGACCGTGCTGGCCTGCGGCCGCATCAGTGCTGGTCCACGTACCACGCGACCTGGTCCAGGTGCCAGCGCTCGGCGCTGACGCGGTGCCACGTCGTCGCCTCGTCCCAGCGGTACCCGTCCCGGACGTACACGTGGCTACCGTTCCAGCGCTCTTCCACGTAGTGGTCCTGGCGGTCGTCGTTCGTGTACCAGTCGCGGGGTGCGCCCCAGCTGTCGTCCTGTGCCTCGTGGTGAGCGCGCTGGTATCCGTCCGCGCGGTCGCCGCTGGTGGCGAAGGCGGTGATCGCGGACTGCGTGTGCTCCCCGGGCGCCGAGGCCGTCGCCGCTGACGCCGTGCCGCTGACGCCGAGAAGGGCTCCGCCTGCCAGCGCGGCAGAAGCGACAGCGGTCGAAACGCGCCTGATCCACTTGTTCATGGTCATCTCCTTGTGATGTGCCGCGATTCCGTTGACCGGGCGGCCGTCCTGTCCGCGATCCGGGGAATCCGGATCGGCCGGGTGCCGAACTGCGGGGATCATCCGGAGGGGGCCCTCATGTTCGACGTCGCCCAGCGTACTCGAGGGGCCCCTCATGTTTGCGGTGAGGCTCATCACAGCACGTCGGAGGGGTCGACGGGCACGAGTGGCGCGACGGCAGGCGGGGCGGCGGGCGCCAGGGCTGATCTACAGGAACGGACATCCGGGACCCGGGTGCGCCGACGCCAAGGCGATCGAGCCCACCAGCGTCGGCCTCAGGCGGGATGGCCCGGACACAGCGGATGGGGCCGCCGCACGGGCGAAGACAGTGATGTCGTACGCATCCTTGGTACGGGGGGCGGCTGACGGCGCAGGGGCAAGCCCGTCGGCCGCACCCTGCGCAAGCTGCCCGGCCAGGACATATCCGCCTCACTCGTCATACCGCGGCCGCGCACCGTCCGGCCGGCAGACACCATCAAGCGCACACCACTCACCGCTCACGCCCGCGGGCGCGATGGCTCTGCGAGCCGCCACCGCCGACTCCAGCGTCCAACTCCGCTCCCCCTCCTCGTCGCCAGCGCGCGCAGGGACTGCCCGCTACCCACCAGGGCGCACGGAGGACCCGCCGACGCGCAACACCCCTTGAGGGCCGCCCCATCCCCCGACGCTCCGCCACACCACGCCCGCCCTCCCCTTCTCCTCATTTCTTCCTGGGTGGGGCGCTTATGGGGGTGCAGAGTGGGATGTCGGGCTCCCCGACCACACCCAAAAGGCGTGGTGACCTGCGGATACACCGTCAGACGCCGCGAGGGTGGGGACAGTTGTCGGCAGGGTTGTCAGCGGGGTTGCGGGCGTTGTCGGGGGCCGGGGTATCGCACCGTGACGCTGGTCAGGCCTTCATGATCGGGAGTTCGGACGGGCCACCTACGACAACAGGTGCGTACGCGTTGTGCGTCAGGTGCGCCCCGTCGGCCTCGACGTCGGTGACGGGTGAAGGCGCCCCACACCGGATCCTCCACCCGGCGCCCTTGAAGGGCGAGTGCCGTACGCCGGGCCACATCCACGCTGGAGAACGTCATGCTTCATGATCGGGGTCGAGCACCACCATGAACTTGTTGCCTTCCGGATCCGTCATCAGGGCGTGCATGCCATCGTGAGGTTCCACCAGAGAGGCACCTTTTCCGATCAGTATCTGAACCTGTTCGGCGATCGTTCCGACGAGGACGGTGACGACCGGCAGCACGGCCGGGGACTTCGCTTCGCCGACGCTGTACCCACCCCAACCCGGGATGCTGCCCCAGAACCTGATCATTTTCTCTGGGTCTACTGCTTCAAAATGAACGTGCATGCTGCTGTCTCACTTTCATCTGTGCGACCGAACCGAAATCGGCCTACCGAATCAATCCGGCAGGCCGTTACGGGTGAACGGACTTCAGCAGTCGATCACGGTGTTGTGCGTGTCTGCGATTCCGGGTTCGCTGAAGCGACCGTGGTACTCGACCTGCAAGGACACCTGCGTGTTGTACGTCCCCTTGTGGCCATCATGCACGCACTTGAGCCCCGGGGTGGTGTAGCGCCCGCTGCACTTCGTCCACCCGCTGTCCTTGTGCTTCACCGTGTGCCAGTACCCGTCGTAGACTTCGTACCGCTGAAGATCGACCTGGGCCCGGCATTTGTCGGGCGCCGGAGTCGAGCAACCCGTGTAATGCCCCTGGGCGAACAGCGGGCCGTTATGGGTGACCTGGAACGGCTTCTCACCCTGGAACGTGCACCACACGGCTACGTCAGCAGGGCTCTTCGCGACCGCCCTTCCCGTGCTGCCGCTCGGAGCTGCCGCAGCCGACGCCGTGGCAGCCGGCACCAGCAGGGCCCCCGCCGCGAGAAGCGGGACGACAAAACGTGCCTTCACTTTTCCCCTAAGGAAAATCGAACACATGTCGCACCACCAGCCACCCTCATGGGTTCACAGGCGCCACACAAGATCCGTGGCGCGAACTTTCCGTTGTTTGTTCGGTTTTCAGCCAGAATTGACTGTTCCCTCCCACCCGCTGGCAGCGGACCGGCAGAAAACGGCCGCACGGCGAAGATCACCCGCTGAGAGCGCCGGGCAGCTTGCCTGCCCGTCGGCGCAAAGGCCCTGCCGACACGCAACACCCCCAAGGAGCCGCCCGATCCCCCGCTGCTCCGCCACCACGCCCGCCCCCCCTTCCCGTTCTTCTTCCTGGGTGGGGCTGTTGTGTGGGTGCAGAGGGGATGTCGGGCTCCCCGACCACGCCAAAAGGGTGTGGTGACCTGCGGATATTCCGTCAGACACCGGGCAGGCGCGGACAGTTGTCGGCGGGGTTGTCGGAGGGGACCCCGCGGGGTTGCGGGCGTGGCCGGGGGCGGGGTTATCGCACCGCGACGCTGGTCGGGCCTTCATGGTCGGGGTTCCGGTCGGGGCCGGCTGCTGCCGTGGACGTACGCGCGGCGCCCGAGAAGACGGGGGCCGCACCGTATGGAAGGAACGGCAGTGGCGATGCCTTAGTTGGACGTGGGCGGTAGGGACCGGCTGGCGCCCCGTGGACGTCGCCCTCGCGCGGCCCGTGACGCAGCTGCCGACGGGTCCGTCGTGGGCTTACGAGATCAAGGTCGATGGCCACCGGACCGTGCTATGGCAGACCGAGGACGGCGTCCGGCTGCAGTCGCGCACCGGCCGCGACGTCACCGCGCTCTGGATGGACCTGGCCGTGGCCGCCATGCGGCTGTCGCCCGGCGTGATCCTGGATGGCGTTATGTGCCCTGTGGGGGTGTCTCAGCCCCAAGGTGTCTCAAGCGGCGCAGCTCCCATAGACGAGACGTGACGGGCGTCGCGGCCAAGTGCTGCAGCGGCCGCTCAGAGGTGGCCGTCCAGGAACTTCCGTACCTCGGCGATGGTCATGGGCCCCGTGCCGTGCGCCACCGCCTCTCCCTCCTTCAGCATGACGTAGGACGGGGCTCCGGTGATCCCGTATCGCTCGGTTGCGGCCGGACAACGCGTGATGTCGGCGCGGACGACCGTCAGGCGGCCCGTGTAGTCGTCGGCGATGCCACCCACGACGAGGTCCATCACCCGGCAGGGCTCGATTGCCTTGGGCCATGTCCCGGTGAAGTATGCGAGGACCGGAACTCCGCTCATCCCGAGGATGAAATTGAACTCCGCGTCCTCACGGGGTCGGTGAACCCGCATCGCCATGGAAGCTCCTGACCTCACGTTCCGTCATTCCATCCCCATCATCCCTCGCCCGGTGTGCCAGGCCGGCCCGGTCGGTCGTCCGGTTGACCTGTCGGAAGGGAGGCACGGGGCCATCGCAGAACCACGGTGGTCCCCGGCGCGAGTGGCCCGGCCCCCCTGGTGACCCGGCCCGGCCGCCCCACGGTCACCCAGCTGCAGCCCGCCGCGCGCCCGTGGGTCAGCTCGTGCCAGGACAGCGCCCTTCACGATGACATGAAAGCTGCTTTTCGGGCATAGCGGCCCAGATCGCCGACCAGATGCTCGATGAGCGCGTCGACTAGCGGGCCGGTGCGCATCGTCCACCGGATCCAGTCGAGCCGTATCCGCCACCGCGCTTCTCAGAGACAGCGCCCCCGACGGGCTTCCCGAGGCCTTGTCTGGTCTTCACATCAACCCCCGGTCTCAGCTGGCTCATACCGCTCTTACCCGGGCCGCATGAGCCAGCTGATGGCACCGGGAACGAGGCACGATTCCTGGACCGCTCGCGGACGCGGTCGTGGACGGTCGAAGTACGCGTCAGCTGACCCGAAGACCGACCGCCAGCGTCAGTTCAAGGACCCGGTGGGGCGATGCGAGATCCGGAAACAGCTCCCGCAGCTGCGACATCCGGTAGCGGACGGTCTGGGGATGGACGAACAACGCCGCCGCCACCTCGTCCCGCCTGCCCTGGTGCAGCAGCCACGCCCGCAACGTCTCCTCCAGCCGCCGCGCGGTCGCGACAGGCAAGGTCCGCAACGGTGCGAGGGCTCGGACACGCAGGTCTGCGAACGCGTCCACGTCGGCGCTCAGCACCAGCTCGGGCAGGTGGTCCTCGGTGTCGCGAATATCAGAGGAGAGGGAGCGCGCGCGTACGGCTCGTGCGTACGAGGCGGACGCACGAATCCATGGCCGGGCCGGGCCGACCACGGAGGTGCGGTCGGTCAGCTGCCGCAAGAGATGTGATCGGTCGGCATCGGGGACGAGCAGCACACCGGTGGCATCCGGCAGATCGTCGAGGACGAGAGTGCTCGGGTCGAACGCGCGGTAGGCAGGCCGGGCCTGGGCGGCGGGCAGCAGGACCGCGGTCAGCGAAGCCGGAGGCTGCCACCCGGCCCGTTGAGCGGAGACAAGCAGCACGTCCGGGCTCGCGCCGGCGAGGAGGTCGCGGGCCAGGTGCTCCAGGTGGCGCTCGTGATCCCTGCCCCGGGCGGCCAGTTCGTCGGCGTGGCCCGCGGCGCTCGCGGCGGAGAGCTCGTCGATGTAGGCGAAGGTCAGCTCGGCGAACTTGGCGACCTCGGCGGCGGGCAGACCCGCGGGTACGGCCCCCGCTGCCAGGCATCGCCAGGCCACGCGGGCACCGACGCGGTAGGCGCTGAGCAGGGCGTCCATTGAACGGCCGTCGCGGACCTCGCCGCGGCCCAGCTCGTAGGCCGCGTCACCGCCGTCGCCACCCGTGGCACTCCCGCTCGCAAGGTCCAGATAGTGCCCCAGGGCGGTGCGGACGGCTCGGCGGATGGTGGCGCCCATGTGGCCCGTAAGGGCGTTGGCGTAGGGAGGGACCTCGTCGATGATCGCCTGGACAACCTCGTCGGCGGTGGCCTTCAGCCCAGCCCGAAGTACGGTGACCGTCGTCTCATCCAGGGCCAGTTCGCTGGCCCTCCGGATCACATGGTTCACGTTTTATTCCCTGCGAACAATTCTGCCGACCAGATTTACGTCCTGCGGTCAGGACCTTACGCCCTGAGGCGCAGCAAGCTGGAGCCATGACGAGTACAGCCCTCCGCAGCAGGGCGTGGAAGATGCTCGAGATGGTCACGACGCCGCTGCTGCCGTCGGACTACCTCGACCTGGTCAGCCCGCTGCGTGCGGGCGCCGACCTGCGTGGGCGCATCGAGGCCGTGCGCCCCGAGACGGGTGACGCCGCGACCATCGTGATCAGACCGGGACGGGGCTGGCGCGGCCACACAGCCGGTCAGTACGTGCGGATCGGGGTCGACGTCGACGGGGTGCGCCTGTGGCGTGCCTACTCCATCACCTCGCCGACGAACCGCCAGGACGGCCGCATCACGATCACTGTGAAGGCGATCCCGGACGGCAAGGTCAGCAACCACCTGGTCCGCAGGACGAAACCGGGCACGCTGATCCAGCTCGACCAGGCGACCGGTGACTTCGTGCTGCCGGAGACCAAGCCGGCCAAGGTGCTCTACCTGACGGCCGGCAGCGGCATCACGCCGGTGATGGGCATGCTGCGCGACACCGAGTTCGACGACGTCGTCATGGTCCACTGCGCGCCACAGCCGCACGACGTGATCTTCCGCAACGATCTGCACGACCTGGTCGCGGACAAGAAGCTGCGTCTCACCGAGGTGCACACCGACACGGACGGCATGCTCGACATCGCCCGTCTCGGCGAACTCGTACCCGACTGGGCCGAGCGCGAGACCTGGGCCTGCGGGCCCGCGGGCCTGCTCGACGCCGCCGAAGTGCACTGGACCGAGCACGGCGTCCAAGGGCGCCTGCACACCGAACGCTTCCGCCCCAGCATCGTCGTCGCCGGCGACGGCGGCGAGGTCACGTTCAGCGCCACGGGCAAGACCGTCGACGCGGACGGCGCCACGCCATTGCTGGACGTCGGCGAAGAGGCCGGCGTGCTCATGCCCTCCGGGTGCCGCATGGGCATCTGCTTCGGCTGCGTCACGCCGCTCAAGGCGGGCGCCGTACGCGACCTGCGCACCGGCGACATCACCGAGGCCGAACCGGGCGTCCTCATCCAGACCTGCGTGTCCGCCGCCGCGGGCCCCTGCGACATCGAACGGTAGGAGCACCTTGACCGCCATCGACCCCACCGCCCACCTGACCGCGGAGCAGATCGAGGAGCTCGGCCGTGAGCTGGACGCGATCCGCGACGAGGTGATCGCCAGCCGCGGCGAGAAGGACGCCGCCTACATCCGCAAGGTCATCTCGGCGCAGCGCAAGCTCGAGATGGTCAGCAGGGGCGTACTGCTGTTCTCGTTCTTCCCGCCCGCCTGGCTGCTGGGCACCGCCGGACTGTCCGTGGCGAAGATCATGGACAACATGGAGATCGGCCACAACATCCTGCACGGCCAGTGGGACTGGATGCGGGACCCGAAGATCCACTCCACCACCTGGGAGTGGGACCACGTCTCGCCATCCGACCAGTGGAAGCACTCGCACAACGAGCTGCACCACACGTACACCAACGTGATCGGTAAGGACAACGACCTCGGCTACGGCATCATGCGCGTCGACGAGGACCAGAAGTGGCACCCGTTCCACCTCGGCCAGCCGCTGTGGAACTTCATCAACGCCTGCTTCTTCGAGTACGGCATCGCAGCGTACGACCTGGAGCTCGGCAAGAACCTGCACAAACGCCGCCGCAAGAACCCGGAGTTCCGCGCGCGGGCCAAGGCCGTGGGCCGCAAGATCCGCAAGCAGGTGCTCAAGGACTACGTGATCCACCCGCTGCTGTCGGGCCCGTCGTTCCTCACCACGCTCGCCGCCACGTTCACCGCGAACCTGGTCCGCAACATCTGGTCCCACTCGGTGATCATGTGCGGGCACTTCCCCGAGGGCGTGCAGGTCTTCGAGCGCCGGTCGATCAAGGGCGAGACGCGCGGCCAGTGGTACCTGCGCCAGATGATGGGCTCGGCGAACATCAGCGGCAGCAGGGCCATGCACTTCATGACCGGCAACCTGTCGCACCAGATCGAGCACCACCTGTTCCCGGACCTGCCGAGCAACCGGTACGCCGAGGTCGCGGTGAAGGTGCGCGCGCTGTTCGAGAAGTACGAGCTGGAGTACGTCACCGGGCCGCTGCCCAAGCAGGTGTTCTCCGCGTGGCGCAAGGTCTTCCGGCTCTCGCTGCCGAACAAGAAGCCCAGGGTCAAGACGCCGGACCGCGAGCAGGAGCTCGTCGCGGCCTGATTCCCGGTATTGGTTCAGATCTTTCGGCCGTACCGGCGGCACCGCCGGGTTCGGTGAGAGCCGTTGCGGACGGTGGGCGGCCGCGACATCAGACCGTACGACACGGGATCCGGGCAGGCCGATGTCCGGCTGCGCTGCCTGGACGTGCGCCAGGAGCTCAGCACACACCCTGGTCTCCGTCGACGTGGGCCGGGTAGTGCTCCACTCACAGCGGGGCACGAGCCTGGCTGCTTCGTTCCCGGAGATCGAATCCGGGAGCAGCCAGCTGCCGGACGCGACGGCACTGAACGGCGAGACCGTGGTGTACGTCGCCGACGCTGACGGCACCGCGCACATCAGCTCCTGGCGCTGCTCAGGCAGCTGGACGCCGCCTGCCAGGCCGCGGACAACCTCGCGGAGACGGTCGAATCCGCCTTTCGCCAGCACGCCGACAGCGAGATCCTGCTCAGCTTCCCTGGACTGGGCCCCCTGCTCGGAACCCGTGTTCTTGCCGAAATCGGCGACGACCGGGCCCGGTTCGCCGACGCCAGGGCCCTGAAGTCCTACGCCGGCTCCGCGCCGATCACCCGGGCCTCTGGCAAGAAGCACTTCGTCGGACGCCGCTTCATCAAGAACAACCGCCTCATGAACGCCGGGTTCCTCTGGGCCTTTGCCGCCCTCACTACCTCGCCCGGAGCCAACGCCCACTACCGGCACCGCCGCGAGCACGGAGACTGGCACGCTGCCGCTCAACACCACTTGCTGAACCGATTCCTCGGCCAGCTCCACCACTGCCTCCAGACCCGACAGCCCTTCGACGAACAACGCGCCTTCGCACCAGTCCTTCAAGCGCCTGCATAACCCGCAAGCCCGCCTGGCTTCGTCCACGAGAACGGCAGTGCTTCGGCAACTCCCAGCTGTCGAGTACGAGCTCGATCGGACGATGTGACCGGGGACCACATGCCGAACCACTGCTCGGCTCCATAGGCATCGAACCGCTCCACCTCGATGAACCCCAGCTTCGCCGCGAGGCGCATCGAGCGGACGTTGGCGGTCTGGGTGGCCAGCACCACTGGTTCGCCGGGAAGCGCGCCGACGAACCAGTCGAGTGCCGCTGCGCACGCCTCCGCGGCGTACCCGTGTCCCCACGCCTGTGGCAGGAACAGGTAGCCGAGCTCGGCTTTCCCGGCAGGCTTTCGTCGTTCTGACTGATCGTCACGGCAGGCATCCGCTGGCTGCGGCCCATGCCTGGTGGACGGCACGGATTTCGGCATCCGTCGGCTGACCGGCGGTGGTGGGCATAAATCGGGCCGCCATCACCACCCGGCGGAGCTTGGCGAGCATGTCCGACAGTGACGGCTGGGTCTTCGCGGCGTACCACGTGGCCCGTTCGCGCCGCTCGGCTGCGTCATGGGGATGGTGTCCGTGCTGTGCGTACCAGACGACGGCGATGGTGTAGCAGCACAGGCCGAAGGGGACCGTGCGCTCGAAGCTCTGCAGGCTCGACTATCACGACTTATCTCGGGAACCCGGCGATGACGAACCTGGGGCCGGGCGCGGTGACGGCCTGGCCCCAGGCTTCATTTGTGGCTGCCGTCGTCCGACTCGAGGTTGGGGCGGGGAAGAGGGCCGGGGAGCAAGGGCGGGAGAGACATGTCGTCGGGGTCCGTGGAGCGTTCAGCAGGGGATACGGCTTCCCGGGTGCCGCCGGTGGGGCGCGTGCCAGCGTTGCGGCTGCGTCCGTCACCAAGAGCGGAGCCACCGGAGGGCGGCAGCAGCTTCTGCAACGGCGCCACTTCCTGCTCAATAGCATCGAAGACAGAGGTGACGTTGTTGCCGACGTCGTCGAGTCGGGAGGGGAGCCGGTCGCGCAGCTCCGTCCAGCCCTTGCGATGGCTGTTGGAGAACGCGGAGAGAGTCTCGATCGGCTGCAGCGAGCCGTCCTTGCGGTGGGCGACGGCGAGCAGGCGGTGGCCCTCGGAGGCCTCCTGCTGCATGCCGGACAGGGCCCGGCGGATCTCTCCCACAGACTCGTCGTCGAGTTCGCCGCTGCTGCCGCGTTCCATGAGGCGGCGGGCTTCCTGGAGCCGGGTGGAGGCGAGGTCGAGATAGATGGTGCCGCGGCTGGCGTCGTCGTCGGCAAGGTCGAGACGCAAGTCCTCCATACCCCGCTTGAGGCCGTAGAGGGAGTCGCCGGGCAGCGCATCGCTGCTCGCGGCGGCGGCCCCGCCGAAGGCACCGGCCGCCACCCCGACCGTGAGGCCGCCGGCAGCGAGCCTGCGCGACCACGCGGAGCGCGGCCTTGCCTTGCGAAGACCGTGGTCGCCAGTGCGGCGCGTGCCCCGATTGCCGTCGCTCTCTAGGGGAATTGTCAACGTGCCGTCGGCGAGGGCAGCCTCCATGGCTGCGATCAACTGGGCGCGCTGAACGGTCCTCGTCTCGGGATCCAGCGCCGGTCGCGGCACGTCCTGCAGGGCGTCCGCCAGGGCAAGGATCCTGCCCTGCTCCGGATCCGCACGCCGGTCTGTGGCGCGGGTCCCACCGACCTGCTCGTTGGCACCTACCTGGGCGTCTTCGCACTCGAGGGCATCAGCGAAGGCCTGAGCCCGGCGAGGGTCTTGCCTTGTCAGGAGAGAGCCGGTCGCCTCAACGAGCAGCAGCCCGGTGGCCAGGGACCGATGGCCGGCGGGAATCGTTGCAGGCGTAGCAGACACCAGCGTTGAAACGGCTTCTTCTTCCGCAGCCGCCTGCTGCTTGATCCTTTGGAGCATCGATGCCCGGGCCTCGGGGGTGAGCAGCGGCGAGTTGGCGCGCAAGTATGCCTGGGCCGCTGCCAGTCGGCCTGCGACGAAGGGGTCCAACTGCTCGTCGGGCTGTGCGTCGTGCGCATGCTCAGTCATCGGTCCCCCTGCATGTACCGCCGCTGTGGTGTGCGGTTCCCGAGGATCTTTCGGAGCCGCCTATTGGCCCTGGTCAGTTGGGTGGATACTGTGCTGCGACTGATTCCGAGGATGTCGGCGATCTCGTCGTTCTTGTATTCGTAGATCTTCAACAGGACGATGTCGCGCATGCGCTCAGGGAGTTGCCGCACTGCGGTGAGTGTCTCTGTGAACTCGCTGTCGGACTGGACGAGGTCTGCGGGATCCGGGTGAGGGAGAGGGGGCTGGGAGGCCACGTAAAGCCTGCTGTAGTGGAAATCCCTTGCCAGCTTTTTGCGCCGATTTGAAGTTTCGTTTTTGAGGGCGGCGTAGAGATATGCGCGAGGATTCTGGATCGTGTGCCACTTCCTCAACATCTCCGCGAATACTTGCTGGACGATGTCCGCGACATCCAAGTCCGACGCTACAGAGGTTACGAACCCTACGGCCTCGTCATGGAATTCATTGAAGAATTGATCGAACAGGTGCTTGGATCCAGTACTGTCCACCCAGGGTGAACCTTCTTCGATCACCGGCCCCTGCCCGGTTCGCTGGCGCTGGCGCGGCTCCTCGGCGGCCTCGTGGCGCCGGTGCGGCAAGTCGTCGGCCGTGGCCGGTGCTCCCGTTCTCCGCGAGCGGTCTGCGGACGCGGTGCAGAGGCAGGCCGGTTGGGCGGCAGTTCCACTTCCCACACCACGGTGTTGCCGCGTGAGCGGTGTTCTTCCCGGACCGTGCCGCCAGTGCGGGCGAGTTCCTGCAAGACGGCGCAGTTCAGCCGCTGGCGGGAGCGGTCGCGGACCCAGTGTTCGATCGTCGGTCTGTGCGCCAGAAGACTGAACACCAGAATCACGCACGGGGCGAGATGGTGCACGTTGATCCGTCCTTGCATGCGTTGGGGGGAGGTAACCCTGACGCATATAAGAGGGAGGAGGGGCCCTGATTGACGACAGCTTCACATTCGGAAATAGGGGCGACGCTTCACTCGATTGCCGTACGGTGGGCGACCGGCTCCTCGACCAGCGCACGCCGAGGGCGGATAGCTGTTCGAGGCGCTCGGGCATGAAGCTTGCGGCCCGCGCCCGCTGATTGTTGGTCCATACGCCTAGATTGATGGGTACTTCGAGGCCGTCGTCGGTGATAACGCTTTCCACGTGCTGCGGGGCACGTGGAGGTGTGTCTCGCGTTCGAAGTACTGCGTCGCGGCCGCCATGTTGAGCGTCCAATTGTCGCGGCTCGTTCAGGACCGCCGAACCCACCTCGACACCACTGAGTAGTGCCACACTCGCCCAGCGCGGGAGCCGAGTGTGGCCTTGTTCATGAGTTGCGACAGCGGATGTACACCTCACCGAGCAGCGCGTGGATGGCGGCGTGTTCGATGTTCATGAGAGATGGCAGCGGCCGTGGGGCGGTCGGCTCTGTAGTCGCATCCACCGGTCGAGGACTGCGCTCGATCACAGCCGGGTGGCGAGCCAGATGGTCACGGCCGCGGTAACGGTGAGCCAGGCGTTGAGTGCGATCCGGCGGTCTTCGCCAATCAGGTGGACGGCGATCGCGCCGGTCTGCAGGAGTACGAAGCCGATGGCCGCGGCCAGCGCCAGCGAGGGAGCGATGCCGGTCAGCGGCGGCAGGATCAGGCCGGTCGCGCCGAGTAGTTCGACCGCCCCCAGCGCCCTGAGGGCAGACAAGGGTATGCGGTCGACCCAGGCCATCATCGGTCGGAGTTGATCGCGGCTGCGGATCACCTTCAGCGTGCCTGCGTAGAAGTAGAAGAGCGCGAGCAGTCCCGCGGTGATCCAATAGGCGATGTTCATGGTTCCCGTTCATGGGCCACCGGTTCACGGGGGCCCTCGATTGCGTCGATGGCCAGAAGAGCCCTGAAGAAGGCCCGGCCCGTCGTCCGAAGGACCCGGGCGCCGAAATGCGGCAGCGCTACCGTCCTGCCGGTCGAAAGGAGGGTGGCCGGGCCGGGACGTGCTGTGTCGTCGGCTTCAGGTGAGGTCGGTGGCGGGCTCGGTTGCGTAGCGGCTCATCGCGTCGATGTTGGCCTGTGGCGTCAGCGGCCGGCCATCGGCGAGTACTTCCTGGAGGTCCCGGAAGTACTGCACGTACAGGTCGGGGGTGAATGTGCTGAGGATGACGGCGGGTTGGTCGGTCCGGTTGGCGAAGGTGTGCGGGGTGCCGGGCGGAATCATCACGAGTGTGCCCGTGGCGGCGTCGTAGTCCTGGTCCCCGACGGTGAATTGCACGGTGCCGGAGAGGATGTAGAAGCCCTCGTCGTGTCGGGCGTGGCGGTGCTGCGGCGGTCCGGGGGTGTGCGGGGCGAGGACGGACTCGGCGATCGCGAGGCGGTGCCCGGTGTGGCTGCCGTCTTCGAGGACGCGCATGCGCGTGGTGCCCAGAACGATCGTCTCGCCGTCGCCGGGACCCACCACCGATACGGCGGGGTCGGCCTGCGGCTCGCTGGTTTTCGCTTCTTCGGTCATGCTCACGAGTGCACCGCCGGGACCCCGCCAGTGTCCAAGACCCATCCCGCAGCGCTGATACCCCGTGGGTATCGTTGCAGCGTGGAGCTACGAACCTTGCGCTACTTCGTGGCGGTCGCCGAGGAACTCCATTTCGGCCGGGCCGCCACCCGACTGCACATGAGTCAGCCGCCGCTGAGCCGGGCGATCAAGCAGTTGGAGGCCGATGTCGGGGCCCTGCTCTTCGCCCGCTCGCCCACCGGCGTCACGCTCACTTCGGTGGGCACGGTGCTGCTCGACGAGGCGCGGGCCCTGCTCGACCACGCCGACCGCGTCCGTGTACGCGTGAGCGCGGCGGCCGGCGTCGCGACCATCACTGTCGGCATCCTGGGCGACGGCACCGACCCGGGAGTGTCCAGGCTGGCCGCCGCCTACCGCCGACACCACCCCGGCATCGACATCTGCATCCGCGACACCGACCTGACCTGCGGGCTGCGCGCCGGACTGGTCGACATCGCCCTGACCCGGGCGCCGTTCGACGAGACTGCCCTGACGGTGCGTGCGCTGCGGACCGATCCAGTCGGCGTGGTCCTGCGCGCCGACGATCCGCTGGCCCGCCGCGACCGGCTGCGGCTGGCCGAACTGAGCGGCCGCCGCTGGTTCCAGTTCCCGCAGGGCACCGACCCCATCTGGCAGTCGTACTGGAATGGTGGCAGGCCGCGCGAGGGCCCAGTGGTGCGCGCCGTCCAGGAATGCCTGCAGGCTGTGCTGTGGAACGGCACGGTCGGCCTGGCCCCGCTCGGACACGACCTGCCCGCAGAGCTCGCCGTGGTACCGCTGATCGACATGGCGCCGAGCCGAGTGGTCGCGGTGTGGAACGAAGGTGACACCAATCCGTTGATCCGATCCTTCGTCGAGATCGCGACAGCCGCGTACCGTCACTGAGCACCCAGGGCGGCGTCGTTCAGTGGGTCTGTCCGGTTTGATCGCGTGATGCCGAGGCTGGCCAGGGAGAGGGTGGCGTTGCGTGCGTGGGGGCGGTGCAGCACAGGCTGGCCAGGGCCCGACGGGGCGGCCAGATCGGCCGCCGTCCGGGATCCGTTCACCGGCGTGCCGCGGAACCGCCTCCGACCCGTTTGCGCACCCGACGCACCAGCTCATCCGCGGCCTGCGGCCACTGTGCGTACTGAAAGTCGAAGCCTGTCTGGGTCAGTCGACCCGGGACGACACGGCGGCTCTTCAGCAGCAGTTCGGTGTCGGAACGCAGAGCGAACGCGCCGACCTCGGCCATCCACTTGGTCGCAGGGAGACCCACCGGTACGCCCCACGCGGAGCGCAGGGTGCGCATGAATGCGCGCTGCGGCAGAGGATGGGGAGCCGCCAGGTTCACCGGCCCTGCGATGTCCTCCCGGTCGATCAAGAACTCCACCGCGCGCACGAAGTCGTGTTCGTGGATCCACGACACGTACTGCGCTCCACCGGCGACCGGGCCGCCGAGACCCAGGCGGGCCAGTCCCAGCAGGACGGCGAAGACCCCGCCGGGGTCCGGGCTCATCACCATGGCCGAGCGCAGAGCGACCTTGCGCGTGGCCGGCGTTTCGGCCTGCTGCTGAGCCTGCTCCCAGGCCTTGGCGATCTCGACGCTGTACGCCCAGTAGTCCGGCACGCCCGGTTCGGTACCGCCGATCACACCGGTGGCCTCGTCATTGGGGGCGTCGAAGCGGTGCGCGTACACCGTGGCGGTGCTCATCTGCAGCCAGACCCGGGGCGGTCGGGCAGCGCCCGCGATCGCGGCGCCCACGACCCGGGTGGAGTCGACCCGGGAGTCCATCATTTCCTGCAGATTGGCCGCCGTGTATCGGCAACTCACAGTGCGTCCGGCCAGATTGATCACGACATCGCTGCCGTCCACCGCCGCCGTCCATGGCCCCAGGGTCTGACCGTCCCAATGGACCTCGCCCTCGCGCCTGGGGCGTCTGGTGAGAATCACGACCTCGTGGCCGGCGGCGTCCAGTGCGCGCTTCAGGACCGCGCCGACCTGTCCGGTACCCCCAGGAATCACAATCTTCACCGGCTACCCCTCCTTCGTCTCGGGTGAGCCTAGACCAAAGAGTTGAACGCGTTCAAAACTAGGGGTGCGATCCACGATTTCAGTCAGCCTCGCCGTGCGGCACAGGGCGCTGGACGTCAGTTGGGAGCGTTGTCCGGTTTGATCACGTGATGCCGAGGGTGGTCAGGGGGCGGGTGGCGTTGCGCGCGTGGTGGCGGAGGCCGGCGGCGATACTCCGGTGCCCTGCCAGGCGGAGGGCACCGATGGCGAGGTTGCGCAGGCTGGCCATGGCCCGAGGGGCGGTGCCGGTGCGCACACGGGAGGCGTCCTCAGTCCAGGCGGTCTCACGTACGTGCCGACCAACCGGATGGACCTGCCCGAGCTGATCCGCCAGGTCGCCGCTTCCCTCAGCGATTACGGCACGAAGGTGCTGATCCTGGACGACATCACCCGGCTGCGGATGCACGGCGCCGACGACCAGGACACCCTCGACCTGATCCGCGCGTTCATGAGCATGCACGTCACCCTCGTTCTGGTCGGCGTGGACACCCCCGGCTCCGGCCTCCTGCGCGAAGACTGCGGACCAGGGGCCGTCAGGGGCGTGAACGGGTGGGAGCCCACCCACACAGAGCGCCGCTTCGACCTCGTCGAACTCGGCCGTCTCCGCTACGACACCGCCCCGCAGATCACTGCATGGACAGCCCCAAGTACAGCCCCTGGGTGGGCCGGACTTGGGGCCGCACGCATGGGACTTGTTGTGCTGTGCATTCCGGATGGCCGGCGGGACAGCCCCCGCATGGGCTGAGCTGCGATGTTGCGCATGCGGCCCGGCCGCCGCTGTCAGGGGCCGTTGTCAGTGGTACCCGGTAGCGTCCTCGGCCATGGGAACGGTGACGTTCGTCGACGAGACGACATCAGGGGACAGGGGCGCAGCCTTCGGACTCGAGATCGCCGAGGATCAACTCACGGTGCGTGAGTTGATCCGGCGGCGGGTCTTCCAGGAGGTTGCGGAGTTCAACGCGCGCGCGGAGGCGCACGTCTTCCAGGGCCTTGTGCAGCCGCAGGACACGGAGCGCGTGCTGAACGGGTACGCGCTGCGCACCCCGCGCCGCATCGACCCGGAGGCCCAGGCGGAGCGCGCGCTGGCCGCGTTCGCGGGGAACGGGTTCCTGGTGCTTGTCGGGGACCGGCAGGTCACGGACCCGGACGAGGAGATAGAGCTGCCGCTCGGCGTCGAGGTCACGTTCCTGAAGCTTGTGCCGCTGGTGGGTGGCTGACAGTGGACGTGCTGAGCAAGCTGGGCAAGATGCAGGGCCACGCGGCTGCGCGCGAGGCCGGTCCGCTCGCGTACGAGGCACTGTGCGTGGCGACGGCCCGGACGACCTTCAGGGGGGATGTGTGGGTCCAGATGGTCGAGCTGCTGGAGAGCCTCGATCCCGTGGTGCGCGCGGACGTCGCGGTTGAGTTTGGCCGGTTGTACGCCAAGTTCAGCTCCGCTGAGCGCGCGCAGGTGAAGGTGTTGCGGCTCCTGCAAGCCGTGGGTGCGGACCTGCCCGGTGATCCGCTCGCGGCCGAGCGGACCGCCGAGCTGGAGAAGCTCGGCACCGAGGTCTCCATCTGGTGGGACGGTAACGCGCGGTTCGCCGCCGAGCACGAACTGGCCGCCGGCCGGCCCTTGTCGGCACCCGTCGTGGCATTCCTGCGGCGGTCCGCTCTGGAGGCGTACCGCCAGACGGAGATGACGGCCTTGGCCAGGAAGCTGACGGAACCCGTGCTGAACGTGGGAGAGGCGTGGGCCGAGCAGGCCATGAAGGAGGCCGCCGAGGAGCCCTGGCTGGCCTTGCTCGTCCACGCCACCACCGCGACGTCGGCCAAACCCACGGCCAAGTGGGACAAGGCCGCGCTCACCCTCATCGAAACCCTCGGCACCGACGCCGTGCGTGCGGCGGTGCTCGGCTGGCTGCCGCTCGTCGGCCGCCCCCGCACCTTCGCGTTCACCACCGTGCGGTCCGGGCCCGACACAAACCTCGCCTTCGACCCGTACAACGCCAACGCCCTGCGCGGCCTTGCCTGGATCCTCGCCCTGCTGCCCGCTCACCCGGACACGGCCCGCGCTCTCGGCGCGCTCGTCGAGACCTCCCTGAAGAAGGTCCCCGGCCTCGGGCCCGTGAACCCCAAGGTCGCCAATGCCTCGGTCACGGCCCTCGCCCGTATCGACAGCGAGGCGGCACTCGCCGAGCTGGCCCGGCTCGCCACCCGCACCACCTACAAGGGCACCCTCAAGCTGCTCAACACCGCCCTCGACACTCGCGCGGAAGCCCTCGGCCTCAGCCGGGAGGAGATCGAGGAACTGGCCGTGCCCGCCTACGGGCTGACCGAGGTCGGCCGCTGCGCGACACAGCTCGGCGACACCACCGCCCTGCTGGAGATCCAGGGCGCCAAAGCCGTCCTGCGCTGGCGCTCCGCCACCGGCAAAGAGGTCAAGTCCGTCCCTGCCGCGGTCCGGCGCGACCATCCCGAGGAACTGAAGGAGCTCAAGGCCGCCGTCAAGGACATCGACAAGATGCTCGGCGCCCAGACCGAGCGTCTGGACCGGCAGTTCCTCGCCTTGCGCACGTGGTCCTACGCCGCCTGGCGCGACCGCTACCTCGACCACCCCCTCGTCGGCAGCCTCGCCCGCCGCCTGCTGTGGACGGTGGACGGCACCCCGGTCGGCTTCGCCGACGGCGCCCTGCGCACCCTCGCCGACGACACGGTCGAGCACGGCACCGAGGTCACCCTCTGGCACCCCGTCGGCCGCGAGCCCGCCGAGGTGGTCGCCTGGCGGGACTGGCTGGAGCGGCACGCGATCACCCAGCCCTTCAAGCAGGCCCACCGCGAGGTGTATCTGCTGACCGACGCCGAACGGACGACGGGCACCTACTCGAACCGATTCGCGGCGCACATCGTCCGCCAGCACCAGTTCCACTCTCTCGCCGCGATCCGCGGCTGGCGCAACAAACTGCGGCTCTGCGTCGACGACACGGCGCCACCCGCCACCCGTGAACTCCCGCAGTGGGGTCTGCGCGCCGAGTACTGGATCGAGGGCGAGGGCGAGGAGTACGGCCTCGACACCACCGAGTCGGGCAGCTACCTGCGGCTGCGTACCGACCAGGTGCGCTTCTACCCGATCGGCGCACCGGAGAACTCGGCGCACTGCTGCGGCGGCGAGTACCGCATGTGGCTGCGCGACGGCGCGGAGCCGGTTGAGCCGCTCCCGCTCACCGAGATCCCGCCGCTTGTCCTCTCCGAAGTTCTGCGGGACGTGGACCTGTTCGTCGGCGTGGCCAGCGTCGGCAACGACCCGACGTGGCAGGACGGCGGGCCCGGCGGCCGGTTCCGCGAGTACTGGACGTCATACGGCTTCGGCGAGCTGAACCAGAGCGCCGAGACCCGTCGCGCCCTTCTTGAGCTCTTGGTGCCGCGGCTCGCGATCGCCGGGCGGTGCACGATCGAGGGCCGGTTCCTGCATGTCAAGGGCGAACTACGGACGTACAAGATCCATCTCGGCTCGGGCAACATCCTGATGACGCCGAACGACGAGTACCTCTGCATCGTCCCCAAGCCGTCCGCAGGACCCGCCGCGCAGACCGGCTATCTGCCCTTCGAGGGCGACCGCACCTTGGCCGTCGTGCTCAGCAAGGCGTTGATGCTCGCCAAGGACACGGAGATCACCGATCCGACGATCATCAGTCAGATACGCCGCTGAACAGCCGTGGGCCCCGCTTCACCCGGGAGCGGGGCCCACAGCGGACACAGAAACAAGATGGTCAGTAGCGGCGCGTGATCAGCGCCCGCCCCTCTCGTCGACCCCGACCGCGACATGAACCTGGACAACAACGTCTGCCACGGCTTGATCGACATCCCGCTCGCCGCATCCCGCTGCCCCCAAACCGTCCAGTACGCCTTCGTCCGCCACGCCGACCTCCAGGCCCTCGCAGCCCTCACCCGCACCCAGAGCTCTCCCACGCCGGGCCTCAACCGCCCGAGCCTTCAGAACCTGCACCTCGTTGGGGCGCTCGAACGTCTTTGAACCCGGTCCGCTCGCCAGCACCGGCAAGGGCACAGAGGGGCTTGGATGCCAGCATCGTCGGAGGTCGCGGTTCTGAGCGTCGGAGTTGTCCATCGGGGCCAACTAGCGTGCACGGCCACAAGAATCAAAACTATGTTCGATCACGACGAAGAACCGGCCCGAACGTGTGGGGCCGTATTCCGCCCCGACGGGGGTGCTGCTGACTCAGTACCTCGTGCATTGCGCAACGATCAGTCGGGCCCGTGGGCCGCTGTTCCAGTCGGAGTCCCGGCGCAATCACGGCCAGACGTTGAGCCTGTGGACGTGGTCAAAGGTGGTCAGGCGTCTCGCGCTGGCGGCCGGTGTCGAGCGGTTTCCTACCCATACGATCCGCCATCTGTGCCTGACCGACTTGGCGCGCATGGGCTGGGAGTTGCACGCCATCGCGACGTTCGCCGGCCATCGTCACACCGACACGACCTTGCAGTACATCCATCTCTCCGGCCGTGATCTCGTTGAGAAGCTGAAGAGCGGGATGGATCACCTTCACTCCTGGCGGGTCCAGATGCTCGCCGAAGCCGACATGGCGCAGGCCGCGATAGGAGGAGCGCGATGACGACCGCTTCCCTGCCTGAGGAAACGAACGAGCGCTGGCACTCCTCGCTCGGCCTGAGCCGCGGTGACCGCTCGCCCGCGCTGTCGGTGGAAGAGCAGCTTGCCATCCGTGAGCTGGGCTTGCGGAACCTGCGCCGACTGCGCCATCACGACCCCGATGCCTCTCAGTGGGCTGCCATCAACCGTCTCGTACAGCCTCCGCAGGAGGTCAACGCCAGCTTCGACACGACGCCCACCATGCGCATGCAGCGCGCCATGAGCGACGCCGTCGCCGTTCTCATTCTGCGGTGCGCGGATGTAGGCCGCGTGTACTGGGACTGGACCGCCCAGGAGTGGCTGGACCTTCTCGGGCGCAACCACCAGGCATTCCGGGAGCAGGTGTCCGACTGGGCCGAGGGTGCGGTGCGGCCGTTCCTGTGCGGGCACGCCTACCACCTGGGCGGCTTTGCCGGCTTCAACCGGCTGGGCCACTTCAACCGCCTGACGCTGGCCTGCCGCGTCTTCGGGCAGCAACTGGTCGAAGAGGAGATCCGGCGGGTTCGTACTGTGCTGACCGGCTGGGGCCACCAGTATGGGCAGGGGCACGACAAAGGCGTGCCCTCGGTGATGAGCCGGCTCTTCCTGCTCAACCGCAGCCCCCACAGCAGCGATCTCACCACTGCGTTCTTCGACCGTGTAGGGAGGGAGGATCTCCTCGCCTTCGGCGGTACGAAAGTCCTGTTCGCGGTGCAGCGGGCCGTTGCCGAACTCGGCTTCTGCGAGGCACCGGCGTTGCGCTCCACATCGGAAGTAGTCGGCCACGCCGGGGTCTCGCCGGTGTGGGCCGAGTGGGTGGAGCGGTGGACGTCCACGACGGCCTTGACGCACCGGCACCGTCTGCACAGCCGGGCCGCGCTGCTGAAGGCCGGCCGGTGGATCGCTGCGGAACAGCCGGGTGCCGATGATCCCGCCGCCTGGACCCGGCAGACGTGCGCGGCCTGGATCGCGGCCGTCGACCGCATGAAGGTCGGCGACTATGTGCTGCGCGCCAGCAGTCTCCAAGGGCGGGTCGGCCAGCCGATCCAGGCCGGATCGAAGGCCGACCTCGTGCGCGCAGTCAGGGTCTTCTTCAGGGACATCCAGGAATGGGAGTGGCTGCCCCGCAGGTTCGATCCCCAACGTGCTCTCGGCCTGCCGCACAGCATCAACGCGCTGATCGGCCCGCGCCCCCGCGTGATCGCTGACGATATCTGGGCCAAGCTGCTGTGGGCCGGGCTCAACCTGGAGGCAGGCGACATCCCGCGCGGCAAAGCCGGCCTCGTCTATCCCGTGGAACTGGTCCGAGCCATCACATCGACCTGGCTGTTTGCCGGTCAGCGCAGCAACGAGATCGCGTGCCTGCGCCTCGGATGCATCCGGTGGCAGCACAAGGGCACTCCTGTCGCCGGCGACTCGACTCAGATTCTCGCCCGGGACGCCGTCTGCCTGCTGGACTTCCCCGCAGACAAGACCGGCACAGCGTTCGCCAAACCGGCCGCCACTGGCGGCCCGCGTTCTTGTAGTCGCCGACGAGCTCCTTCGTCTTCGCGTTCACGCCGATCACCGGCTGACCGGTATCCATGTGCTGCCTGGCCCGCTCGTTGACGCAGCGGAACTGGGCGTCACGGTCCGGATGCTGCTTGCCCTCGATGGTCTTGGCGCCGGCCTGCAGACTGAAGCCTTCCTCACGCAGCACATCCCCGACCGTGTCCGCGCTCACCCTGTGCCCCTGGCGGGTGAGTTCGACCGCGAGGCTCCTGGTCGACTTCACCGTCCAGCGCAGCGGCGACATCGGATCGCCCCGCTCATCAGGTTCCACCAGCGCAAGCAGCACAGGCCGCAAACCACGGCCAAGGACCACGGCTCTCTTGCGGCCACCACCGGGCCTGCGTACCCGGCCCAGAGGCTCTTCGCCGGCTTCCAGCTCGTCCACGCCCTTACGGACCGTCGTCTCGCTGACCCCGGCCGCGTGCGCGACCGCCCGGATCCCACCATGCCCCAGGATCCGGGCCTCGGCCCTCTTCAGCAACCGCCGCTGCCGCTCGTCAAGATGAGGGAACAACACCCAGAACTTCACAGCGAGTTGACCACGAACTTCAACGGAGACGCTCACATCACAACAACGAGCCGAATCACGGGAAGCAACACGTTGATTCTCTGCGAGTCCTAAGCCAGCAGGATCGGTGACAGCGTTCTTACCGGCACCCCAGCTTGAGGCGGACGTTCTCCGGCTGGTCGTCGGGGCCACCGAGAGCGGCGTTCGTGCCTTCGGCGAGGAGACGGTCACTCGTCTGGTGCGGCCGGAGCTGCTCTGCGGTGTGGCCGAGGACGAACTCACCGAAACGGCCCGGGCGGCACTGGCCACCGCCTGCGCGAACGTACTGACGATCAGCGCCGCCGAGCTGCACGACGCGCTTGCGACGATCCATGACGGCATCCTGGTCGATAACGGTCTGGACCCCGGAGTCCTCACCGCCATCAGCGCGTTGGCGCACTGGAAGAGCTACCTGGAGCAGAACCGGCGCGGCGAGGTCTACGAACTCGCCATCCGTTCCATCGAGGACATCGACCACGAGGTCTCCGCCGACCTCGACGACATCCTCGCCACACCGCAGACGGCCGCCGAGTACGAGCGCATCCGTCGGCCGCTGGATGCCGGCGCGGGGCAGGAACGCGGGACCCACCGCAGCTAGTCCACGGCGATGCGGGCAGCCTGGCGCTGCGCCCGTCGCTGTTCAGTCCCCGGCCCGTATCAGCCCGCTCTCGTAGGCGAAGATCACCGCGTGGATACGGTCGCGGAGGCCGAGTTTGGTCAGGATGCGGCCGAGGTGGGTCTTGACGGTCGTCTCTCCGACGAAAAGGCGCTCGGCGATCTCGCCGTTGGCCAGCCCCCGGGCGACCAGGGTGAGGACTTCCCGTTCCCGGTCGGTGAGCGCGGCCAGGCGGCTGCGCTGGGCGGGCACGGACGCGGGGGCTTGCAGGACGAAGCGTTCGACCAGGCGCCGGGTGAGTGAGGGCGCCACCATGACCTCGCCCCGCAGCGCCGCGCGGACGGTGACCAGGATCTCCTCGGCGGGGGCGTCCTTGACGAGGAAGCCGTTCGCGCCGGCACGCAGGGCAGCGTAGGCGTACTCGTCGAGGTCGAAGGTGGTGACGACGAGGATCCGGGGTCCATGCGGCTGCGAGCAGAGGTGTTCGGTCGCGGCGAGCCCGTCCAGACCGGGCATGCGTACGTCCATCAGAACGAGGTCCGGCCCCAGGGCGGCCACGCCTCTGATCGCCGCGTGCCCGTCGGCGGCCTCGCCCACCACGTTGAGGTCGGGCTGGCTGTCGATGACCATGCGCAGTCCCATCCGGATCAGCTCCTGGTCGTCGCAGATCAGCACGCGGGACGATGACGGGGTGGGAGCCGAGGTGGGGGCCGGGCCGGTCATGGGGCCGCCGTGGTGGGCTCGGCTTCGGGGCGCAGGGTGGCGGTGACCCGGTAGCCGCCGTCGGGTGTGGGTCCGGCGTCGACGCTCCCTCCGTACAGGGCGGTGCGTTCGCGCATGCCGGTGAGTCCGTGACCGGAGAGGAGCGGCGGGGTGAGGTGCTCCGAGGCTGCTCCCCTTCCGGCTCCGGCCGAGTTCTCCACCCGGACGCGGACCTGCCGCCCCGGCCCCTGAGTACCGGTGTCGACCCGTACGTGGATCGTGGCGTCCGGCGGTGCGTGCTTGACGACGTTGGTGAGCGCCTCCTGCACGATGCGGTACGTCTGCGCGGTGAGGTCCGCCGGAAGGCCGCCACGCTCTCCGCGAAGGTCCAGCCGGGCGCGCGTGCCACTCGTGTTGAGGCGGCCGACCAGCCGCCGGAGATCAGCCGAGAGGGACTCGCCGGTCCCACCGCTGTCGGGGCCGGGGTCGCCGGCTGGGGCGTCCGTGTCGGGGGTGCGCAGTACCTCCAGCAGCCGGCGCAGTTCGTCCAGGGCCTCACGGCCGGTCGCGCTGATGACGCCGAGGGTGCGGTCGACGACCGTGGGGTCGGCGTGCCGCATCAGCCTGCCACCCTCGGCGTTCAGCACCATCACGCTCACACTGTGCGCGAGGACGTCGTGGATCTCGCGGGCGATGCGGGCCCGTTCTTCGGCGACGGCGACCCGGGCCAGGGCGAGGCGTTCCGACTCGGCGAGCGCGGCCCTGCGTTCGAACTCGGCGATATAGGCGCGCCGGGCACGGACGTATTCGCCGAACACCCAGGCCCCGGCCAGCAGGAGCCCCACCGCCAGCGGCGTGAGCCAGGCACCGCGGGCGCCCGGGCCCCCGTAGTCCCGCTGCCAGTCGGGAATCCACAGCACGACGCAGCCGACGGCACAGAGCACCGTCGCCGCGGCGGCGAGGCGCAGGCCGCGTACCGTGAGGGTGGCCAGGGCCGCGGCCAGGGCGACGGCGCCGCGTCCCGGTTCCTGTCCCCACACCTGTCCGAGGTACTGCGCCCAGAACGCGGCCGTCACCAGGGCCGCGACGAGGACCGGCCGCCGGCGGCGCCACAGCAGGGGCAGCACCAGGGCGGCGTACACGACCGCCTGTACCCAGACGGGCCGCCAGCCCGGCTGCGGACGGATCACCGGGGGCACGGCCACCAGTACGAGCAGCAGGACGTCCGCCAGCCACGGATGTTCGCGCCGCAGGCGGGGCAGGGTCTCGATCAGCCGTTGCACCGCCTCACGCTACGGCCGGGACCCGCTCCCCGGCATCGTCCTGCCGGGCGTCACGGGGTCCTCCCGCAGTCGTACGGACACCGGCCGGGGATACGACGTGCGGCCACCCAGGGCGCTTCCACCATGGCCGCCATGTCGATCACCACCGAGTTCCTCAGACGGCCCCTCATGACCGGAGCCGTGGCGGCCAGTTCACGACGACTGGCATACGCGATGACCGAGGGCATCGGCCTGGAACGGGCCCGGCTCGTCGCCGAACTCGGCCCGGGGACCGGAGTGTTCACCGACGCGATCCTCGCCCGGCTCGCACCCGACGCACGGCTCGTCTCCGTCGAGCTCAACCCCGTGCTCGCCGCCCGGCTGTCGGCCACCCGGCGCGACAGCCGGCTGACCGTGGTCCAGGGTTCAGCAGTTGGGCTGGCCGCCGCGGTGGGCGAACCGGTCGACGCGGTGGTCTCCGGGTTGCCGTGGACGGTCATGCCGCAGGACCAGCGCGGACACATCCTGGACGCCGTGACCGAAGTCCTCACACCCGGCGGCCGGTTCACCACCTTCGCCTATCTGCACGCGGCCTGGACCCCACCCGCCCGCCACTTCACCGCCGAACTGGCCAGCCGCTTCGACCGGCTGGAACGCTCAAAGGCGGTGTGGGCGAACCTCCCGCCCGCCTTGGTACACCGAGCCACCGGGAGGACATGACCGCGAGCAGGCCCGCGAGAGCGAGGACCAGCGCCAGGGGGCGAGACCATCCGTACGGGGACGGCGCGGAGGCTGCCGGTCCAACGCGCCGGCCGGGGCTCCCTGGCAGTTCGCGCACCCGAGACGAGGAGAGCTCTGCGGCGCAGAAGCCGGTTCTTCTATAAGCTCGGGCCGCCCCGCCAGGGCACATTGCCGATACCCGTGCCCGCCGTACGGCGGCGCCTCTACCGTCCAGCCCGAACACTGGTCACGAGGGCGTGCGGAAGGGGCCGGGCAGTGGGGCGGGATCTGGGGCTGGACGGCGTGGTGGACCACTTCACCCTGTCCGGCGACGAGGCGGGCTGGTTACGGAACAAGACCGGTGCCACGAGGCTGGGCTTCGCCGTTCAGCTCAAGTTCCTGACCTGGCGCGGCCGGTTTCCCCGGATGCGCCTGGAGCTGCCGCCCGACGCGGTCGAGCACGTCGCCAAGCAGGTCGGCGTCGCCGCGTCCGAACTGGCCTTCTACGACTTCAGCTCCCGCGCTGCGAAGCGGCACCGCAGCGAGCTGCGGGATCTGACCGGCTGGCACGAGTGCACCAAGACCGACCTGGTCAAGCTCGTCTCGCAGCTGGTGGACGTGATCTGGCACGACGAACGCCGCGAGGAGCAAGTGCGCGCCGAGCTGCTGAGGCAGATGCGCGAGGATCTGATCGAGCCGCCGACCGCGGCCCAGAACGACACGGTCATCCGTTCCGCGCTGCACCAGGCCGACGCACGCGCCGTCGCCGAGGTCACCGCCCGCCTGGCACGGGCAAAGAACTGCACCCGTCGCCTGGACGCGCTGGTCTTCGCCGACCTGACCGCCGACGGCCCCGCCCAGGGTGAGGCGAACGCGGAGGACGAAGACGATGTGGAATCGGTGACCGAGGCGTTCGTCGCCGAGTTCACCAAGATCCGCGGCAAGCCCGGACTCCTCGGGAAGATCGCCGCTGCCTCCCTCAGCGCCCCCGAAGGGTCGGTGCGCGAGGTGGTCTATCCTGCGGCCGGCGAGGAGAAGACGCTCAAGGACTTGGTCGCCGAGATGAAGGCGACGAACGCCGCCTTCGCCCGCTCCAAGCGAGAGGCGTTCAAGTCCTCCTACAGAAGCGTGCGTCTTCCAGGCCCTGCGCGACCGGCTGCGCCGCAAGCTGGCAGCGCCTATCACCTGGTCTTGTTCGGTCCCGCGAGGCTACTGCTGATGGGCGGCTGGTCGCACGGGAGTGAGTTTGCTCCACCGCTCCAGTTCGTCCGCGTGGCTGCCGACTGCCGTCGCATGGGCGACCGCTGCGGCTCCCTTCGGTGTCGACTCACCACGGCGGGAGAGCAACGCCAGCGGCCAGGCCGCAGTGCCCGACTGCTCACCGTCGAAGGGGTGCCAGTCCCAGGTCGCAACCGTCAGGAACAGAGCGCTGTGGGCTGTGCCGACGGTGGCGGCGGCCAGGGCGGCGCCGCCCAGCGCGCCGATCGAGTGTAGGGTCTCGCCGCTCGTGACATGTCGATCTTGCGTGACCTGGGCGTTCTTGGCTGTCTCACGGCCTTGTCACCCATGATCAGTCTCAAATCCGTGGCATTCTTCGCGAGGGCGAGGTCGAGATCAGGCGGCTTGCCCGTGTCGGCCCAGTACACCACGCTGAGCCCCGAGCACGAGGACTACCGACGAGCCCAGATCGCGCACCGATGAGTTTCCCGCGCCGCACTGGTCTATACGCCGGACACCCACGGACGGAAGGCTGGGCCATGCGGAAACTGATCTACGACATGAACCTGACCCTGGACGGCTACATCGCCGCGGCCGGCGACGACATCGGCTGGAGCGGACCGCCGAGCCACGAGCTGTTCCAGTGGTGGCTCGACCACGAGCAGGCGAGTGGCCTGTCGCTGTATGGGCGCAAGCTATGGGAGACGATGAGCTCCTACTGGCCGACCGGCGACCAGCAGCCCAACGCTACCCCGGCGGAGATCGAGTTCGCGCGGAACTGGCGGGACACCCCGAAGGTGGTGTTCTCCTCGACGATCGACAAGGTCGACTGGAACACCCGCCTGGTCACCGGCGACGCGATCGCCGAGATCACCCGGCTCAAGGCCGAGGACGGCGGCCCAATGAACATCGGCGGCGCAACGCTCGCCGGGGCGGCCATGCGCGCCGGGCTGATCGACGAGTACGCGATCGCCGCCCATCCGGTCCTGGTGGGCGGCGGCACGCCGTTCTTCACCGCGCTGGACAGCTGGGTGAACCTGAACCTGGTGGAGACGCGGACGTTTCCCGGCGGCGTGGTCCTGACCAGGTACGAGACGAGGCGCTGAGCAGCTTCCCGCTGTCTCACGGCTTGGATGGGTGTTTCCTCTCACCGTCGCGGCGATCTCCCCCACCGCACACTCCCAAGCCCACGAGCGATGCCCTGTGAGCCCACGGTGGCAGCGGGCTTCTACCAGGGCACCAGCATCAGAGCCCAATCACCCATACGAGTGGGGGGCTTGACCTGCCAGTCTCAGATTCGTGTCAGATATGCCATCGCTTGGCCATCGCTCGTGAGATTTGGCCACGAAATCTGAGACCCTACACACCTGTAGGTTCTCAATCTCCGTGTCATGACGCATCGCGCTGACCAGCGGGTCTCTGACCTGTCCCAGCGCATGTCTGTATGCCCGCGTCTCAGCTCCGCGGCATTTCTTCAGTAGCGCCATCAGCAATCGCCGGCCATGCCAGCTCACGCTGTGTCACCGCTCGCTCGATGCGACTGACGATGCCCCTTTGGGACGCTCTCGACGACGGCCGAACGCTGGTTCAGCCGACGCCGACATCTCGAACGATGGCGGGTCATCAAGTGCATCCGCAATCAAGATGAACGCTCGGGGGCCGCTCGGCTCGCTCTCGTGACACGCGCCGAACGTTCCGACCTTGCGCTATGAGGTGGTTGCGCGGGCGGCAAGGAAGGGCGACGGGCCGGAGCCCGAAAGAGGGCGTGGCCACGGAAGGCGGTGGTACGCCCCCGCAGGCAGAACAGCGGGGGCACACCACCTGTGCGGGTGCCGAGGGGGCCGGGCCGGTGTCACCGAGTGATGGCACCCGCAGTCTCGTCAGCCGCGGTAGCCGCCGCCGTGCCGGCGACGCAGCCGGCCGCCTCACCCGGGCGGACGACACCGACCCGAACGGGGCCTGCACCCGCCGCGACTACACCTTCGACAACAACACCAACCGCACCGCCACCAGCGAAGTCGGCGCGGCCTGCACGTCGACCGGTGCCACCACCACGTCGTACACCTACGACAGCGCAGACCGGCTGACCACCAGCGGCACGGTGTACGACGCATTCGGCCGCACCACGACCCAGGCGTCCGGTGCGACGATCGGCTACTACGCCAACGACCTCGTCCGCCAGCAGACCTCCGGCACCAGCCGGCAGACCTGGAACCCGGACGCGACCAGCCGCCTCGCCGCCTGGACCACCGAAACCAACAGCAGCGGCACCTGGACCCAGACCGCAGCCAAGACCAACCACTACGGCTCCGACAGCGACAGCCCCGACTGGATCCAGGGGACCAGCAGCACCATCACCCGCAACGTCCAGGGCATCAGCGGCGACCTCGACGCCGTCACCAGCGCCACGGGCAGCACCGTCCTCCAGCTCACCGACATCCACGGCGACGTGAGCGTGCAGCTGCCCCTGGACACCAGCCAGGCGCCGATCGCACTCGCCCATGACGAGTACGCCAACGCAGAAGGCGACACCTCCTCCGTCCGCTACGGCTGGCTCGGCGGCAAGCAGCGTTCCAGCGAGACGGTCACCGGAGCCACCCTCATGGGTGTGCGCCTCTACGGCCGCGCCACGGGACGCTTCCTGTCCGTCGACCCCGTACCCGGCGGCAGCGCCAACGCGTACGAATGCTGCGGAGGCGACCCCCTCAACCGCTACGACCTGGACGGGCGATTCTGGCGCGGCCTGTGGCATGGTGCCCGGAGAGTACATCGCTGGGCAGTCAGGCATCGGTCGGGTATTTCCAGCTTCGCGGGCTATGCGCACGGATTACCCCACAACGTCGGGTGGAGAACTGCATCGGGGCGTACACTTCGAGGACATCACGCGGCCTGGAGTGCCGCATGGCAATGGATCGGCGATCGATGACCATCCCCAACCTGGGCCCCCTGGAGTTTGTCTCAGGCGAGTGGATCGTCGGTGACTCGACCGCCCCCAAGAGCAAGTATTTCAAGCTCGATCGGCAAGGACTCAGCTACTGGGTCCAGGGGGTGCGGGCCGAGACGATCCCGTGGTCGCGGTTCATGAACCTCGACCTTTCGATCCAGGCCAGCCAGCTGGGAAACTCCAGAACACTCGCACGGATCACGGATCTGGTTCTCTCCCTCACGGGGAGCTCCCGTCACGGTGGAGGAGGGGCGTACTTCACTGCGACACTGCGAAGTCCCTATGAGGACTGGAATGCGCATTTCACACGCGCCGCCACAAAATACGACAGCCGTGAAATCCGTCTGGCCGAAGCGTTTTTCGCGCAAGTGGTGAAGTGCGGACGCGCAGAAAAACTCGGAGACGCTCAATGGGTTGCCGCAGCGGTTGAAAGGATTGCAGGCATCACAGCCAAATCTCGAAACGTCGATGGCGCCGTGGAGGATATCGCAAGCAGCTAGGCCCGACGCGCGACGGCCTGCCGGTTCACTGGGCAAGCCGCCCTCCTTTTCGGCGAATTATGACGAGCACGTGGACTCGCTGCCGTGAGGGTGGCCAACTCCTCAAGACCGCTGAACTGGGTACTAAAGTCGTTTTCAGTATCACGCGAAGGCCGCTCCGTCGTCGGAGGAATCCCCGTACGAGTGATCGGAGCGGCTGGCTGTTCGAGGCGGACGTGACAGACGAGTTCAGTCGGTCCTCACAACATCCGACAGGGGTACGTCGATAGTGCTCACGTCACCCAGGATGTCGACGGTCAGCTGCACGCGTCCACGACCGAGGTCGACGGAGCCGACAGGGCCCCTGAAGTCTGCGAACGGCCCGCCAGTGACCCGCACAACGTCACCTATCCGAACCTTCGCCTCATCCGGCATGTCCACTCCCTCCAGGCGCCATCGACACCAGCTGCCACTACCTGCGGACAACGCCGGCGAGGTAGAACCTAGCCACATCTCGGTTCCCATCGCGCTGTCCGCCCACCTGCAGCCGGCAATTAAGCAGGCCGAGGTTAAGGAACAAGGTAAGTGCCTGTGTCACATCCTCTTTCCGCAGGTCATAGGGGATGGGAGGGAAGGGCGATCGTAAATGAGAGATCATCAGGCGGCTGCCGCGGCGGAGGCCAGGACGGTCTCGTTTTGGCGGTCTCGGCGGGTGCGGCGGCGGGTCATGAGGGTATGACGGCCCAGTGGATGTGTGGTTCGGCGTGGGTCATGAGGCGTTCACAGTCCCGCGCGTTGCGGCGGGCTCGTCATGCGGCTGTCCCATGATGTGTGGGTAGAGGCTTGCGCTCGTACGGGGACGTGGTCGCCGTCAGTCGGCCACCGAGGCTCCGAACAGGGACCCGGTCGCGGGCAGGCCCACGGTGGACGGGCCGAACGAGAAGGAACCGCTCGCGGTGATGCCGCTGGATGTGGCCGAGAAGACCCACGCGGCACCGTTGTTCGCGTTCTCCGCCCAGTCGCCGACGAGCAGGCCGTCCTTCTTGTCGCCGTTGGCGTCGATGAGGGCGGTCTCGCTGCCGAAACGGTCCAGCTTCTCGGCGGTGCCGGGCACCCCGGCGGTGTTCTGGCTGAACGACTTGATGCCGGTGGTGGTCAGACCGTTCGCGCTGCCGCGCAGCACGAGCACGGTGCCGGCGTCGGTGAGGCCGTCGAAGTCCTCGCCGGGCAGGCCGGTCACCACGTCGGGGTAGCCGTCGCCGTTGGTGTCGCCGATCGACAGGCCCGAGCCCATGCCGTCACGCCACTCCCCCACGCCGGGTACGCCCGCGGTGTCCTGGTTGATCCACACCGGCTTGCGGGTGGTGGACACGCCGTTCGGACCGCCGTGGACGACGGCGATCGCACCGCCCTTGACCGGGAGGCCGACGTCGTAGTCGGTGCCGTCGACGGAGTGACCGACGACGATCTCGGCACGACCGTCCTTGTCGAGGTCGCCCATCTCGACGTCCTCACCGCGGATGAGCCGGCCCTGGGCGTCCTTGAGGAGGCCCTTGTACGTGAACCCGGAAGGACCGCCCACCAGCAGGGCGACCCCACCGGTACCGATCTCGCCGTCCTGCTGCCTGGCGCTGACGGCCAGATCGGCAATGCCGTCGCCGGTCACGTCACCGGCTGCCATCGCGATGGCGTACCACTCCTCCCCGGGGACGAGGGTGAACCGGGTCGTCCTCGCGCTGCCGCCGTCCCGCTGGAATGGTCCGTGCAGCACCGAGCCGTCGCCCGGCGTGTTCTCGTCGCCGTAGTCGTCGCCCGACACCGCCACGTCCGGGTTCTTGTCCCCGTCGACGTCGGCGACCACGAAGGAGCCTCGGGAGTTCGCCGGCACGTTCCTCAGCAGGATCGGCGTGGCGGACAGCCCCTTGGGGCCGCCCCAGTTGACGGCCAGGAAACGTCCGTCGTAGCCGCTGATCGGCGACATGTCCACGAGCGACAGCAGGTCGGCGTAGCCGTCCCGGTCGAGGTCGCCGCTCTGCAGGTCGCTGCCAAAGCGCGTCTGTGGCTGCGTCGTCGACCTGCTCGACCAGGTCAGCACCTGCTTGCGCGAGGTCGACAGCCCGCTGGACGAGCCGTACAGCACGCCGACGGCCCCCGCCTTCGCCTGCCCGTTCAACATGGTGCCCGGCGCGCCGATCGCCAGGTCGGGGTAGCCGTCGCCGTTGAAGTCGTCCTGCAGGCGCTTGGTGCTGGGCGTGGTGGCGGTCGTCGCGGCCGCGGCGGCGTTGACGACGGGAGCCAGCACGGCACCGCTGACCAGGGCGATACCGGTGGCAAGGACGAGCCGTCTGCGGCGCTGGGGAAGGGAACGGGAAGCCATCGTTGTCCTGACGTAGGCGGAGAAGAAGGCGCGTAGGGGGCGGGATCAGCACGGGAACGCGTGGCCGAGCCAGGCGCCGCTCACGACCGCGCCGAGAGTGTGGGCATCACCGGCGCACGCAACCTCACGCCGCCCAGTACGACTCACCGGAGAGACGATTGGTTGTGCTGGGGTACGCCGCGACTCTCCCTGCCGTTAACCGCGTACCCCACCCCAAGAGCCCCGCGGCGTCATATAGGCGTGACGTGACGTGTGCGGAAGCCCTGACAGCCGTCATTCAGGTCAGGCCGACGCCTCGGGGAGCCGCTCCGTAAGGCACGTCCGTGTCGAGGCGTCAAACGCTGCACGTGCGATACGGCCGCACGCGGCAGCTCCCGGACTTCGGTAGCTCCCGGACTTCGGTCCGGCCCCTCGCAGATCTCTCGCAATCGGCTAGGTTAGTGCAACAGGTGTGGGCCCACAGCATCGCGCACGCACCGATAGCCGTCGGTCACGACGCTCTCCTCATTCGTCTCCCGCACCACAGAAGAGAATGAAAATATTCTGGATTCTCTTTATCCGTCCTCGCTGCCGGAAAATACGGCAGGCGCGTGGCGGCCGGAAGCCGCCCATGCCATCAGTTCGAGTCGTAATCACCGTCTGACATCGATCTCGTTCCTGAGGGGCTCTGGACCGCGCAATCGTGATCATCGGAGTACAGCGCACCGGCGGACTTCCCGTGTTGCCGGCGGTGGGAGACGCGATCAGGGCACTGCGGGAATGGGCGACCGGACAGGGAATCCGACCCGAGCATGTCGCGTAGGTCTCCGACACGGATCTTCGGCCCGTCACCGCGGACACCGTGTTTGACGCCGTCAACGCATTCGCCCAACTACCCACGCTGGAGCAGCTCGTCATCTACTTCTGCGGGCACTGAATCGTCAATAACCGGGATGAATTCTGGCTTCTCTCGGCAGCACCGACCAACCCGAACGCGGCAGTCAATGTCGCCAAGAGCGCAGAACTGGCCTCTCCCGGGCGGATTCCCCATGCCGTCTTCATTTCCGACGCCTGCCGCACCGCCGCGACGACGATCAACGCCCAGGGAGTCACCGGCTCGGTGATCACGCCGAACACCGGTGTCATCGGTCCGAGTCGGGCCGTGGATCTCTTCTTCCCCTGCCTGCTCGGCGAACCGGCCTGCGAGGTACAGGACCCCGTTGAGGTCGGCAAGTACCACTCCCTCTACACCGAAGTCCTCGTGGCCGGACTCCGAGGCGACTACGTCGAGGCCGTCGAGCAGACCACCGATGCCGGCAACGACGTCGGTCTCGTGCGCCCCCGTTTGCTCGCCGATGCGCTGCCGAACCGGGTCGCCGACCGTGCGGCCGCTCTCCAGGCCGGCCTGACCGTCAACCAGCGGCCCGACGCGCGCATCACCTCGGACTCACGCGTGGCCTGGCTGTCACGGATCGTGCGGCTGCCGGACGCCACCGCCTTGGAGGTCGGCCCCGTCGTCACCAATCCCAGCGGTGTCCGCCCACCACGTTCCCAGCTCCGGGGACGCGACGGCCCGCCCGGGAGGCCGCCGGCCGCGCAGCCCAACACCGCGGCAGAGCAGACCGCGAACCAGGCAGCCAGTCGGCTGATCTCCCATCGCCTCGCCGGTGGCCGGCCCCCGACCGGCCTCGTCGTCCGCGGTGCGCGGATCGCCGCGGCGCACGCAGAGCCCGGTGTCGCCATCGACGCCGGCGAGCACGCGGTCGGCGTCGGCTTCCCCGACTCCCAGCGCTCGGCGCGGATTCCCATGTGACGAAGCCGCTCCCCGATGGTTACGCCCATCTCGACACGCCAGTCACGGCTCAACCCCCACCCTATCCGGGCCACGCACCCGATGTCCGTCCCGTGCGACATCTGCTCTGGCGGCCGGGGCGCTGTCGGGAGCCGGGTGGCTCAGCCGCTGTAGCCGCGGCGGCAGCCAACTCCTACGCATGGCGCGTGTGACAGGACGCTGCCCTACTGACCATCGGATGCCGCACCCTCGATCACTTCGAAGAGGAGCGCGCCTCCCTGCACGAGGAAGGCGTCCCCGCCGAGTTCCTGCCCAGCGCCGGCGAACACGGGCGCCTCGACCTCATCTGACGCCGTTCCACATCCTTGGAAGTGGAACGGGACATCACACGCTCCGTCAGGAGGCGTGCATCCTTGGCCGATCGCACCGCCGATCGTTCCGAAAGTCGTTCCACAAGAAGCGTTCCGAAACAGCCGTACGGAGCCAACTTCCAGTGCGGTGTGCCGTCATGGGAACCCACAACCGCCCCACGGGCGGACTCAAACTCGGATACGCGCGGATTTCCACCACCAAGCAGAGCCTGGAACGCCAGCTCGACTCCCTCGGCGAGATGAGCATCCCCGAGAAGCAGATCTACGTGGCCAAGAAGAGCGGTGCCACCGTCGAGCGCCCCGGCCTGGCCGACCCGCTCGCCTACGCCCGCCCCGGGGACACCATCGTGGTGCACACCCTGGACCGGCTCGGCCGCAAGCCGCGCGAAGTCCTCAACCTCGTCCACGATCTGAACGAGAAGCAGATCGGGGTGCGTTCACTGGCCGACCCGCTGCCGATCAACACCGCCAACGAGGGCATGGGCCGCATCGCCTTCCTGCTACTGGCCCTGTTCGCCGAGATGGAGCGGACCTTCACCGCGGAGCGGGCCGCCCACGCTCACGCCCGCGCCGTGGCCGAAGCGGCAGGCCGCTGCATCGGCCGGCCCGTGGCCCACCCAGCCGACAAGATCGAGTACGCGCGTCTGCTCCAGGGTCAAGGCGCCAGCTACGGGGAGATCGGCGTCAAGACCGGCATCCCCAAGACCTCCCTGCACCGCTACCTGAAGGGGTAGCGGTGCAGGGAGCCGGGGTGGCCGTCGTATACGTGCTATCGGTCCGTTCCCAGAGTCGTTGGGGCCCGAAGCCACCGTGCTCGCGGTCGGCTCGATTCGGCTACGCGTCGCGCCTGTGCAGCAGCAGGCTGCCGACCAGCAGCGCGGCCGCGGCCCACGTGGCGAGCACGCCCAGGCCGGCCCATGGGCCGATGGGCAGCTCGTGCAGATGGACGGTGGCTTGGATCGCGAGCCCGGCGGTCATGGGCGAGATCTGCTGGAGGTGGCGCTGCCACTCCGGGTCGTTGACCACCCGGGTGACGACCGGGAAGAGATAGAGCAGGCCGAGCACGATCCCGATGGCGGTCGCCGCCTCCCGTACCGCCGTCGCCACGCCGAGGCCGATCAGGGCGATGAGGACGAGGTAGAGGACCGAGCCCACGGCCGCGCGCAGGGTCGGGCCGTCGGCCAGGGAGAGCGGGGCATAGTCGTGTGCCTCGGTGAATCCGTTGCCGGGCAGGATGTAGCGGCCGGCAAGGAGCGAGGCCAGGACAGCGGCCGTCCCGGAGGCGAGGACGACCGTGGTGAGGATCGTCGCCTTGGCGGTGAGTACGGTGATCCGGTTCGTCACCGCAGTGAGCGTGGTGCGGATCATCCCGGTGCCGTACTCGCCGCTGACGGCCAGCACCGCGAGGACGGCGATGACCGCCTGTCCGACGGTGACGCCGGTCAGGGCGAGCTTGACGGCGTCCTGGCCGCACCCCGCGTCCGGGCACTTCACGGCCTTGGCGGTGCCGCAGCCGACGGCCACGGTCAGCGCGACGGCGAGCAGGAGCAACCTGCCCATTTCCCCTGCGGTGCGCAGCTTTGTCCACTCCGCGCGCAGGGCGCGCCCGAAGTCCCCTCGCCACGCGCCGTCAGCCGTGCTCGTGAGTCGTGCACCGCTCAGGAGAGTCATACGTCCCTCCCGCGCAGCCGCACCACGGCCAGACCGAAGGCGAGCGCGGCGTATCCGCACAGCACGGCGAGGCCGGCCCAGGGCGCCAGCGGGTAGTAGCCGGTCGACGGCTCGTACACGCTGAGCACCTGCGCGTACTGCGGCAGGGTCTGCTGGATGGCGAAGCCCGCAGCCGGGGTCACCCGCAGCAGCCACTCCGAGACGCCCGGGGGCAGTACGCCGGAGGTGGCAAGCAGGAAGGGCAGCACGATCGACGCGATGACCAGGGCGACCGCCGTGCCGCTGCGCCGCAGCAGGGCACCGACGCCGAGAGCGAGCACGGCGGCGGCTGCGCAGAGCAGGCCGGTTCCGACCATGACGCGCACTTCGGTCGCCGACGTGACGGGGAAGACATGGAAGCCCCTGCCGCGCGCGCTGCGTTCCCCGATGGGAATGGTGATCGCGGCGGCGACCAGGCCGATGGCGAACGCGACGCCACCAACCACCAGTGCCTTGGCACCAAGCACCCGGCCCCGCAAGGGAGTTGCCGCCATCGTCGTACGCAGCAGACCACGCCGGTACTCGCCGGTGATGAACACCGTGCCCACGGCGATCACCACGATCAGCCCGGCGAATGTACCGACGAGGAAGTTCTCGACGGAGAAGCCGACGCCCATGGCGGGCCCGCCGACGACCGGTGCGATGTCACCGGCCCCGGTCACGGTGAACCCGCCGCCGTCGGTCTGGGTGAATCCGCCCTTGGTGGTGTTCGTGTAGCTGCCGGAGGTGCCCGCGTCGCCGCCCACCTGTGTGCCGCTCCACGCGCTCTGGGACCAGCCACCGGTGAGGCCGGGAGGGCCGAAGGTGCCGGTGGCCACGGCGGGGCTGAAGCCCGTGCCCGCCGCGGTGTCCTGCTTCGCCTCCGGTGACGTGGCGAAGAGCCCGGCCTGCACGGTGCGCGCAAGCCCAGGCAGCTTCGCATGGCCGACCTTGGTCCAGTGGGAGCCGTCGGTGGAGCTGTAACCGGTGAGGCTGTCGCCGGAGCGCACCAGGCGCAGCCAGCGCGGGGACTCCTGGGTGACCTTGCCGGAAGGGCCCGCCGTGTCGTGCGTGTAGTCGTACTGCATGCGCACGCCGTGACCGCCGGTGGCGATGACCGCCGCGTACGGGGATCCCTGGGTGAGGCTTTCCTTCACGATGATCCCTGCCTTCGCCCAGGGCTGGGCGCCCTGCGCCGCCTTGCCGATCCCGGTGTCGGCCACACCGGTCAGGGACCGCAGGGGAACGATGAGGGCGCCGTCGCCGGTGAGCGTCCTGTGGACGAAGTAGAAGCTGTCATTGACGGCCTCGCCGCCGGGGCCCTTCGGATACGAGGCGGAGTCGGCGCCGCGACCGCCGGGGGCGGGGGCGGCCGTGCCGAGCAGGCCGACCACGATCGTCACCAGGAGCGCCCCCGCCATGGCGAGGACCCAGCCGCGTACCGTACGGAACTTCGTCCACTCGGCGTGCAGCGTCCTGAGGAACCCGCTCCGCTCAGCACGCCTCGTGGCCGGGGGGCGAGGGGTGAGGGTGGCGGTCATCGCGTGACCTTCCCCGCCGGGATGCCCCGGTACTCCACCGCGTCCCGGGTGAGCTCCATGTACGCCTCTTCGAGCGTCGCCCGGTGCGTGGACACCTGGGAGAACGGCACCCCGTTCCGGGCGAGCAGGGCCACGATCTCCTCGTCGCGCAGGCCCGTGACGCCGAGGGTGTCGGGGCCGGTGGCGAGAACGGTGGCACCCGCGCCGTGCAGGACCTGGGCGGCGCGCGGAGGCGCGGAGGTACGCAGGGTGACCCGGCCGCCGGACGCCTCGGCGAGCAGCTCGGAGACGCTGGTGTCCGCGACGACCCGGCCGCGACCGATCACCACGAGATGGTCCGCGGTGTCTTCGAGTTCGCTCATCAGGTGACTGGAAACCAGGACAGCGCGGCCCTGCCCGGCCAGCGACGACAGGAAGCCGCGCATCCACACGATGCCGTCGGGGTCGAGGCCGTTGAACGGCTCGTCCAGCATGACGACCGGCGGGTCACCGAGCAGCGCCGCCGCGATCCCCAGGCGCTGGCGCATGCCCAGCGAGAAGCCGCCGGCCTTGCGCCGGGCCGCCGTGCCCAGACCGGCCTGTTCGATGACCTCGTCCACCCGCCGGGGCGGCAGGCCCTGTGAGTGGGCCAGCCACAGCAGGTGGTTACGGGCGGTGCGGCTCGGCTGCAGCGCGGAGGCGTCGAGCAGTGCCCCCAGATGCCGAAGCGGGCGACGCAGGGTCGGGTACGGCACCCCGCCGACCAGGGCCTTTCCCTCCTCGGCTGCCTCAAGGCCCAGGATGACGCGCATGGTGGTGGACTTGCCCGCGCCGTTCGGGCCGACGAAGCCGGTCACCCGTCCGGGCCGCACGGTGAACGTCATCTCGTCCAGAGCCAGCTGTGGCCCGAAGCGTTTACGCAGACCGATGACCTCGATCGTCGCCTTCGTACTCTCATCGCTCATGGGCCCCACCCTGTGACGGAGTGAGTCACAGGGGCCGAACGGCCACTGTCATCTCGGTGTTAGGCGCCTCGGCTTAGTCTGGCCTGGTACGTGTCCTGGTGGGGTGGCGGGAGGGGAGCATGCGGATGAAATGGGGTCCGCCGCGACGGCTCGCGGGCCTGGCTGCCCGGCTCGGCCTGCGCCGTGGCACTGCCCGCACCCGCTTCACCGCTTTGTACGTGACTCTGTTCCTGCTGTCGGGAACGGCGCTGCTCGTCATCGCGGCCGTGGTGGGATCCGGCGGATCGCGCTCCAGCCAGACCGCCCCCGATGGCGGCACCGATCAGCCCGCCACGGCGGCACAGGCCCAGGGCCGCATCGACGAGCTGGAGCAGCAGCTGGCGCGGGCGCACGACACCCAGTCCCGGCAGATCCTGCTCGGCTCCGCCATCGCCCTCGGTGTCATGGCGGTGGTCTCGGTCGGCCTCGGCTGGTTCGTCGCCGGCCGGGTGCTGCGCCCGCTGCGCGTGATGACAGCGGCCACCCGCCGGATCACTGCCGACAGCCTGCACGAACGCCTGGCCATCGGCGGCCCCGGCGATGAGGTGAAGGACCTCGCCGACACCATCGACGACCTTCTCGGCCGCCTGGAGGGCTCCTTCGACGCCCAGCGCCTCTTCGTCGCCAACGCCTCCCACGAGCTGCGCACCCCGCTCACCACGATGCGGGCCTCCCTGGACGTGGCCCTCGCCAAGCCGGGCCCGGTGCCCGAGACCACGGCCACGCTGGCCGCCCGGATGCGCGCCGAACTCGACCAGGTGGACCGGCTGCTGGAGAGTTTCCTCGTCCTGGCTCGCACCCAGCACGGCGAGTTCACCGACTCGGTGCGCCTCACCCTCGGCCAACTCGCGCTGACCGCCCTGACCGGACGGGCAAAGGACATTGAGGCCAAGGGCCTGACCGTGCGTGAAGACCGGATCGACGACTCCGCGTGGGTGTGGGGCAGCCAGACGCTGCTGCGCCGCGCGGTCGACAACGTGGTCGACAATGCGATCGCGCACAACGACCCCGGGGGCTGGATCAGTGTCGCGGTACGGGCCGAAGGAGACGGCGCAGGCGCAGTGTCCCTCGTCGTCGAGTCCAGCGGACCGGTCCTCGACCAGCGGCGGGTGGCGGACCTCGCGCAGCCCTTTCGCCGCCTTGGCGCCGACCGGACCGGCACCGGCCAGGGCAGCGGCCTCGGCCTCTCCATCGTCGCGGCCATCACCCAGGCTCACCACGGCACCCTGGACCTGCGCGCCCGCCCCGACGGCGGCCTGCGCGTCACCGTCACCCTCCCCCGTACGGACGGCAGGGTGACGGCGGAAGCTCCCAACACAGAGACGGGGGTGGCGCGTTGAGAGTCCTGGTGGTCGAGGACGCCCGCCCCCTCGCCGAAGTCATTGCCGAGGGACTGCGCGACCAGGGCATGGCCGTGGATGTGGCCCACGACGGGCTTGACGCCGCGGCCAAACTGGACGTCAACGCGTACGACGTCGTCGTGCTCGACCGCGACCTGCCGGGCATCCACGGCGACACCCTCTGCCAGATGATCACCGAGCGGGACGGCCGGGTGATGGTCCTGATGCTGACCGCCGCCGACTCACCCAGCGACCGCGTCAGCGGCCTGACCCGGGGCGCCGACGACTACCTCGCCAAGCCCTTCCACTTTCCCGAACTCATCCTGCGCATCCGCGCCCTGGCCCGCCGCCGCCCCGCCGCCCGGTCCCGCACCCTGAGCACGGCGGGCATCGAACTCGACCCGATGCGTCGCACCGTCAGCCGCGACGGCCACCAACTCGACCTCTCCGTCAAGGAATTCGCGGTACTCGAAGCCCTCCTTGACGCGAGCCCCGCTTTCCTCAGCACGGAGAACCTCCTCGAACAGGTCTGGGACGAGCACGCCGACCCGTTCACCAACACCGTCACGGTGACCATCAGCCGCCTGCGCCGCAAACTCGGCGACCCTCCGGTCATCGCCACCACACCCGGCGTGGGGTACCGGATCATCGACCCAGGCGCCCCACCCGACTGAGCAGCGGGCCGGGGCCGGCGGCCCGCGAGCGGAGGCCGTGCTCAGTGCACCCGACTCCAGTCATCTGTGCAGCCGACTTCGGAGACTGACACCGTGATCACGAACCCGCAGGTGGGCACTGCCGACAACTCGCGTCGGAAATCAACGTCGATGAACGGTCGTTGGGATGGTTTCCGACAATGCCCCTTGGCTACTGCCGCACTTCGACGGCCGATCGGAATCCCGACCATCAGATCGACGCACTACTGCGCAACGGCGTCGACCGCGACAACATCCACGTCGACGTCGCCAGCGGTGCGAAAGCCTCCCGCCCCAAGCTCGACCTCGTCATGCAACTGATGCGCGAGGGCGACACCCTCAAGGTCACCCGACTCGACCGGCTCTCCCGTCCGTCCTGCACCTGGTCACCCTCGGCGCCGACTTACGCGAGCGCGGCATCGGTCTGCACGTCATCGAGCAGGGCATCGACACTGCCACCATGGAAGGCCGCGCCATGTTCGGCATGCTCAGCGTGCTCGCTGAGCTCCAGCGAGAGCTGATCATGGCGAACGCCAACGACGCGCTCGCCTCCGCGCGGGCGCGCGGCCGGGTCGGCGGGCGCCGCCCCAAGCTGACTCCGGACCAGGCCGAACTGGCCCAGCGGCTCTACGATGCTCGCGAGAAGACCGTCCAGCAGATTGCCGACATGTTCAACGTCCCCCGCTCCACGGTCTACGGACACCTCGACCGCGAGAAGACCGTGCCCCGCCAGCCGAAGAAGACCGCCGCAGCGAAGCCCGGAAAGCTACCGGCGGGTTACTTGCTCCCTGGTCTCCGAGCTGGGACTACGGGGCCGGATCTACTGTTCCCCGGCCTGCCGCAAAGACGCCGAGCGCCGCCGCGAGCAGGCAAGAGATGAAGACCGCGCGCGTCGTCTCGGTGAGACCACTTCTCTGCGGTCGTGGCCTGAGCTGCCTCCACCGTCCCAAACTCCCAGCCGGCCCCTCTCGCGTCAGCAAGTGGCCGCGGAACGAGACCCGCTGGAACCGACCGCGACCCGCAACTGTCCCCACTGCCACCAGTCAGTCACCATCGTCGCGCTTCTCGCGACACCCGAAGCCGCCCGTCCTTCCGTCCCCACCACCAGCCCCGACATCGTTCCACTGCGGAGGACTCAGTGACCGTCATCCGTTGTCCGTCACTGATCACCGAGTCCGCCGACCTGACGGTCGGCGGGCTCACGTCGTCAGCCCATCGAACGCAACCGATCCAGTTCGCTCCCGATCCCGTCCCTCAGCACGTCATGCTGCGGACCCAGCCTGAACCCTTCGTCACTCCACCGGTCACCCGGATACAGCCACACAGGCTTGCCCACCAGCTCGGCCGGCTCCCACTCGAACCGCGGCCAGACATGGGCATGCAAGAACGGGTCGGTGTTCCCCAGAATTTCCAGGTTGATCCGGCGGAAGTCGGGGTCCAGACGTCGGCAGACGCGCTCAACGGCTTCTCCGAGCCGGTCCATGTCGGACAGAAACGACAGCCGCCTCGCCTTCGGCAGATCAGACAGCCGCTGAACACCTGGTTCGTCCACGAGGAGAACCGAGTAACCCGGCAAGAACTGAACGTCGCCGATCACCGCGAATCCCGACTCAAGCCGCCGCAGCACGGTCGGGTTCTCACCTCGCAGAGCAGCCCCGATCCGATCCATCCTCCAGTCACCAGTCATAGCCCCAACCTAGCCACAGGTGATCAAGGCCCGCTCTTCGCTCCCCAAACGGGCACGGCCAGCAGACTGGCGAGGCGGGCGGCCGCCCGGCCGCATAACTCCCGCGCTACCTGGGATATCTGCCCGGCAAGCCGCACCGTGCGGCGCTGATGACGCTCCAGCAGTCCGGGGATCTGCTCGCGGAAGGTCTGCCGCCGACAGCCCGGGAACGGGCAGAGCAGCCGCCGTATGCGCAGGCGCACGACGACCTGGCGGCCGTCGACCAGCACGTCCGTCGCCGTCCGACCGTGGTGCCCGTGCATCTTCACCGTCGGCGTCCCGCACACCGGACACGGCACCGCCACATCCCGGGTGCGGGCCGTGACCACCACCGCGTCACCGCCGTCCGCTACGTAATCGACGACCAGCGCCGACAGCCTGGAAAACACCTTCCCTGTAAGGAAGTTGACGTCCATCACGAAATCATGATCACGGACGGCCACCCAGCGTCACCACCGACTACGGGCCAGACCCGCTCGTTTGACAGGCCTCCTACTCGCTGCGCAGAAAGACCGGCCGCTGGCATCGCTTGTCGCGGACCAACGAAACTGCGCAGCGTTCAGCGAACCTGCGTGTGAGTTGGCGCTTGGTCAGGTCGTCCAGGACGGTGGTCTCTTCTCGCAGAAGGCGCGAGTACCCTCGGCTGCCGCGTCCGTGCGGAAGACGGGGGCGGTGAGCGGGTCCTGGACGGTGAACGCCGCGTGATCGTCGAGACCGCTCGTGACCCCGACGACCTGCCGGGTGATCCTGACCGCTTGCGGGGAGTTGGCGCGGATCCGTGCGGCGAGGCCGATCGCACCGTCCAGGGCTTTGCCCTCGCCGGTGAGCTGGTTGACGAGCCCATGCTGGGCGGCCTCCTCGGCCGGGAGCGGGCAGCCGGTCAGCAGGATCTCCATGGCCAGGTGGTGGGGGAGGCGTCGGGGCAGGCGGATGGCTCCGCCATCCGAGGCGACGAGGCCGCGCGTGACTTCGGGCAGTGCGAAGAAGGCGGTGTCGGCGGCGGCGATGAGGTCGCAGGCGAGGACGAGTTCGAAGCCGCCGGCCACCGCCGCCCCTTCGACGGCGGCGATGACCGGCTTGGACCGCCGGGTGCGGGTGAGCCCGGCGAGACCCCGATCGGCGACTGTGGGCACTCCTTCGACAGGGAAGGCTTTGAGGTCCATACCTGAGCAGAAGTGGCCGCCCGCTCCGGTGAGGATGCCGACGTCAAGCTCCGGGTCGTCTTCCAGGAGCCTCAGTGCGGCATCGACGGCATCGGCGAGGGCCTGGTCGATGGCGTTGCGGACGCGGGGACGGTTGAGAGTGATGACCAGGACGCCATCTTCTCGCTCGGTCAGTACCACCGGTTCCGTGGTGTTCGTGCTCATCGTGTCCTTCCGGTACGAGGGCGGGCAGGCGCCCGGCGCGGCAGCGGTCATCGGCGCACGACGGGCAGCGCCGCGAGGCCGCGCATGACGCGGGCCGGCCGCCAGGGCAGTTCATCGGCGGGCTTGGCCAGCTCCACCCGGCCAAGACGGTTCAGAAGCAGGGGAAAGGCGACAGCGCCTTCCAGCCGGGCCAGGCCGGCGCCGATGCAGAAGTGCGGCCCGTATCCGAAGGCGAGATGATCGTTGGGTGTCCGGCCCAGATCGAGACGGTCGGGGTCCGCAAAGCGCTCCTCGTCCCGATTGGCGGATCCGATCAGGAGACTGACGATCTCCCCGGCACCGATGGTCCGCCCGTGCAGGTCGATCGGTTCAGCCGTGCACCGGAACGTCGCGTCCCGGACGGGCGAGTCGTAGCGCAGCAGCTCCTCGACCGCGGTGGTGAGCAGCCCTGGACCGGCATCCCGCGCGGCCAGGCGCGCGGCCTGCTCGGGGTGACGCAGAAGGGCGAGCATCCCGTTGCCGATCAGATTCATCGTAGTGTCGCCCGACCAACAGCAGCAGGTAGGCGGTGGAACGCAGTTCCTCCTCGCTGATGGTCCCGTCCTCATCGCCCGCCCGTACCAATGCGCCCAGCAGGTCGACGCCGCCGGGCGACCGGGCAGACCGCTTTTGCGGCAATGAGAGCGTCTAGCAGTCTGCAGCCGTAGGGACGGACACGGCTTCTCCAGCGGATGGGACGGGCGCGGTTTCACCGGCGACGTCGTCGATCAGTGGACATCGCACCAACGAAGCCACCGGACACGGAGATGCGGCACGATCCAGCCCCCGTGACGCACCCCAATCCGCCCGGAGGAACACACGCGCGCCGAGCGCACGCCGACCCGCCGCCTCTGGCGGCCCGGTCGCCACCGTGGTCGCCGACGGCGTTCCCCGGGCGGTGACCGAACTCTGCGACTGCCGATACCTACCGCCGCACGCTCCGCGCCCCAAACGCACAAGGCAAGCCGCACCGACTACGCCATCCCCCTGGGGAACTCCCCCGACATCGGCTGCACCGGCCTTTCATCATCAAGGGCACCACACCCGCCCCCGCGCCCGCGCGGAAACCCGCCTCACCCGCACTGGCGTCCGCCGGGCCCTGACCGAGCCGCCCCCAGCCCCAACGACATCGGGCAGCTTGCCGCGCGCGTCCGAGCCGGCCCGAAGACCTCGTCGAAATGGTGTGCGTGGCGGGTGCTGACGAAGTGGTAGGCGCCGCCGGTCCGGCAGTGGGCGTGCGTGGTGTAGCGGAGGACTTCGTCCCGGGTGAGGACCTTCAGGTCGCCGAGCACGCAGTAGAGCGGTGTCGGGGCATGCGGCCCGTATGCAGGGCCAGGCCCAGACTGTGGCGGGCGGTGCGGGCGTCCGCTTAACCGAGCTCGCGCAGCGGGACGTCGCAGGGCACCAGACGTAGGCCACCATGCGGTCGCCCACCCACCAGGCATCCTCGTGGTCCTGTCTGCATCCGGGCCATAGGCACCCCCTTGCTTTTCCGAAAATTGGGAAGAGTGTGGAGAAGAGAAACGAATACCGAATAGAGGGGGCGATTTCGCGCGCTCCGAACCCGCTACTACAGCTCCTCGTGGAAGAGGTGTCCACCCACATCCAGGACGAGGTCCTGACCCCCGACATCCGGGGCCGCACCGCAATTCCCGCGGCCCCGGACACCCGCCCGACTGCTCAGCGCAAGAACACCGGTCATAGCACGAAGACCGCAGCGCGGCTGGTCACAGGGTCAGCCTATTCCGGTGACCTGCAGGGCCGTGGTCCAGTTGCTCTCGATGGCGCTGCAGACGGTGGACAGGGTGATGGTGCCGGCACAGACGGCGTTCTCCAGCTTCGTCTCCACGCCGTCCTTGGAGTGCGCGGTCTGGGAGCCGGAGTAGGGCCGGGCCACAGGTTGCCCGGGCCGCGCGGCGCGCCGCCGAGTTCTAGGGGGACGAGATGGTCTTCCTCGTAGTCGGCCATGTTGGTGTCGGAGCAGCCGTAGTCGATGATGTCCTGGGCCTTGAGGGGGTTGGTGCAGGAGGCCGGGGGGGGCGGACGGTGGCGGTCCAGCCGGACACACAAATGGTGCTCTGGATGACCGACCGGTCCCTCGGCGCACGGTGGCCTCCGCGATGGATCCGACGTCCTCGGAGTCCGGGCGCCGCTCCTCGCGAGTTGTCTTCAGCTGCTCACCGTGTCCCGCAAGAGATCGCCCGGTGGGGAATGCTTCCGAAGGCGCAGGTTGGCGCAGATCTTCAACGCTTCCCGGCGTGTGACGGGCGGCCGGGGGTTCGTGCTGCCGCCGGCGCGGAAGGCGTGAAGCGGCAGCAGCACCAAGTCGGGTCAACGGGCAGGGTCGAGAAGGATCTTGCGGACACCGTCGGCGCGGCTGTTGAACAGTTCGTACGCTGCGGGGCCCTCGGAGAGGCCGTAGCGGTGGGAGACCACGGCCTCCGGTGTGATCCGGCCGGCCTGGGTGAGGGCGATCAGGGCTGGGAGCTCGTAATGGATCGAGCACAGTCCGATGGCGAACTCCAGCTCCTTGACCTGGGCCAGTCCCATGTGGAAGGGGAAGGCCTTGTTATGGCTGACCCCGATGACGCTGACTCGTCCGGCCTGCCGGACGGCTTTGAGGGCGAGTTCTATGGTGGCATCCGAGCCCACGGCTTCTACCACGGCGTGCGGTCCGCGTCCTGCGGTCATCTCCCGTATGGCCGTCCGTGCGTCCTCGCCCTCGACCGGCTCGACGCCCAGGGTGGCGGCGAAGGCGCGGCGCTCCGCGACCAGGTCCGCGCCCAGCACACGGGCGGCGCCCATGGCGAAGGCGGATTGTGCGGCCATGAGGCCGACCGGCCCGAGGCCGATGACCAGGACCGTTTCGCCGGGCTGGATACGGGCGCGGCGGCAGCCGTACCAGGCCGTAGGAGCGTTGTCGGTAAGGACGACGGCGGCCTCGTCGGAGACTCCTTCGGGCAGATGCACCAGGTTGACGTCGGCGTGTGGCACAGCCAGGGCCTGGGCCTGACTGCCCGGAAGCTTCGGGCTCACTCCGTAGCAGAGGTCCGTTGGGGACTGGGCGCGCTCGCACCGGGCCGTGAGCCCGGCCGCGCAGGTCCTGCACAGGGTGCAGCCGACCGAGGCGGGAACCAGGACTCGGTCGCCGGGCTTGAAGCGGGTGACCTGGTTGCCGGTCTCGACGACCACCCCGACGCACTCGTGCCCCGGGGTGTAGCCCGTCTCCGGGCTGAAGCCGTTGCCGTCGTAGATGTGCAGGTCGCTACCGCAGATGCCGGCCATGGTGACCTGGACGACCGCGTCGGTGGGGCTGGTGACGGCCGGGTCGGGGACGTCTCCGTAGCGGATCTCGTGGCGGCCCTGGTAGGTCAATGCCTTCATGGGATTCCTCCGTCCGGGCGCGGGGCGGCGCCGGTGCAGCACGGGGACGCCGGAGTGGAGAGGTACAGAACATTGGGGCCGGCTGGAAGCCCCAGGACATGGACCGGTCTCCCTCACACCTCAGACGCTTGGATCAACATTTAATGCAACCGTATCATTTTGGCATGAGAGGCTACCATGGGCTCCGTGACAGCCCAGGAGATGCCTGAACAGGCCGCGCCGCCTCGGAGCCGGGGGCCCCGTGACACCCGCGGCAAACTCATCCGGGCCGCAGAGCAGTTGTTCGCGGCGAGAGGGATCGACGGCGTGTCGCTCAGCGAGATCAAACGGGCCGCCGGCCAGCGCAACGCGATGGCCCTGCAGTACCACTTCGGCGACCGGGCGGGTCTGCTGCGGGCCATACTCGACAAGCACCTGCCTGCGGTGGATGCCCGCCGGGAGGTACTGCTGCAGCAGTACGAGGACAGCGGGACCGCCGATCTTCGCTCCCTCGCCGCCGCCCTGGTACTGCCGGCTGCCGCGAAACTCGCTGATCCCGACGGCGGCCGCGAGTTCCTGCAGATCGTGGCCGAACTGCTCAACCGGCCAGAACCCCTGGTCGAGGTCGTTGTGACGAAGGGGTCGAGCATCTTCGCGTGGCGGCGCCTGGTGGAGCCCTTGCTGGCTATCGAGTCGACCACGGTGCTCCACACCCGCTTCACCACCATGCGCTTCTGCCACGCCGAACTTGCCGCCCGTGCCGCCGCCCGCCCTCGCAGGGACGACCGGCTGTTCACCAGCAGGCTGGTCGACCTGGTTACCGCACTGCTGGCCACACCGGTGTCCGAGCAGACCGCACGATTGCTGCACGAGCGAGGCCCGAAGGGTCAGACCCGTCAGCAGGCCTCAGCTCGCTGACCGGCCCCTGCAGCCGATGCGCACACCAGCGGGCATTGTGGCGCCCATGTCTCCCCGCGCTGCGGGAACTTGCGCCGCTCCAGAGCGAGAGCCAGCAGCCGCCTTCTGGAGCCCAGAGACCCACCCCGGCCATCGAAACCGGGCAGCACACCCCACTGCAACCGCCCCCGAGCGGCCACATCCACGTTACGGAGGGCTCTTCCGGCTCGGGTAAAGCCGGTGCTCAAACCCCTCATCAGTGCCCCGTCGATGCCTTCCGTCTCTGCACGTGCCGGATCGCCGACGTCGGCGTCACGGCACGCGTGGCCGACCACTTCGCCTTTCCGGGGCTTCAGGTCGAAGTCGACCTGCTCGACGTCAGTGAACTCCCCCATCAGGCCCTGGCCACGACGGCCGGCGTCACGGAAGTACTGCTCGCCGAGCGACGCGGCCGTAATGTCGAGCAGCTGCTGCTCGGTGGCTCCGGTGTCCTGGGCCCCCACGGGCCGGGCCGCGTGGCGCGCGGGCAGGGCGACGGTTAGATGACGCAGGCGGGCGTCGTTGGTGGTGCCGGGCGCGGCGGTGAAACGACCTGGGCCCGGGTCTGGATGACGAGGCCGGTGCTGGTGACGGCCCGACTGCGGGCCTGCTCGCGGACACGGGGCTGCCAGCGAACGCGCACGTCATTGGCCAGACGCTGGGCGAGGTCGGCGCGGGGCCGGCGGATCTGATCCTTGACGTAACGCTCCACGGTGCGCTGCGAGACGCCCAGCAGCCGGGCCACGGCCCGGGTGATCTTGAGCGCCGGACCAGGAGGTCGTACGGGCATTCTGGTCGGCCTGGGGGGAGGACGCCGGTACCGGCCGTCTCCATGCCGCTGGACGGCGTCGCGGAGACGGCCGGAGCAATCAGAGAGACCGTCGGCCGCGCCCAGCGCGACCATGCCGTCGCCACCGCCCTCAAGGAACTCCGGCGGGCCGACGGATACCGGCGCGGCATCGCCGCGCAGCTGGCGCGCGAGCACGGCGGCAACGAGCGCACCTGGCAGCGAGCCAGGACCGAGGCCCGCGCCCTCTACCAGCGCGGCCAGGGCCAGGACGACACGAGCCCGGCCGCGCTGGCGGCAAAGCCCTCGCCTTGACGTGTGTCCGCGCAGCTGCGCCCGGCTGGCGGCCAGTCCTCCTGGCGCGCCAACTCGTCAGGCGCTGAGCGCGGAGGTCCCGCCGACGCGCAACACCCCCTGAGGGCCGCCCGATCCCCCGCCGCTCCACCACCACGCCCGCCCTCCCCTTCCCGTTCTCTTTCCTGGGTAGGGATGTTGTTGGGGTGCAGAGGGGGATGTCGGGGTTCCCGACCACGCCCGGAAGGTGTGATGACCTGCGGATATGCCGTCAGACATCCGGTGGGGGCGGACAGTTGTCGGCGGGGTTGTCGGAGGGATCCCCAGCGGGGTTGCGGGCGGGGTTATCGCATGGTGACGCTGGTCAGTCCTTCGTGGTCGGTGGTCTGGTCGGGGCCAACTGCTGGCCTGGACGTACACGCAGCACCGGACAAGACCGGCGCTGCACCGTACGAGGAAGGGGCGGCGGTGGCGATGCCGAACGTGGACGTGGGCGGCGGGGACCGGCTGGCGCTGGCCGTGCTGGCCCAGTACCGGATGGCGACGACAGAACAGATGCAAGATGCATCGGGTGATCGCGCCCGGGGTGCGGATCGAACAGACCCGCCGCAGGCTGGCCAAGCTCCACGACGAAGGCCTCGTCGACCGCGTCACTCTGCCGCAGGCCGGCCGCACACGGGTGTGGTTCGCCACTCATTACGGAGTGGACGTCGCCTCCGAGTGGCCCGAGCTGCGGGAGCGGCGGCCACCAAGGCTGATCGCGGACCGCATCGCCGCCAGGCTGCGGGCAGGGCACGCACTGACGGTGACGGAGACCGGGCTCGCGTTCCTGGAGGACGCCCGCCGCCGCGGCGACGAGTGCCAGCCGCTGGACTGGATCCCCGAAGTCCACCACCCCCTCGGCGGCGGCGAGGCCGTCATCCCGGACGCTCTGCTGTACTACCGCACCTCCGACGACGGCGGGGCCATGCCGCGGGCCTTCGTGGAAGTCGACCGGGCCACCATGGGGCCCGAACGCCTGGCCGCGAAACTCACCACCTACGCCCCCCTCCACCACTACATCCCCGCACCCCCACCCGGACGTCCACGGACCGCCGTCGACCAGCAGCTACAGGAGGAGGACTGGCGGCAGCGCTACCCGCCGTGCGCCGCAGGCTCGCACTGTCCTCACCGCCCAAAGTGGTGAGGGACTTCGACGAACGCCTCCACGGCGTCTACCTGTGAGAAAGGGCGAAAGCATGCAGGTAGGGATCACCGGACACCGCGGACTGAGCAACGAGGTCGAAACCCACGTCCGAGCGCTTCTGGCCGACGCGATCAAGGAGTACGACCCAGCCGAACTGGTCGGCGTCTCGTGCATCGCGGACGGCCCGGACTCCTGGTTCGCCGAAGCCGTCCTCAGCCACGGCGGCCGCATCGAAATCGTCGTGCCAGCCGGCGAGTACCGCCAGAGCCTCCCGGCCAAACACCACGCGGCCTACGACGAACTGCTCCGGCAGGCCTCCGACATCCACGAAACCGGCATGACCACCTCCGACTCCCAGGCCCACATGACCGGCAGCGAAATCCTCGTCGGTGATCAGGGGCAGGACAGGGCAGGTCAGACGGGGCGGACGCGTCCCGGGGTGGTTTGGCGGTCGGCCACCCCCGGGGCGCGGGCTCGTCGGCCTACGGGCCGGTGAGGTCGCGGTGAATACGCTCGCTGGTCTCGCGGGCTTCCCGGCGGGCCTGGTCTGCTGCCACCTGGAGCGACAACGGCCGCCAGGACAAGCCGCAATACCTCGAACCACACCGCAACCGACCCGGAGGGCACCCTGGTGGTCGTCGAGGAGACCTCGTGCGGCCCGAATCTGAGCAGCGCGACCGAGTCGAGAAGCGCCGCGCCTACGCCAAGGCAGGCATCCTCGTGTACCTGCCCATCGACTGCGACACGTGCAAGGTCGTCGTCCACTCCGCCGGTCGGCGTCACGCTGGACACCGAGCCGCTCAAGGACTGGGTGCACTGACGCTCATGCGTCCTTTGTCCGCGCCGCGAGCGCCCGTCACGAGCCGATAGCATTCCGCCGTACAGCTTGTGAATGCGCGATGACAAGGCGTGACGGTGTCACTTCAGCGCATACCTGCACCCCGGCTCGAAGGGCATCCGGTCATGGCGCATATCCTCCAGGTCGTCGAAGTGGATGAGCCTGCCGAGCAGAGGAAGCCGGGAGCGGTTGCGCCGGCTGCCTCAGCCGCGCTCAGCGCATGCGAAGCCGTCTTCCTGCCCGGAGATCCGGCCAGGGAAGGCCGTGTGGCGTTCTGGCGGGCGGACGGCGGTGAGATGCCCGACTGCGGTGTAGAGCCGGAGCAGCTCACCGTCGTGCGGCCGCACGGGAACGGGATCCGGCGGCGGAGCGTGAGTGCGGTGCTGCTGCCGGTCGCGCAGGCGGTGCCTGTACTCACCCGGGCTCGCGCCATGGTGCAGAGCGGCAACGCCTCTGTTTCCGCCGCGTTGTGGGGAGCAGGGGCCCTGATCGCGCTTCAACTTGCCGCGCGGGGACGGCTGCTGCCGGGGCTGAGCCCCACCGGGTTCGACGCCTGGCGGCTCGGTCCGCTGGACGGCGACGACGTGCGCCGGATACGCGACCTCGCGGCGGCGATGCCGCCGGAGGCGCGCGCGGTCCCGCTGCCGGGCTCGTCGCCCGTAGCGCTGCCCGCCGCCGAGCCGCTGCTGCGGGCCTTTGTGGACGCGGTCGCGGACGGCCTGCCGCGCTCCCCGGCAGCGCGCCACCTGATGGCCGGTCCGGCCTTCGCCGCTCGGATGCCGGTGCCTATCCCCGAACAGCGTGAGTGGGCGGCCGAGGTGGCCGCCGGGATGGACGCGGGCGTGCGCGTCTCCCTGCGTCTGGAGGGAGACAGCGACGCGTGGGACGGCGGAGACTTCGGCGACAGCGGCGGCGCCGGGCCAAAGTTCCGGGCCGTGGTGCAACTGCACAGCCTCGCCGACCCCACCCTGGTGGCAGATGCGGCCGAGCTGTGGGCCGGGGCTGCAGCCGTCCCGGAGCAGTTCGGCGCCCGTACCCGTATCGACGCGCTGCTGGCGCTGCGCCGAGGCGCGAAAGCATGGCCGCCGCTGTCGCGCCTGCTCTCCGCAGCCGCGCCCGATGTGCTGCAGCTCGCCGACGACGAGCTGCTGGACCTGCTCGGCGAGGCTGCGGAGCGGCTGGCCGCCGCCGGAATCCAGGTCCACCTGCCAAAGGGCCTGGCGAAGGAGCTGACCGCGAACGGCCTGCTGGAGCCGCCCCGGCGCAAGAAGACGCAGTCGGACCTGGAGACCTTCCTCTCCTCCGGTCAGCTCCTTGAATTCCGCTGGCAGTTGGCGTTGGGCGGGCAGCCGCTGACCGAGGAAGAGATGGACCGCCTGGTCGAGGCGCACCGCCCGGTGGTGCGGCTGCGCGACCAGTGGGTGGTGATCGACCAGGCGCTGGTCCGCAAGGTCCGCAAGCAGCATGCCCACGAGCTCACCGCGATCGACGCCCTGGGCGCGGCGCTGACTGGCGAGGTAGAGATCGACGGCACGCCCGTACCGGTCACCGCGGGCGGCACCCTGGAGCAGTTGCGCGCGCGGATCGCCGAGCCGGAGGAGGGCCAAGACGCCGCATCGGCCACCACCGGCCAGCCCGCCATGCTCGCAGCCACCCTGCGCGACTACCAGCTGCGGGGCCTGATCTGGCTGGATCGGATGACCTCCCTGGGCCTGGGCTGCTGCCTCGCTGACGACATGGGCCTCGGTAAAACGATCACCCTGATCTCCCTCCACCTGCGCCATCACGAGCGATCGGCCCACGGCCCCACCCTGGTGGTCTGTCCGACGTCCCTGCTCGGCAACTGGGAGCGCGAGGTGCAGCGCTTCGCACCCGGCATCCCCGTACGCCGCTTCCACGGCGCGGGCCGCACCCTGGACGACCTCACACCGAACGCCTTCGTCCTCACCACGTACGGCACGTTGCGTCGCGACGCCCGGCTCCTGGCCGACACCGCTGTGCCGTGGGGCCTGCTGGTCGCGGACGAGGCGCAGCATGTCAAAAACCCGTATTCGGACACCGCTCGGGCGCTGCGCACCGTCCCCGCCGCCGGGCGTATCGCTCTGACCGGCACCCCGGTTGAGAACAACCTCTCCGAGCTGTGGGCCCTGCTCGACTGGACGACACCCGGCCTGCTCGGCACGCTCGCCGCCTTCCGCGACCGCTACGCCCGCGCGGTCGAGGCCGACGGCGACCAGGAGAGTGCGAACCGTCTCGCCCGCCTGGTCCGCCCCTTCCTCATGCGCCGCAGAAAGTCCGACCCTGGCATTGCCCCCGAGCTGCCGCCCAAGACCGAGACCGACCAGCCTGTCTCGCTGACGAAGGAGCAGGCGTCCCTGTACGAGGCGTTGGTGCGCGAGTCGCTGGCGGCGATCGGCGAGGCGGACGGAATGGCCCGGCGTGGCCTGGTGATGAAGCTGCTCACCGGCCTCAAGCAGGTCTGCAACCACCCGGCGCAGTACCTGAAGGAAAAAAACACGAAGCTCGCCGGCCGCTCGGGCAAACTGGAGCTGCTCGACGAGCTGCTGGATGCGATCGTGGCCGAGGACGGCTCGGTGCTCGTCTTCACCCAGTACGTCGAGATGGGCCGGCTGCTGGAGCAGCATCTCGCAGCCCGCGGCATCGCGGCGCAGTTCCTGCACGGCGGAACGCCGGTGAAGCAGCGCGAGGAGATGGTCGACCGCTTCCAGCGCGGCGAGCGGCAGGTCTTCCTGCTCTCCCTCAAGGCCGCCGGCACCGGCCTCAACCTGACCCGCGCCGGCCACGTCATCCACTTCGACCGATGGTGGAACCCGGCGGTGGAAGACCAGGCCACCGACCGCGCGTACCGCATCGGCCAGACCCAGCCGGTGCAGGTGCACCGTCTGATCGCGGAGGGGACGGTCGAGGATCGGATCGCGCAGATGCTCACGCAGAAGAAGGGGCTCGCGGACGCCGTGCTGAGCCATGGCGAGGCGGCACTCACCGAACTCTCCGACGTCGAACTAGCCGAACTGGTAACGATGCGTCACAACACCACGCCCTGGAGCGCAGACCGTCAGCGCACCACGAGGGGAAGCCACAAGTGAGCCCGCGCCCGACGAAGCCCAAGCAGCAGGCCCAGGGTCAGCTCGCCCGCACTTTCTCTCCCTTCCCTCCGGCTCCCGGCCGCCGGGGCGGTTTCGTCTCAACCTGGTGGGGTCAGGCGTGGGTGTCGGCGCTGGAGGAGTGCTCGCTCGATTCCGGCCGCCTCACCCGCGGTCGCACCTACGCGCGGCGCGGATCCGTGGGCGAGATGACCGTGGTCCCGGGCCGGATCAGCGCCCCGGTGCAGGGCAGCAGGCCGCGGCCTTACCGGGTGTCATTGGCGATCCCCGTCCTCAGCGACACGCAATGGGACCGGCTCCTCAACGCGGTGGCGGCGCGCGCCGGGCACATCGCCGCACTGCTGGACCGCGACATGCCCGCCGAGCTGGTGCAGGACGCGCTGAAAGCTGGCGTACGGCTGCTACCGTCCGCCAACGATCTGAAGCCGTCCTGCTCCTGCCCCGACTGGGGCTACCCGTGCAAGCACGGCGCCGCGCTGTGCTACCAGGTCGCACGCCTGCTGGACGAAGACCCCTTCGTACTGCTGCTGATGCGCGGCCGCGGCGAACAGCAGCTGCTGGACGAGCTCGCCCGCCGCAACGCCGCCCGCGCGGCATCGCAGGCGGCAGCCTCGACGTCAGCGTCGGTTCCGTCCCCGCGCACTCCCACCGCACCCACAGGTACACCGGCCCGGGAGGCTTTCGCGGCGCGCGCAGACCTGCCACCGCTGCCCGGACCGCCGCCCATGCCCGAACGCACCGGGCACCCGCCCGTCTTCGCAACGTCCCGGCCCGCCGAACCAGGCATCGACCCGGAGGCGCTGGAAACCCTGGCCGCCGACGCAGCCGAGCGCGCCCGTCGCCAACTCGCCGCCGCGCTGGCGGACGACGCACCACCGCCTTTGGCTGACCTGACGGAGTGGCAGGATGCTGTGCGCATTGCCGCCGAGCACACGCAGACAGAGGTTTTCGCCCGGATCGCCGAGAGCACCGGTCGCCCGCTGTCCGAGCTCGCCCAGGCGGTACGGGCCTGGAGTTACGGCGGCACGGCCGCACTCGCGGTCCTGGAGGACCCCTGGACCCCCGACCCGGCCGTACTTGCCCGCGCCCGAACCTCGCTCGCGGAGGACTGGGCGGACGGACGGCCTCCCCAGCTACGCGCGTGGCGCAACCGCTGGACCGTCGTCTGCCACGACCGCCAACTGCGCTATGGCCGCGACGGCCGCTGGTATCCGTACGGGAAAGAGGACGGCGCCTGGTGGCCCATCGGTCAACCCGACCCTGACCCCGCGACGGCCCTCGCAGCACTGCTCGCGCTCCAAGATCGCCGCTCATGACCATAACGTCACCTCAAGGGGCTCCGGTCGATTCACCTGTCGGCAGGCGTGCAGCCGTCCGCGGACTTTCTGGGCGTCGGGGAGTATGACGAAAGACCGTCCTGATTCCCGCCTGATCGAATTCCCCGCTGCGAGTCGCATCCACGGCGTCACGCTGGGGGCGCTTTTCCGGGCGCCCGCTCAACGCCGGAGCCGTCGTCACCGCGACCGCAAGCCCACGGGACGCCGACCGCCTCCGTAGCTACGGCGCGGTCACCCCCACCACTGTCGTCTACGTCAAGACGGCCATGGGCTCCACCTCGGTGAACGGCACGTTCGCAATCATCACCGTGAAGGACCGGGCCACCGGCAGCACGGTGGCCACGGAGTCGGCGCCGCTCGAGGGCGGCGGCTGGCAGTGGATCGCCCCCGACGGGCAGGCCCTGGACGAAGGCAAGAACGACGCCTCGTCCATCACCCCGCACGGGTTCACCGGCGGCGGCACGGTCAAGGCGGGCACCTGGCAATGGCGGACCATCGCCTTCGACCTGGCCGAGGCGCAGCGCGGCGGGACGATCGCTTATACCGACGGGGACGGCACTGCGTTCCGGTGGAAGGTGCCGGCCGACGACGGGGGCCCGGAGTTGGCCTCGGTGAAGAAAGACATGGCGGGCAACTACTGACCATGCTCGCGTGCGAGGTGTCCTGCCTGTGGGATGCGGTGCGGGGCATCCAGCACTGGTGGGGCGTCGTCTGGGGTGAGGACCCAGCGGCGCACCACCACGCCCCGGTAGCAGCGGCGCGCGTACTTCGACCACCGGAGCAGGCGCGGCACCGTCGCGCGCTGGACGACCTCGCCCTGCCGGTTCACGAGCAGGACGAAGACGCTCCCGTCCGGGCACCGCCACGTGTCGACGCCGTGCTCCCGGTCCAGCGTCACACGGTGCAGCAGCTGGCCGAAAGTCGCATCTGGTCCCATGGGCTCAGTGTCACCGCTACAGGCAAGACCATTCCTCCGGCTGCCGGGGCACCTTCTCAGGCCAGCTCTGCGCCGATGTTCTCCAACCTCAGCCGCCACGGGTATGAGGTGTGGGCGTAGACCGTGGCGGCGGCGGAGCCCTGGTGGGCGAGCGCGACCGTTGCCATACCGGCGCTGAGGTGTCCGGAGCCGACGGTGAACATGTCGTCCGACGTCACGTAGGAGAACGACAGGCTTGGGTACATCGACGGGTTGCCCTCAGAGAGCGGGCTGCTGGTGCCCGACCCTGCGTACTGGGCGACCGTCCCGCTGGAGTCCAGCAGCGCCCAGTCCAGGGCGTGCGATCCGGACCGCATGCGGTGGCGTTCTCCCCGAACGGCCGCCTCCTCGCCACCGGCAGCGAAGACGGCACGGTCCAGCTGTGGAAACCAACCACCCAAGACGCCCTCGGCCAATCCCTCCCCAACGCTCATGGCAGTGTTCGGAACGTTCTTGATGCAGTAGCAATCTCCTCCGACTGCACACTCCTGGCCACCGCCAGTAGCACCGACTCGGTCGGGTTGCGGCTCATTCATCCTGTCGCCTGGCTGCGCGACCTGGAAACGCCATGGTGGTCAGGGAAGTGGGCTGGCTTCGAAAACGCGTCTGCCGCAGAACCAGCAGGGATTGCGGCAAACGCACGTCCGGCAGCGGACTTACCGGGTCTTGCACTCGTCGCCGAACGGATCGTTGACGCTGCGCAGGCCTACACATAGCTGGCCATAGGCCCGAGCCAGGCCTCATGGCTGCGGATCGAACCGGTCATCGACCAGCTCAACGCCCGATTCGGTGACGGCACCGTGGCACTTGCCACGTCGTTCAGTTCTACGCGGCCAGACCGGTAACGGACGCTGAGCACGTCGCGTGGGGCCCTTCGGGCCGCGGGAGCTTGTGCGCCGCATGCCCGAGGGGATGGTGTGTGTCAGAGCACAGCGAGCCGGTCCACCAGCAGTTCCACCCTCTGCTCGGCGTCCTCCGGCGGCAGCCGTCCCGCCCGGGTCAGGGTTGCGAGTCCGTGCAGGGACGCCCAGAACGTCTCGGTGAACAGCCCCTGGTCGACGCCGTCCCCGGCGACCTCGCCCAGGCTCTCCATCAGCGCGGCGAAGGCGTCCTTCAGCGGCTCCGGGGTGTCCTCCTGCGCGTATGCCAGGCCGCCGTCGAGCTGGAACAAGGCGTCGTAGACCGCCGGGTTCCGCTCGGCGAAGTCGAGGTAGCCGCGGGCGAGGGCGGTGACCCGGGCGCGCGGGCCGTCCGCGGCGGCGGTCGCGGCCCGCACCGCGACGGCCATCTCGGTGGCGCCCTGGAGGGCGACGGCGCCGATGATCTCGCGCTTGCCGCGGAAGTGGCTGTAGAGGACGGGCTGGCTGTACTCGATGCGCTCGGCGAGCCGGCGCGTGGTGACCGCGTCCCAGCCCTGCTCCTCGGCGAGTTCGCGGGCCGTCGCCACGATGAGACGCTCGCGGCCCGCCCGCTCGCGCTCCTTACGTTCCTTTACCGACATGATTTGATCCTAGCACCGCTAGACAAGCGAGCGGCAGTAGTACTAGCGTCGACTCATCAGCTAGCAACGCTAGATCCCGGAGGGCCGTCATGCTCAACGCACTCGAGGTCGTCACCACCGTGGTCGTCGGCCTGATGGTGGGGGTGGAGTTCTCCGTCGCCTTCGTCATGAACCCGATCCTCAACGCCCTTCCCGACGACGCCAGCCAGATGGGCCACAGCCACGGCGGCCGGATGCTCGGCGCCGTGATGCCGTTCTGGTACATCGGCTCGCTCGTCCTCGCCGTGGTCTGGGCCATCGCCGGATGGCACCACCACGGCACCGGCCTCGTCATCACCGCCGCCGGACTGCTGATCGCCAGCGTGATCATGTCGCTCCTGCTGCTCGTCCCGATCAACAACCGGAACAAGACGTGGACCCCCGAGAACCGGCCCAAGGACTGGAAGGAGCAGATGAACCGCTGGAACCGCTGGCACTACGTCCGCGTCGCCGTCATCATCGGCGCCTTCTCCCTGCTGGTCGCCGCCCTCGCCTGATACCAAGCCGCCCCGACGTTCACCGGTTCGCCCCTGTATGCCGACGGCTTTCGCCCCCTCGGGGGCGTGCCCGACAGGGCTTCGGATTACTGACCCCGCGGGCCGACGCCGCGCCGGTGGCGCACACTCCCCACTCCCCGCGCGGCAGCTGGCCGCCGAAATCCCGACATTCGGGAATGCGGCTACCGCTCAGATCCCGCACCTGCGATCCCGACAAGTTACGCCCCTCGATCAGCCGCGTCCGCGCGGCCTGATCAGGCCCCACACGACTCAGCAAGCTCCACGAAGCTCACCAAGCCGACGAAGACTCGCAAGGAGAAGAACAATGCCGCTGAAGAAGATCAACACCGTCCTGGCCGCCGCCTTCATCCTCTTCATCCTCTGGTTCGGGACGGAGTTCATCCTGAGCCCGGAGACGACGGCGCCGGGCTTCGGCCTGCCGAGCTGGCCGTCCGGCGACGGCGACGGCTTCCTGATCATCAAGGGAATCCGCGACGTCGTCCTGGCCCTGGTCCTGGGCATCCTGCTGGTGACGGGCCACCGCCGGGCACTGGGCTGGGTGCTGCTGGTGGAGGCCCTCGCCGCGTACGGCGACATGGCCACCGTGCTGGCCCACCACGGCTCCGTGGCCACCGCGCTCGGCGTCCACGGCCTGACCGCGACACTGATGGTGCTCAACGGCCTGCTGATAATGCGCGAGACCCGCAAGGTCGCGGCCGCTCCGGCAACGCCCGCCCCGCAACCCGCCTAACACCACCTTGGCGCGTGTCGGTATTCGCCTGTCAGCGCCCGCCTGGTCAAAGCCGAGGGGGGCCGGCCGCGTGCGGAGCCGGTCCCCCGCGAACCCGCCGGTCTACCGGCGGGCCGCCACGAGCCTGGCAGGGCTCTCCTGCCGGGTGGTGAGCGACCCGGATACGGTGGAGGCCATGGCCCAGCTCGTCAATGAACGCTCCCGCATCGAGCCGGCCGGTGCCCTGACCTTCGCCTGCCTGCTCTACCTGTCCGACCGCTCCGAAGGCGCCCAGTTCTGGTGGCAGTTCGCCGCAGAAGCAGGCGTCGCCACCGCCGCCTACTGCCTCTACCTGCACCACACGCAGTACAGCGAGGACGACATGGCCCGCTTCTGGTACCGCCAGGCCCTCGCTCTCCACCACCACACCGGAAGCGACCTCTACCCCCGCATCGACACCGAACCCCCCACTCCCCTGACCGCAAGCTGTTACGCCCCTCACGCCGTCGTCACCGCAATCGCCACGATCGCCCCGTCACGGCCCGGCAACCGGGGAGACGATCCGGCCTGTCGAACCGGAGGCGTGCTCAGCTGGGCACTTGACCACTTCAAGCTCGCCGACGCCGTATGCCGCCTCGAAGCGGACACCGATGAGGACTACGGCCTGGTCCCCCGCCCCGACCCCGCGCTCGCCGTCGAACTGGAAGAACACATGGAACACGCGCCCTGAAAGCACCGTGGAGCCTGTTGGGTCCAATAGGGGCAACCGGACAGCACCAGCGGCGAGAAGGCGGCCTGTCGCACTGCGGGCGGACTCCCTACCCTGCCGGGATGGACCTTCTGCCACCCGAACTCCGCAGCTACGACGGACACCCGCACGCCCTGCTCGCCGCAGCGGTCTGCGCCGACCTCGCCAAGGTCGGCGTCCCGGTCTATCTGGTCGACGACAGCGACGATCACTCCCACGTAGCCGGCGGTCTCGTCCTGCGTCTCGGGGTGGAGGGAATGGGCGTGTTCCTGTCCTGGTACGTGCCGGAGGAGGACCGGCTGGCGAAGGCGCACGATTCCGAGGCGGCGACGGTGTTCGGCGCCGCCGCCGCGCTGACGACGACCATCGTCGGCATCCTGGCCGGCTTCGGATACCGCGTGAAGCCGGAGTTCGACAACCCGGACTTCCCGTATCCGTTCGTCTACGTGCTGCCGCAGCCCAGCGAGTGACACAGGCGCCAGGCGCGGCGGGCTAGGTGCTTCTCCTGGCAGCCGCGATCGCGTCGGCGGCCTGGTGTCGTGTGTCCCTGGGAGCTTGCTTCTGCCACGGCAGCCCACGAAGACCAGCGGGTACCGCGTGAGCGTGCTCGGGGCATGCTGATCGACGACCACCAGCAACCAGAGGGGGAAACGCGCCGCGCGAGGACCACTACGCCAAGGCCAGGGAGTTCGCGGACCGCGCGGAGCAGGCCCTGGAAAGCGTCAGCGACCCCGGCTCCAAGGCCCAGACGCTGGCGCTGCTCGCTCTGACGCACGCCGTCCTGGAGACCGACTACGACGTGTACGAGGTCCGCAAGGCCATCGAGCAGCACGGAGGCTAAAGCTACCCTGCCCGACCGACGGGCGGGCCGTCACTTCTCTGACGGGACCCGCGCGGCGATCTTCTTCGCAATCCGGTTTCAGCAGCAACTGGACCAGCCTGCCGAACAGGCCCCGCCCAGTGCCGCGCCGCCTGCTTGACTCGGCTCCTAGGCTTCGAAAGCACGGAGCGCTGGGCCAGACGAGGAGGCTCAGGCGGGCGGTCGCCTCGCTTCCCGCCACTTCCGAGCGGCGCGAGCAGATCAAGGGCCTTGCGCGCTCCACGCCCGTAGACCAGGGCAATGGCCAGCAGGCCAACGCCGCCGATGGCCGGTGTAGCCACAGCGTCCGGCAGGCTAATCAGCGAGATCCCCACCGCGCCCGCCAAGGTCAGCAGCACCACTGCGCTGATGCACAGCGGCTCGCGGTCCCTGGCTCAACGTCCTTCAGCTCGGCCGCGCCCAGCAGCGCGCCGACCAGGCCCTCCGCGTACTGCTCGGCCACCGTCAGCAGCAGTTCGGCAAGACCAACGAGTGCGGCGTCCCCGTCAACGTCCAGCCGCGCCTCCTCGGCCCGGAGCCGCGCCGCCACCTTGCCCGCATGTACTTTCAAGCCGCCGCTGGTGCGACCTCCAGGGCACCACCCCGCACGTCCGGTACGCCCGCAAAATGCCCCGCTCGACGTCGACCAGCTGTGCCGTCTCATGACATTGGTTCCTCGCTGTCAGGCTAGACGGGCGTAGGACGTGAGTCGATCGGCGAGCGCGATGACGAGGTCGCGCAGTTCATCGGGGCGCTCGATGACGAACGGCCGGTCGAGTGAGGCGAGTATCCGAGGCAACCAGTCGAGCTGCTGCGCCCGTAGCTCGACGCGCAGCCAGTGCTCGGCCGCCGGGTCCTGGCCGGCCGCGGGCTCGTGCTCCTCCAGGCTCGCGACGCTGGCGGGGAGGTGCGCGCGGATCTGCTCAACTGTCCCGTGGATCCGCAAGGTCACCTGATGCCGGTACTCGGCCGTGGCGAACCCTGACACCACGCGCTGCGCCGGACCGGGACCCACGGGCGCTTCGAACGAGCCGGGCAGGGTCCGCGCGTCTGCGATGCGATCGAGCCGGAAGGTTCGGTCCTCGCCGATCTGGGCGTCCTTGCCCGTGACGTACCACCGGCCCGCATGGGCGACGATCCCGTACGCGTGCAGTGTGCGTTCGCTGTGCCGTCCGTCGCGGTCGGTGTAGCGGATCGAGACCGGTCGGCGGTGGCGCACCGCATCGGCGATGGTGAGCAGGAGCCCGGCGTCCGGGTGGTCCAACTCGCCGGGCTGATCCGTGAAGGCGAGAGCTTCCAGGAGTGTGTCGAGCCGGTGGGCGATGTGCTTGGGCAGCACCCGCCGGATCTTCGCTGACGCCGTCTCGTTCGCCGTGCGCTCCGTCGTCGTCAGCCCTGCCCGGCGGCCGGCGACCAGGCCGAGCAGCACGGCCAGCGCCTCGTCGTCGCTGAGCATGAGCGGAGGCAAGCGGTACCCGGGGGCGAGCCGGTACCCGCCGTAGCGGCCGCGCACCGATTCCACGGGCACGTCCAGGTCAATCAGCTGGTTCACATACCGGCGCACGGTGCGCCCTTCGACGCCGAGCCGGTCGGCGAGTTCGGCCACCGTCCGGGTACCGCCCGACTGCAGCAGCTCCAGGAGTGTCAGCACGCGGCCGGTGGGTCGTGGCATGTTCGCAGCCTAGCGCGAATACAGGACCGATTCTGTCCACTATTTCTCCTAGCCTGCGACGTGCACGCCTCCAGCACAGCCAAGGAGATTCCCATGGACTTCGTCTCGATCCGCATCATCACCAGCGACGTCGCGCGCCTCGTCGAGTTCTACGAGCGAGCCACAGGTACGCAGGCGATACGGGCCACCGAGGACTTCGCCGAACTCAAGATCGCGGGCGCAACCCTCGCGATCGCCAGCACCCGCACCGTCCCGCTGTTCGCCCCGGGCTCTGCCCGCCCGGCGGACAACCACAGCGTGATCACCGAGTTCCTCGTCGACGACGTGGACCGCGTTCACCAGAACCTGACCGGCTTCGTCACCGACTTCGTCAACGAGCCCACCACGATGCCCTGGGGCAACCGGTCGCTGCTGTTCCGCGACCCCGACGGCAACCTCGTCAACTTCTTCACCCCCGTCACCCCGGAGGCCATCGAAAAGTTCGCACGCTGACGCCACGCACAGCCGCTCACGCGGGAGCCCCGAGATCCCAGGGCTCCCGGTGAACGCGGCCGCCGAGTCCAGGAGCGCCACCAGCAGGGGACATCGGAACGCACCGCCGACCCGCGAAGGACGTCTGCGTTTGTGCCTGCGGGTCGACGCCGGACGTCCGATCGCACGCGTCGCTGCGGAAGCAGGAATCTCCTGCCGCTTGCGGCTCGTTGGTCGGGGCAGCAGCGGTCGTCTTGGCGTTCCCGGTCGCAGGTGGGGTGTGGAATGTCGATGCGGCCGAGGCCGTGGCCGACGGTGCCTGAGCTGACCGCGCAGGTGGCGCGGGCGGTGGCGGCACGGGGCCCGAATCCGTTGGCGATGCGGGTCTGTCAAGAGATGGGCGAGTTGTTCGCGGACGCCGGGTTCGCCGAGGTATTCGGATCCAGAGGGCGGCCGGGCTGGTCGCCTGGCCGGCTGGCGCTGGTGACGATGTTGCAGTTGGCCGAGAACCTCACCGATCGGGCGGCAGCGCATCGGGGGCGGTACGGCATGGACCTGAAATACGCGCTCGGCCTCGAGCTGGACGATCCCGGATTCGACGCCTCGGTGCAGTCCGAGTTCCGCACGCGACTGGTCGAGCACGGGATGGAGGAGAAGGTGCTCGACCTGCTGCTGACCGTCCTCAAGGACCGGGGCCTGGTGAAGGCGGGCGGCAGGCAGCGCACGGACTCTACCCGCGTGCTGGCGGCGGTACGCGATCTTCCCGGTGATCGGCCGGGCCGTGCTGCGCCGCTGGCCGGCGTTCGCCCGCTTCCTGCTGCGTCATCAGGTCGCCGACCGGTCGGTCTGGCAAACCGACGAGCTCGCGGAGTTCAGCGCCGCGGCCCAGGCCACCGCGCACGCTGGGCAGGCCATGTTCTGGCAGTACGTGGTCCGGGAGATCCCGGCGCTGCTGCGCGGCACGTGGAGCGGGCAGCGGTTGACCGTCCCGACCGTGCTGCTGGGCGGCGAGCGGGACAACGCGTTCCCACCGTCCATGCTGGCCGGGGGCGAGAGTCACGCGGACGATCTCACCGTGCGGATCGTGCCGGGCATCGGCCAATTTCTGCCTCGGGAGAGTCCCGACGTGGTCGCCGGGGCGATGAAGGAGCTGTTCGTGGCGGGCCGTTGAAAGACTATGGGCGCAGGGCCGCCCACAGCGCGACCTTCCGGATGAAGGCCCGGCTACGGCGGGCCCCGAGAGCGTACGCCCACTGAATCGGCCGCAGGGCGGCGGAACGTGCCGAGCTCATGGCATCCCCAGCCCGCTCGTCTGCCCCTGGGAGGCCCGGGCACCCGGGGAGGTCCGGACTACAGCCGGGCGGGCAACCGACGGCCGGCGCCAACCAGACGCGGTGTCATCTCGGCCCGAGTGCTCACACCGCCCCGCTCCTCCACGAGGACGGGGCGGTCGTGAATCTGGCATCCTGCCGGTGTGGGGCCGTCCTGCTCTGGCGCTTCGCCTGGTGGGCGTCCAGTCGGCAGACCATCGCTGGCGTTGAGACTCCGGACACCCCGCGCGTCACAAGAAGGCCCCACCGCCACCGCGACGTCCACACGCGACGCATAATTCCCCCTCAGCACCAACATCCCAGGGGGAACCCTGCGCACCCGCACCACTGTCGCCGTCATCACGGCCACACTCGCCATCGCTCTCGCCGGATGCAGCAGCGACACCGGCGACTCCAAGCCAAAAGCCACGGCCAGCAAGAGCAGCAAGCCCAGCATCGACGTGAGCGCCGCAGCGAAAGTGGCCGGCATCCCGCCCGAGCCCACCGGCGCCAAGCGCGCAGAACTGCTTCGCGCCCTCGCTGCAGCCAACCCGGGCATCGTGAAGTACGAGGACAAGGCCATCAACGCCGCACGCAACCAGTGCAGCGCCATCAACAGCGACAGCAGCAAGGCCGACTCGGCAGCATCCCAGCGCTTCACCTACAAAGACGTCACGACCACCGAAGCCCAGGGGAAGCAGATCAACGAGGCCCTCAAGGGTCTCGGGTTCTGCAAGGCCTGACGCAGAAGTCCCGGACGGGGCTGCCGCTCGCCCACCACCACCCTGGTGCACCCGGCACCAACCTCGGGATGCGGTAGCCGCAAGGCCCGTGACGGCCGGGCGGGGGACCCAACGCCCGGCCGATCAGCTTCCGTCCATGATGGCCGCTAGGACGTTGACTACTCGTTGCTGTCCGGGCGCGAGCATTCCACACGCAAACCAGGTCAGTGCTCCCACACGTCCGGACCGCCACCCCGCCACTCGATCAGCACCGACGCCGCAACGTACGCCTCGTCCACGTCCTCGATGCCCGCCCGACGCAGGAACTCGGCAACGTCGCGCAGTCCGTACGCCCTACCGAAGATCTCGCCGTCGATGCGCACGCGCCGACCGCCGTCCTCGTCGGGCGGGTAGATCACAACAGGCATCGCGGGGGCCATGAGCCCAGCCTCACCCGCGGCAGGTGCGGGCGCATGTCCGGCTACTCCACGGCAGGGTCTTCCTGCGAGTGCCTTACGGCCTTCTTCACAGCCTGCGACAGCTCGTACCGGTTCTCACCGGTCGCCTCCGCGTACGCGGTGATCGCGGCCTGCACCGCCTCGTCCGCCTCACGCCAGCGCCGCATCTGCTCGTCGTACTCCTCACCGGTCAGGCCGGCCAGGCGGGCTCGGGCCGTCTCCGCTGTACATTCCAGCTCGATCAGGTTTTCGGGGATCTCCATCAGCGGATCCTAAGCAGCGAGCCGGGAGCGTCGGCCATCGGACTTACCGCCCGTTCGGGTAGAGCTGGAGGCGCCCTGCGGGCGAGTCGGCCGATGGACCGGTTACGAAGATCAGGAACTTCCCGCGATCTTCGGGAGGACACCCTACGTGCGTTTCGCCCGCACCGCCGCCACCGCGGCAGCCATCACTGCACTGCCCATCCCGACGACCGCCCACGCTTCACCGGCCACTGCTGCCCCCGGTGACACCGTGACCGCGCCGGTACAGAACGCCCTCGTTCAGCTCCCCGTTCGCGACGAAGACCGCACGGGCTACGAGCGCCGAAGTTCAAGCACTGGGCGGACGCCGACAAGGACGGCTGCAACACCCGGGCCGAGGTACTGAAAGCCGAGGCGGTCATCGCCCCGACGCAGGGCGCCAAATGCGCGCTCACTGAGCCTTTTCAGCTTGGCCACTGAACGGGTGACGGGGTTGCTGGAGGCGAGGGACCGCAACGCACGAGGCTCCCGTGCCGTTGAGGGAGGTGTTCGAAGTCTCAACCCATCGGCACAGGAGCCTCGTTGGTTCCCTATCCTGCCGCACTCGACTTGCCTCACGCCCTGGTCGAGTGGGTCACAATGCTCGTTGTCACCCGTGAGGGTGACCGGCGGTGCAAGCTCCCGCCGCACCAGCGTGTGCTGGTCGCGCTGGTGTACCTGCGCCGTCATGACACCCTCGCGCGCATCGCGACCGGCTTCGGGATATCCGTCGGCACCGCTCATGCCTACGTCACGGCTGTCACCCGCCTGCTCGCCGACCGTGCTCCGGGCCTGCTGAAGACCCTGCGCGAGAACGACCCGGACTTCGTCCTTCTGGACGGGACCCTCGCCGAATGCGACCGGGTCGGCGACAGCCGCGCGGACTACTCGGCCAAGCATCGCCGCCATGGGGTGAACGTGCAGGTCGTCACCGACCCCACCGGCGAGGTGCTGTGGATCTCGCCCGCGCTGCCGGGTCGCACGCATGACCTGACCGCGGCCCGCACTCACCGGATCATCCGGATCTGCGAGCGGCAGGGCGTACCCGTACTGGCCGACCGCGCTTACCAGGGCGCCGGCCCCTGGGTCACCACCGGGCTCAGACGACCACCCGGCGGCGAACTCACCCCCACGCAGCGCACCCTCAACCGCGCACTGGCCCAGGCCAGAGCTCCCGTCGAGCGCGGCATGGCACGGCTGAAGTCCTGGCAGATCTTCCGCAGAGCCCGCATCAGCCCCAACCGCATGACCGTCATCGCCAAGGCCGTCCTCACCCTGGAGAGGCAACGCTGAAAAGGCTCACTGGCTCGAGGTTCTCGTGCGTGGCAAGGAGGTCGACGACGCCGTGGGGGTGTTCGTCTTCACCCATGACGTGATCACCGAAAACCCACCGCACGCTCATCACGACTTTATGAAAGTCATCTACGTACTGGAGGGCCATTACGACTTCCGGGTCGGCGACGCGACCTTCTCCGGGGGGCCGGGCACCGTGGTCGTGGTACCCAAGGGGAGCTACCACACTTTCACGACCCCCACCGGCGGGCGGGCGCTGTTCGTCTCGTCGCCGGCCGGCAACGAGGAGCTCTTCCTCGAAATGGCCGAGCTGGGCCCGCGGCCCACGCCGGAACAGCTGGCGGACCTCAATGCCCGGTTCCACACCACCGGGTTGGCAGACGAAGAGGCCTCCTGCAGATGCACGGCGAAGCCTGATCAATTGGCGCCCTCGGACAATATCCTGTGCCCTTCGTCGGCCAGTACCTCTCCATATTCGAAAGCGGTCGATTCCTGACCCCGAAGGGTTCCACCAAAAATCAGGTCGTCCATTTGTGATATCGGACACGGCCCACCCGGCGGGCGTAAAACAAATCCAGCGCAGCGATTTCGAGACGCGTCTGCCGGGTGCGGCGGGCCGCGCTCATCTCCGGGGTGACGTCGTACCTGCTGCTCAGGGCACCCGTATTCCGTGGGGCTACGGCATTCTGCTGGTGGTGCCGGAATCGGGGCTTGTGATCGGGCTTCACACCAATACGGGCAACCAGCACGAGGGATTTCTCGAGGCCCGAACGGTGCTGGACCACGTGTCGTTCCTGGTGGGTACGCGCGCTGACCTCGAAGCCTGGATGACGTGGCTGGACGAGTTGAGGATCGAGCGCACTCCGATCAGGGATGAAAAGGAACCGTTCGCGTACTCGACGATCGTGTTCCGTGACCCGGACAACATTCAGCTGGAGTTCGTCGCCGTCGGCTAGGCGGTGGAATCCGGATAAAGCCGGGTGCGCTTGGTACTGCCGATCGAGTTCACCCGGATGGCCCCCGTGCGGGGACAATCCGTCAGCTGCCGTCGAATATGGAATCCCGGGCGTCGCCCGACGTCCCCGCACCGAAGGACCGGCATGCGAATATCCCGCGAGTCCCGCCGCACCGTGAATATGGCCCGCTGGGCTGCGGCTCTTGTGGCCGCATCGGGTATCACCTCCGGACTGACAGTCGACACGGCGCAGGCCGGCGGTCCGAGCGGTGATCCCGGCCGGGCGAAGCCCACCATCGTGCTGGTGCACGGCGCCTTCGCCGACGCGTCGAGCTGGAACGGGGTCGTGCAGCGGCTCCAGCAGAACGGCTACACGGTGGCCGCACCGGCCAACCCGCTCCGCGGCATTCCCCAGGACTCGACCTACCTCGCGAGCTTCCTGAAGTCCGTCAAGGGGCCGATCGTCCTGGTCGGCCATTCCTACGGCGGAGAGGTGATCTCGCAGGCCGCCGTCGGAAACGACAACGTCAAGGCCCTCGTCTACATCAACGCGATCATGCCGGACGCGGGAGAGTCCTTCTCCAGCCTCTCCGCGAAGTTCGCTCCCGCCCCGCTCACCAAGGCCCTGAAGCAGGTGCCCTTCCGCAACGGTGACGGCACCACCGGCACGGACGTCTACGTACAGCCGGACAAGCTGCACCAGGTCTTCGCCGCGGACCTGCCCACCAGCCAGACCAACCTCATGGCCGTCACCCAGCGTCCGATCGCGCTGTCGGCGTTCGCGGGCAAGCTCACCGGCGCCGCCTGGCGGAACAAGCCCGTGTACGTCCTCGTCGGCAGGCAGGACCAGGCGATCAACCCGGCCCTGGAGCTGTTCGAGGCGAAGCGCGCGAAGGCCCGGAAGACAGTGGAGATCAACTCCTCGCACGTGTCCCTGGTCTCCCACCCGCAGGCGGTGAAGAACCTGATCGTCGACGCCGCCGAGGACTACATGTGGAAGAAGTGACCTAGGGCGGCCGTATGAGGGTCCGCCCGCTTGCTGACGGGCCGTCATACTCCTTCGGGCCGAGGAGGCCGGGCTAGGCCCGCTCAAAGGTGCCGTACAGGGTCGCCCTCGCGAGTGCGTGGCTGAACAGGAGGAACTCCACGAAGGCAGGGGTCGTTGTCCCGGACACCTCCAGTTCCTCCACGTCGACGGCGTGCACCACGAGGAAGTAGCGGTCCGGACCGTTGCCCCGAGGCGTTGCCGGACCGAGGTACCTCCTGTAGCCGGCGTCGTTGGCCAGTGTCACCGCGCCACCCGGTAGATCCCTGCCGTCTCCCGCCCCGGCCGGAAGATCGGTCACGGAGGCGGGCAGATTGGCCACGGCCCAGTGCCAGAATCCCGAAGCGGTGGGCACATCGGGGTCGAACATCGCCACCGTGAAACTCCGGGTCTCCTCGGGAAACCCGGACCAGCTCAGCTGCGGTGAGATGTCCGATCCGCCTGCTCCCAGGATGCCGCTCACCTGCTCACGGGCCAGTTGCTCGCCGTTGGCCACGGAATCGGAGGTCAACGTGAAGGTCCTGATCGGCGGCATGAAATCGTAGGGTCCATAGGGTTTGATCATGGCGGTCCTCCGAAATGAAAACAACCCTGCCCTGTCGCACCGCTTCTATTTTCGGGCGCCATAATTCTATTTCCGTCTCTTGATGCTCACATACGATACGCGTGCATCGATCGGTCGCCAGTTGCGGATTCCGAGACGTCCGCTCACGCTTGTTATGCAGGTCTCAAACTGGAGGAGCATCCCATGGCCAAGATCCTGTGTGTGATGACTGGCGCAAGCTATTGGACCCTGAAGGACGGTCATCGGCACCCCACCGGCTACTGGGCAGAGGAGTTCGTAGCGCCCTACACCGTGTTCACCGATGCCGGGCACGAGGTCACCGTGGCAACCCCTAACGGGGTCATTCCCGTTGTGGACACGATGAGCCTGCGCCCCGGTATGGCGGGGGGCGAGGAGAACTCCCTCCGGGAGGAGGCCGTCATCGAGAAGGCCGAGGAGCTGCGGCACCCCATTTCCCTCAAGGACGTGCGTCTCGAGGACTACGACGCGGTCTACTACCCCGGAGGTCATGGCCCGATGGAAGACCTTTCGGTCGACCCGGACTCCGGGGCGCTTCTGCGGGAGGCGCTGGCCTCCGGCAAACCCCTCGGTGTCGTCTGCCATGCCCCGGCCGCTTTCCTCGCGACCCGTGACGCGAACGGCGACACGCCTTTCGCGAACTACCGGGTGGCGGGTTTCTGTAACGAGGAGGAGGCCGGTGTCGGTTTCGCCGACAAGGCCAAGTGGCTCCTGGAGGACGAGCTGAAGAAGCTGCCCACCGACTACTCGCGGGGTCCCGCCTGGGAGCCGTACACGGTCGCGGACCGCAACCTCATCACCGGACAGAACCCGGCGTCCTCGGGCCCCCTCGCCAAGGAACTCCTCAAGGCTCTGTCCTCGTAAGAGGATCCACCTCATCTCGGCCACAGGAGACGGTGCCCCGCCGGGCTGCAGCCCGGCGGGGCACCGTCTTGTCGACGGATCTGCCGTCGGCCGTGGGCTGCGGCCGTGGCCGGGGTCCCGCCTGCGGTGCGGAAGAGCCTCACTGGCGGCGCGTGGTTCTCCCCTACGACGACCGATACATCGAAGGGCCCAGCGGTCTCGACATCGACCATCGGGTCCCGCTGGCCGAGGCCTAAAACTCCGGCGCGTCCGCCTGGACCGCAGAGGAGCGCGAGGCCTACGGCAACGACCTCGGCGACGAACGCGCTTTGATCGCCGTTTCAGCCGCCAGCAACCGCAGCAAAGCCGACGATTCGATCCGCGCGGCGAACTCGGGCCAGAGCAAGTAGTGGCCGAAAACGCTACAGGTGCAGCCCTCTCTGACTGGCAACTGCACGGCACGCCGCCTCCACCGAACGGTCGACTACTTCGACACGTTTCGTTCAGTCGGAGTGCAGGGTTTCCCTTCATCATATAGATCGTGGACATGTCATGCCGTGCTGACGGTCGAACTATCCCTGATCAGCACGTTCACCTTTTCCGCTGTGGTAACTGACAACATCTATCCAACGACGAACTACAACCACAACTGCGTCCCCACTCCCTTGAGGCGGCAGTCACGCAGAATCTTCCAGTTCTTCAACCGGGACAGGACGTTTTCTACCCGTGTCTCGCGCGCGGCGGTGCACCTCGTTCTCCGCCTCCAGATGACAGCTCAGGCGCGCTTGACCACGCCGCTCGCAGCGAGGAATAAGAGAACCGGATCCCCGATAGCCCCCCATCAACAATGACCAGTGCACCGCGATAAGCCCGGTCGATACCTGATTCGCCGGACAAGCAGCTATCGTGCTTCTCGCTGTGTCTCAGGACACAGAGGCCTCTAACCTCGAAGACGCGGAAAAGCAGGTGTCGCCATGACCGACAAGCTCGAGCTCGACCCGGCCAAGACCGCAATCGTGCTCATCGAGTACCAGAACGAGTTCACCAGCGACGGCGGCGTGCTGCACGGGGCGGTCGCCGACGTCATGCAGCGCACCGACATGCTTGCCAACACCGTCGCCGTGGTCGACACCGCCCGGGAAGCCGGAGTGTCGATCATGCACGCGCCCATCACGTTCGCGGAAGGCTATGGTGAGCTGACCCGACACCCCTACGGCATCCTTAAAGGCGTGGTGGACGGGAAGGCGTTCGTGAAGGGCACGTGGGGCGCGGCCATCGTCGACGAGCTGACTCCGGTGAACGGGGACATCGTCATCGAGGGCAAGCGTGGGCTCGACACCTTCGCCAGCACGAACCTCGATTTTGTCCTTCGCAGCAAGGGCATCGACACGATCGTCCTCGGCGGCTTCCTCACCAACTGCTGCGTGGAGTCGACCATGCGCACCGGTTACGAGCACGGCTTCCGGGTGATCACCCTGACCGACTGCGTCGCCGCAACCTCGCAGGAGGAGCACGACAACGCCATCTCCTACGACTACCCGATGTTTTCGCTACCGATGACCTCTGCGGATGTCATCGCCGCCCTGTAGCCGCCGCCGGCGCCCCTGGTGCGCCGAGAGTTGACATCGCCTGGAGCCAACGGCGTGAGACCCACCCGCGGTCCTGCTCCAGGCGATGTCGCACCAACTTTCCTGGCATGTGAGGCGAGAGGCGGTGCGAAGGCCACCGCATGTCGGTGTACGAGCTCACATGCAGAGCGAAGCCGCCCGCAAGAGCTGCAACTTTCAGAGCTTCACGGCGCCGAATCTTCAGCGGTATCTGACGCCGAAGCCCTGGCTATGTTCGGGAGTTGTGAAAGCGCGTTTGCGGGCGCGCGATAGGTTGCCCGCCATGACTGAACTAGGGTCCGTCACCTGGCCGCCTGCCCCGATCAAGACCGAGCGGCTCGTGCTCCGCGAGTCCGAGGGCCGGGACCGTGCAGTGTTCATCGAGCTCCTGGCGTCGCCAGAGGTGCACACCTACCTCGGCGGCCCCCGGCCGCGTAGCGAGCTTGAGCGCGAGATGCCCGGGGCGCCCGAGCGGTCGCCCGGGAGTTTCGTCGTTGATCTCAACGGGGCGATGATCGGCCAGATCCTGCTCAGGAGAGCGACGGGGCACCGTCGCCCGGCTGCCGCGGGGAAGGTCGATCTCGGCTACCTGTTCCTGCCGCGGGCGTGGGGATTCGGGTACGCCGCCGAGGCGTGCGCGGCGGCACTCGCCTGGTTCGACGGCGTCCTTCCCGGCGAGCCGGTGGTACTCACCACCCAGACCGCCAACGTCGGCTCGATGCGCCTCGCGGCAAAGCTGGGGTTCACCGAGGTAGAGCGGTTCCAGGCCTGGGACGCCGAGCAGTGGCTCGGCCTGCGGTCCCCGGTCATGCCGTCCGCTTGAGCCCGTGCTCGAAAGGGGTGGTGTGCCGGCCGCCAGCCCTCGTCGTCCTCGACGGCGTCCGGGGGCTGCCGTACGAGGCGGTACATGGTCGATTTGCGACCTTGAGCGTGGCGGCGATCCCGGGGGCGGGGTGGCCCGCAGCGTGCAACTGGCGTGCGAGATCGGCCTGTTCGGGGGCGAGCTTGAGAGGGGACCCAAGACGTTGTCCGCGAGCACGGGCAGCAGTTTGTCCCTCGGTCGTGACTTCGGCGATCCACGCGGCTTGTAGTTGCAGGGTGGCATCGACGGCGCGGATGACGAGGTGACCGTCGGGCGCGGTGGTGTCGATCGGCGCTTCCAGGGAGCACAGTCCGACGCGTGCGTCGTCCAACTGGTGGAGCAGGTCATGCAAGTTGCGCAGGCCGACGGCAAACCTGGAGAGCCGCCTGATAACGATGCAGTCGCCGGGACGGACGTGCTGGAAGGCCGCGTCCCGGGCCGGTCACGGACCTGTGGTGCGGTGGATGATGTCGAGCAAGACCGTGCGGCGCCCGGCGGCGAGGAGAGCACGGGAGACAGCCAATAGACGAGACCACGCCCTGGTGTTCGCGTACGTCGACCGCGAGGCGGCCCGTACGGGTGTCGATTCACCCCGACGGCGCCCCGGACCGGCTGGTGAATCCGACGGCACAGGGCCGCTGCACGTCAACGTGGAGGACACGGTCCTACTCGAGGACAGCGGACGTCGGCGTGCATGCCGATCACGACGCCGTCCTCCCCACTCCCGGGAACCCACAGCGGGCCGCCGGCGCCTTAATGTTTCCCAGCACCAACGGCTACTACGCCTCAAACAGCCGACGCTGACTGCCCGGGCTCACCGGGACGCACGAAATAGTCGGCGCTCGGGACCGGTGGTCCAGCGGCGGTGGCCGCCTCGTAGGCCCGGTCGGCAAGTTCTGCGAGCCGGCGCAGCCGCCGGTCTCCACCCGAGACTGCATGACTCAGATAAAAGGTACGTGAGTTCCGCCAGTGATCACGCGCTATCTGTCCTCGAAAATGCATCTCGAATGTCCTAGCCAATTGATCATCGTTGATCAGGCCGAACCGGAAACTCTTCTCCCAGTCCTGAATGATCAGGTTGGCATAGACAACCCGCCGCCACTCCTCCAACGACACTGCGATGGACGGCGGTTCCCAACAGGCCAGGAACTCCGTCTCGGCAAGCGACAGAAGCAGCAGCTCACGGTGCGCTGTCCATGTCGTCTCCTCTGTCGCGATGCGCGTCTGCCTTGCTTGGTAGGCCAGCGACGCCGCAACCCCCACAAGAGCCCCAGCCGACAAGATCACCGACAGGGCTCCATAGGCCTGACTGATCTGACTGAGCTTCGCCCAGTCGGCGTCCTGCGGACCAAGCGCCATGAGTATGAAGGGTGTAGCCAGAATCAGCCCAAGGATCAACACCCCCGCCAACGCGGTCCAGACCAGCCTCTCCACGGACTTCCTAGTTCGCATGGAATCAAAGCCCCCTACCACGAACGCAAACGACGCCCCCGCGTCCCACTCTTCACTACCCACACACGAGAAGAGCCACCGCACCATCAGCGAGCGCCCACGACGACGCCTGCAAGTCGGCCCCGCCCACCACCCCGGCCCGCCCGGCCCTGCGGTCGCCCTGCCACAAGGCCATCTCGAGGGCGTCCAGGACGAGCCGTGTCTCCTTAGATGTGGCTGCTGCCTAACTGACGATGCGGCGGGAGAAGGTGTCCACGACGAAGGCGACGTAGATGACGCCGGCGAACGTGGTGACGTGGGTGAAGTCGGCGACCCAGCAGCGGTTCGGGGTGGGGGCGACGAAGTCGCGGTCCACGAGGCCGGGGGCCCGTTCCGCGCCCGCGGGACCGGCCGGCTGAAGGCATCCGGGCGGCGACCGGCTGGGCGGCCGCTCATCAGCATGGTCATCGACCACAGCACCATGGCTTCGTGCATGGCGGGCAGCGCTCGTAGTCGCGCGTCAGACGACGCGAACGCATCAGCCGGCTCAGCGTCCTTGCCACCGCCCACGTGCGCGGAAGCACCACGAACCCCATCACGTCATCAGTCCGTTTGACGATCTGAAGGGTGAGTCGGAGCTTCTCGCGGACCCAGTCGACCAGGCCCCCGGCGTATCCGCCATCCGCCTACACCAGGCGTATGGAGAAGTACTGCCGTCGTACCGCTCGAGCAGGGGCACGGCGGCGTCGCGGTCCTGCATGCTCGCCACGGCCAGGACCAGACCGAGGCAGTCCACCACCAGATGCCGCTTGCGGCCACCGACCTTCTTCCCGCCGTCCCAGCCGGATGTCGGACGCGGGATGTTCGCCGCCGCCCGCACCGACTGCGAGTCCACGATGGCGGCCGTCGGATCCGGCGAACGGCCCTCCTTCTGGCGGACTTTGTGGCGCAACCGGTCGAGGAGTTCGGCGAGCAGACCCGTGATCTGCCAGCGGCGGGCGAAAGCGTGCAACCGGCAACGCCGACACTCCGCCCTCGGCATGCTCACACCCATCGAGTTCGAGCTGAGGACCACTCCCTCGATCGCCTGGAGTCCAGCAACTCGACTTCACGTAAGCCGGGGCACATCACCTTCACTGATTCCGGGGCCGTTCACTCACACGGCCTACTGCACGTTGACGGTGACGCTCCACAGCAGGGTGGGCGCAGTGCACATGGGGCCGGGCGAGATGATCTTGCATTCCCTCACGGCGGTGAGCGTGGCCGACCCTGAGCCGGTTGCTCTGAAGATGCCAAGCGCGTCGCCGTTCGGGGTGGCGATGCTGGCTGCCTCTGCGAGGACGTTCGAGTCCGAGGATGTGGGCGCGCTCCAGGCGAACGGTGTGCCGGGCCCGGGCGTAGTGCTGCTCGTCAAGAAGACAGTGACGATGTCGTCACGGTCGACCGTCACCGTCTTGCCGTTGTCGGCAGCGGTGAGTTCCAGAACCGGGCCGTTGGCCGCAGAAGCGCGCGGAGCAGGTGACACGGCCGAAGCAGCCGTGACCGAGACCCCCGTTGTAGCCAGAACCAGTCCCATCGCCACAGGGATCGACAACCGCCCGATGACCTTCACGACCTTCACGAAGACTCCTGTTGATAGACCTACTCTCCGCTAGTCCTATCCCTCTGGGGCAAGCCACCGATGCCTCAACCGGCAACCGTCACCCCATCCGGTGACCGTGATACTCGACCGGTCGCAGCAGGCTCGAAGGGCCCGCGGCCGGACGGCCTTCAGCCACCGTAAGGGCTCTCGGTGTGTCGGCCGGCGCTGGTGCGGCAGCCGGGCATGCCGAGGCGGACGGTGGTGTGCCGGGCCGCGAGGCTGCGCATGGCGGTGCGCTTTCCCCCTGTGGCGGCGAGGCTCGCCTCGATCGCGGCTACCTCACCGAGCCAGCCCCGTTCCCTGGCTTCCTGTAGGTGGTCGAGCAGGTTCGTGTGGATCTCCTCCCGCCGGGGCATCTGCGCGGAGTGCTCGAACAGGTGTGACGGCATCGCCAATTCAGGTGATCCTCCCGGCGGGCGCCGCCGTTCCACGGGGTTGACCAGCCGCCGGTAACCGCAGCCGTCCGACGTCTTTCAGCCCTTTGCCGGCTCGGATTAGATGTGCGGACACGAGTCGGTGGTCTCCCCGAGCCGCGGCGTGACACGGACCGGGAGCCGGGCCGTCGCCGTCCACCGCGGCGCAGGAGCCTTTCCGCCGGTCGTCACCGGGGACTACAACGCCTGGCCGGACTCGGACAAGATGCGGTTGCTCGGAGGCTATAAGACCGCGCCGCCAGTGCCCGGACAGGTCCTCATGGATGCCTGGGAATACGCCGATCCGGCTGCGCCGTCAGCCACCTGGGACGCAGCGAATCCCTTCGCTGCCCGCACCTTTGAACCCATCGTGCGGTGCGACTACATCCACGTGGGGTTGGCCGGGGTAGACAGTCTCGGCCGTGTCTGTGCCGTGCGACGCGCCGGTGACCGCCCAGTGGACGGAGTGTGGCCGTCTGATCATGCGGCAGTGGTCGTCGACCTCGCATCGGATGCCCTCCCCATATGCTGACACCTATGCCAGAGGATGATCAGCACGTCGCGGTGGACGTGGGCGTCGAGATACCCGTGCCCGCGGATGGGGAGGTCTGGACCGTCGGTGCGGTGATCCTGAACCACAAGGGTGAGGCTTTCGCGCAGAAACGCAGCCCTGACCGGCGCTTGTTTCCTGACACCTGGGACATCGTGGGCGGACACGTCGAACCCAGTGAATCGCTGATGGAGGCTCTCGCCCGCGAAGTCCGGGAAGAGACCGGCTGGCGCCTGCGCCGCGTGTGCCGACTGCTGGGCATCGCTTCCTGGACCGGCGACGACGGCGGCGGACTGCGGCACGAAGCCGACTACCTGGTCGAGGTCGACGGCGACCTCGACCACCCGGTACTGGAGTGGACGAAGCACTCCGCCTGTCACTGGTTCGGCCTCACCGATCTTGACCGGCTCAAGGAGAACCGCTCACCAGGGGATTTCTTGATTCACGACCTGATCGCCAAGGTCCTGGAGTACGAGCCGAACAGGCCCTGAGCTGTGGGGCGCCCTCACCCCGAGCTCCGCGTGGCAGTGGCGGTGGCGGTCTTCGAGCCGGGACGGCTGGCCGACGCGGTTATCCGCCATGAAGCTCCTGCCGGGGTGGTGTGATCACCCACCGGGAGAAGTGATCTGGGCTTCGAGGTCGGCGATGCGCCGGTCCTGGAAGCGCAGGTTGGAGCGGGCAGCCTTGAGCCGTTCGTCGAGGGTTCGGTTCTCGGCGGTGAGCTGGCGGACCCGCTGTTTGAGGGTGACGTTTTCGGTGGTGATCCGCTGGATGGCCTCCCCGGTCTACTCGACCTGCAAGTCGCGGAATTCACCGAGGAGTTCGCCGATGCCGGTGCGCTGAGCGAGGATCTCGGTCCGGACAGCCTTGAGGGCATCCTCGGCGTTCAGCGCGCGTTCGCGCCAGGTCGCCTCGCGCTCGTCATCTTGCTCGGCGAGCATCTGGGTCCGGCGTTCGCCGGCCTCGGTCATAGCCGCGGCGACCGCAGCTCTGGGCTCGACGTTGTCATAGAGGAAGGTGCGCGAGACGTCCGCTCGGCGGGCGACGTCGGCGACGCTGACCTGGGCCTTCTCGCGCCGGAGCCGGGCGACTGCTTTCGAGGTGGAGGTCGCGCGGATCGCGAATGCCACGTCGACTGTGGTCAGTGGTGGACGGTCGTGGAGCCGGCTGGTCGCGCCGGGAAGCCACTTCGGCTTCCCGGCCGCCGGCTGAGGTGTGCCGGGTTGGGTCAGGCGCCTGCTGCTGCGGTGTAGCGGGCTGCGACGCCGTCCCAGTTGACCAGGCCCCAGAGCTTGGTGACGTAGTCGGGGCGGACGTTCTTGTATTGCAGGTAGTAGGCGTGCTCCCAGGCGTCGAAGACCAGCAGCGGAGTGCTGCCCTGGCCGACGTTGCCGTGATGGTCGTAGACCTGCTCGACGATGAGCCGCTTGCCCAGGGGCTCCCAGGCGAGCACGCCCCAGCCGGGGCCCTGGACGCTGCTGGTGGCGACGGTGAGCTGCTTCTTGAACTGCTCGAAGCCGCCGAAGTGTTCGCCGATGGCGTCGGCGAGGGCGCCGTCGGGGCGGTCGCCGCCGTCCGGGGAGAGGTTCTGCCAGAAGATCGAGTGCAGGACGTGGCCGGAGAGGTTGAAGGCGAAGGTCTTCTCCAGTCCGACCAGCGAGGTGGGCGTGATCTGGTCCTTGTCGCGGGCCTCGGCGATCTGCTCGAGGGTGCCGTTGGCGCCCTTGACATAGGCGGCGTGGTGCTTGGCGTGGTGCAGTTCCAGGATCTGCCCCATGATGGCCGGCTCCAGCGCGGCGTAGTCGTAGGGCAGGTCGGGAAGCGCGTAGGTGCCCATCAGGCACGTCCCCTTTCCGGGTGGGTGATCACCCAAGGACACCCTAAGCCTTTATTGCGAACTACTTGCAACAACAATTGCAATGCATCAGTATGCGGGGTGGCGGGGTCGGCCCGTCAGTCTTCGAGTTTGAGCGCCCTTCGTCCGTCCGGCGTGTCCTTCCCGGAGAGTGATCGTCTTCTCGCCCGGCACCCGCCGGATCCGGCCGGCCCCGCTCGTTCGCACCAGGCGCACAGGGGTCTTCGTCCAGCACTGTGGCCGCCGTCGTCCTGACGCCGCCGCGGCGGGCCGGGCGGGACGCTCCGCCGGCATCGCACCATCCCCGCCATCGCACGAGGGGCGCCGCCACCATGTGCCCCGTTTGCAGGCGTGCCGGGCCAGGTCCGGATCAGGCCGCGTCCATACGACCCGCCGGGCCTGCGCCTGGCACGGAGCCGAGGGAAGTGCGCCCCCGCACGACGGAAGGGTGTTGGCCAGTCGGCGGGGCCTGCTCGTCCATCCCGGTGGCAGCGGCACCCGCACCCTGGTGCGGGACGACCGGCACCTCGAGGCTGCGCGACCTCCACCAGCGCGGAACCGTCCTGGCGAGCGTGTGCACCGGCTCACTGGTGCTCGCGACCGCAGGGCTGCTGGCAGGCCGGCCGGCCACCCACCGCGATTACCTCGACAAGCTGGCAAAGACCGACGGCACGGTCGACGTGCGCGCGCGGGACCGCTACGTGGATGATGGTGACGTCGTCACCAGCGCTGGGGTGTCGGCCGGCATCGACATGGCGCTGCACTTGGTGGCCCGGTTCGGCGGAGTGCAGGCGAGTGAAGCCACACGTGCCGGAATCCAGTACGAGGCCCCTGAGTCCGACGTCGAACAGGGAGGCTGGCTCTGGATCAGTGGTCACCGCTCCGCACGGTCAACTCGTCCCCCGCAGCGTCATCGTCACTGGTCTCGCCCTCACCCCTGTCCGCCGCGTGGGCGAGAGGCTGAGCCGCGTAGGTGATGCGGACGACGCCGTCGGCGTGCCGTTCGGCGGACGCCCGTACGCCGAAGACGCCGGCGAGGATCTGCGGGGTGAGTACCTCCAGGACAGGCCCCGCCGCGACCACGTTTCCCTCATCGAGGACAACCATGTGGTCGCAGAGCCGGGCGGCCAGGTCGAGGTCGTGCAGGACCGCCAGCGTGGTGACACCAGTGGCGCGGATCAGGTCCAGCAGCTCGAACCGGGCTCGAATGTCGAGGTGATTGGTCAGCTCGTCGAGCACGAGGAGCTGCGGGTCCTGCGCCAAGGCTCTTGCCAGCAGGACACGTTGACGCTCGCCTCCGGACAGGGAGGCGTAGTCCCGGACCGCGTAGGGTCGAACGCCGCACCGGTCGATGGCGTTTTCCACCGCGCGGTGGTCCTCGGCGCCGTCGCGCCCCAGCAGCCCGTGGTGAGGGGCACGGCCGAGCGCGACGATCTCGGTGACGGTCAGACCCGTTGTGTTGCCGGTGGCGTCCTGGAGGACGGCGGCGGTGCGGCGCGCCGCGGTGCGGGCGGACAGGGTCCATACGTCGTCCTCGCCGACTCTGACCACGCCGTCCGCCGGGCGGAGCGAGCGGTAGACGGCGCGCAACAGGGTTGATTTGCCACTGCCGTTTGGGCCGACGAGGCCGACGATGTCGCCCTTGCGGGCCTCCAGGCTCACGGCGTGCAGGATCGGCCGGCGGTCCAGGATGATGTGGAGCTGGTCGACGGTGAGTTTCATGCTTCAGTCCAGGCCCTTGTTGCGGCGCAGCAGCCACAGGAAGAAAGGTGCGCCGAGCAGGGCGGTGAGGATGCCCAGCGGCAGTTCGTTGGGGCGGTTGAGAGTGCGGGAGAGCAGGTCTACGAGGACCAGGTAGAGGGCGCCCAGCAGAGCGGTGAGGGGCAGTAGGCGGCGGTGGTCGGCGCCGAGGGTGAGGCGGACCAGGTGCGGGATCATCAGGCCGACGAAGCCGATACTGCCGGCGACGGCGATGACCGTGCCGGTCAGGAGTGCGCTGAGTACCAGGAGCATCGCGCGCAGCCGGTTGACGTCGACGCCGAGCGCGGTGGCGGACTCGTCGCCGGCCAGCAGGACATTGAGCCGTCGACCGAAGAGTGTGAGGAGGGCGGTGCCGGCCAGGACCACCACGGTGACCGTGGGGAGTTGGTCCCATTGGGCGCCGGCCACGCTGCCCAGCATCCAGAACATCACCGTGCGCAGCTCGGTCGGCGTCGCCTGCAACTGGACGTAGCTCGTCGCCGACAGGAAGACGTAGCCGACCGCGACCCCGGCCAGCACCAGTCGGGTGGGTGCCATACGGCCCCGGCGCTGTCCGAGTGCGAAGACGAGTGCGCCCGCTACCACCGCACCGAGGAAGGCCGCCGCCGACACCCCGAGCCCGGCGAGTGCCACGCCGCCGCCCAGGGTGATGACCAGCACCGCGCCGAGCGTGGCGCCGTAGGAGAAGCCGAGGACGATGGGGTCGGCGAGCGGGTTGGACACCACGGTCTGCAGCACCGCTCCGGTGACGGCCAGGCCCGCGCCGACCAGGGCGGCGAGGACCACCCGGGGCGTGCGGAAGTTCCAGACGATCTGGTCGGTCGCAAGGTCGCCGGAGGCACCCTGTCCTGTGACGTGGTGCCAGACGACGCCCCACACGTCACCGAGCGGGATGGTGACCGCTCCGATGCTGATCGCCACGATCATGGTGGCGATCAGCGCGACGGGCAGGAGGGTGAAAGCCAGGGAGACCCTCAGTCGGGTCGGTCGGCTCAGAACGCGTCCGGGTGCAGAGTCTTCGCGATCTTCTGTACGGCCAGGTCGTTGCTCGGGCCGAGGTACATCGAGTCGGACAGGGCCACGTACTTGTTCTTCTTGGCGGCCGGCCACTGGGGGAACTCCTTCAACAGTTTCTTGGCGTAGGCCGCCGGGTCGGGGTCGTTGTAGCCGATGACGACCAGCGCGTCGACGTCGGTGGCGGCGACCTTCTCCTTGCTCAGGTCGGCGAAGGAGGTCTTGGAGGCCGACTCGAAGGCGTTGGAGCCGCCGGCCTTGGTGAGGATGTCGTTGTAGATGCCATGGGCGACGACGGAGCTGAAGTCGTTGCCGCCCATGGACATGTTGGAGAAGAGCACCATGACCTTGGGCGCCTTCTTGCCCTTGACCTTGGCAGCCACTTCGTCGATGTGTGTCCGGGAGGCGGTGATCAGCTTCTTCGCCCGGTCGCTGACGTTGAAGATCTTCCCCATTTCGCGCAGCAGCGTGTAGCTGTCGGCGGTGGTCATCTTCGAGGTGTCCTGGTTGCAGCCCTGCGGGGAGACGTAGGTGTTGGCTGCCACCTGCTGCAACTGGTCGCGGGTGGCGAAACCGTTCTTCTCGTCGAAGCCGTACGACGTCGTGGACAGCACCAGGTCCGGGCGCAGGCCGAGCATGGCCTCGCGGGGGATGTCGTAGGCGTCGTTCAGTTTGATGTTCCCGGTGGGCAGGGCCTTGATGGCCTTGGCCCGGCCGGGTACCTCGCTCATGCCGTAGCTCTGCTCGTTGGCGACGATCTTGTCGCCGAGGCCGAGGGCGAGCAGTGTCGAGACCTCGGCGACGGAGGCGCCGTTCATGACGACCACTCGGCCGGGGGCCTTCTTGAAGGTCTCGGTCCGGCCGCAGTTCTCGATGGTCACCGGATATCCGGTCTTCGACGCTGCGGCATCGGCCTGCTTGCCGCTCGCCTTCTCGTCCTTCGAGGAGTCGGCGCATGCCGCCGTGACCAGACACAGGGCCGCGGCCAGAACTGTGGCAACCGGCCGTTTGATGGACATGCTGGCTCCTTACTTGCAGGGCTCGGTGATGTTCCGTTGCAGTAGTCGTGGCGCGGTGGTCATGAGTTCCCGGCGAAGTCCAACTACTTTGCGGAGGACGCCCGATGGGGTTCATTTCCGGCCGGTGCGGGCAGTTCACCCGCGGCCACGCAGTGGTCGAGGTACCGGAAGACCTGGTCTCGGCCGAGGGGCGGGGAGGTGATGCCGCTGCCGCGCAGTCCCTGGCGGACGTTGTCGGCGTGGACGGGTCCTAGGCTCAGGTCGGGTGCGCCGCTCCTGGTCGTCTCGTTCGAGTCGAAGAATGCGAGGGTGGTGGCGGCGACGTCGGCCGAGCGAGGCAACTGATCGCGCCATTGGGTCAGCGGCAGGCGTCGTACGGGATAGCCGTACTCCTCGACCCAGTCGTAGATATCGCTCAGCCGCACCCTCGGTACGGCCGCGTGGTTGAAGACGGGACCGGGGGCTGTGAGGGCGAGGTGCACGAGGGCTTCGGCGGCGTGGTCGACCGGTGTCCAGATCTCGTCCTCGAACAACTCCGGGAGGATCCCGGCCGGGATACCCGCCCGCAGCACGCTCCACAGGAAGTCGCGTGTGTTGACGTATCCGGAGCCGGCGGGTCCGACCACTCGTCCCAGACGGTGCACGGTGACCGGCAGACCACGTTCGGCCGCCTGTTCAAGGAGTCGTTCGGAGGCCCACTTCGACTGCTGGTAGCCGTAGCGCAGACCGGCGTGGGGTGGCAGGAAGGCCTCCGGTACCTCGGGGCTGAGGCTCGCAGGCGGGGCCACGGACAGCGTGGAGACGTAGTGGAGGGGGATCGACCGTGGGGCAGCCATGCGCAGCAGGTGCCGGGTGGACTCGGTGTTGACGGCGCGCAGGGTGCCGTACTCCCGCATGATGCTGACCGTCGCGGCATTGTGGAAGATCGCGTCGCAGGTCTCGGCCAGTTCGCCCGGGAGGTCCTGTCCCAGACCCAGGTCGGGGCGGGCGAGGTCGGCGGGGACAGCGGTGATGCGGTGCTTCGCGGCTTCGGGGAGCGAGAGGTGGTGATGCTCCAGAGCCTGGTGGATGCGGTCCACGGCCTCGCCGGCGGTGCGCGCGCGCACGGTGCAGACGATCTCGCCTTCTGTGGTGGCCAGTAGCTCCGCCATCAGGTGTACGCCGACGAAGCCCGTGGCGCCGGTCAGGAGGATGCGCCGGACTCTGTCCGGACGGTGGCCGGTACCGGGCCGGATGTCCGGGTCGAGGACGGTGTCGGTCTGAAGCGTCACCGGGAGGCCCGTGGTGGCGGGCGACCGGTCATCGAGGAAGCGGGCGAGTTCCGCGGCGGTGGGGTACTGGAACAGCCAGGCCACCCGTACGTCGCGGCCGAGTTCCATCCCGAGCCTGTTGGCGACCTGGATGGCTTGGAGGGACTGGGCGCCCAGATCGAAGACATCGTCGTCGGCGGAGATGTCTTCGGCGCCCAGGATCTGTTGCCAGATGCCGATGACGGTCCGCTCCAGGGGGCTTCCGACAGCGGGGGCCTGGGGTGCGGAAGGTGTGCTGAGCGCGGCTCGGTCGATCTTGCCGAATCCCGTGCGGGGCAGGCGGTCTTGGAATTCGACGGCTGAGGGGATCATCGCCGCGGGCAGCTTCGCCCGCAGGTGATCCCTCACCTCGGAGGCCAACGGGGCCGGAGGGTCCGCAACCAGATGGGCCGCGAGGCGTCGGGTGCCGTCCGGCAATGTCTGTCCGACGACCGCCGCCTCACGGATCCGTGGATGGGTCAGCAGGGCACTCTCCACCTCGGCGGGATGTACGCGGTGACCGCTGATCTTGAATTCCTCGTCCGCCCGGCCGAGGAACCGCAGTTGCCCGTCCTCGCCGATGTCCACCAGGTCGCCGGTGCGATGGGCGCGGGGCCGTCCGGGAATCGCTGCGAGTGGGGCGAACCGAGCGGCATCGGGGGTGCCGGCCCCCCGGTAGCCGAGTGCCAGGTTGTCCCCCAGGAGATACAGCTCCCCGCCGACGACGGCGGCCCGGGTGCCGGGGAGCGGCAGTCCGATCGGTGCGTCGCCGGGGCCGAGCGCGGGGTCGTGCAGGTCGGCGACGGTGGCGACCACGGTCGCCTCGGTCGGGCCGTAGGTATTGAACAGCTGGACCGACGTTCCGACGGCCTTGCGCCAGCGCTCCACCCGCTCGGGGAGCGCGGCCTCGCCGCCGATGACGACGGCCCGCACCCCTGCGGGCAGAGCTGTCGTTCCTGTCGAGAGCGCGTAGGCGAGTTCGTGCCAGTAGGCGGTGGGCAGGTCCAGCACGTTGATCCGCAGGCGTGCGCAGTCGCCCAGGAACCGTGGGACCGATTCCGTCATGTCGTCGGTGCGGACGACGAGCGTGCCGCCGACGCACAGGGTGAGAAGGATTTCCTCCACGCTGGCGTCGAAATGGAGCGGCGCGAACTGCAGGACCCGGTCCTCGCATCGCAGTCCGTAACGGTACGTGGCACCTGCCACGAAGTTCGCCAGGGCGCTGTGGCTGATCTCGACGCCCTTGGGGCGGCCGGTAGAGCCGGAGGTGTGGATGACGTAGGCGGAGTCCTGGGGCAGAGGCGGCGTTGGAGCGGGGCCGAGGGGTGAGTCCGACCGGTCGAGCGCGAGTACAGGCGTGCCTGCGAAGGTGCTCGCACGGGTGGCTGTCGTCAGGACCAGGGCGGGTGCGGCATCGCGCAGCAGCTGCGTCGTCCGGTCGGCGGGGGCGGCCAGGTCGAGGGGACAGTAGGCCGCACCCGAAAGCAGCACGCCGAGGATGGCGGTGACGGCGTCGATCCCCCGCGGCAGCGCCACGGCCACCAGGGCGCCCTGACCGATGCCCCGCGCCGTCAGGCGGCGGGCCACGTCGCGTGCGCTGCCGTACAGCCGGGCGTAGGTGACGCTGTCCCCCGCGTGCTCCACGGCGACGGCTCCGCCCCGGTGGGCGGCGTGGTCGGCGATCAGGCTGAGCACCGGGCGCACGGGGGCTGGTAGCGGGCCGCCGTCCAGGACCGTTGCGGAGTTCAGGGGCAGGGGCTGGTCGGGGGCGGCCACTGCCTCGTCGAGCAGAGCGAGCAACCCCTCCTGAAACGCGACGACTTCAGTCTGTTCGTACAGATCGGGATTGGCGTCCACCGCGATGCGCAGGCCCGTGCCGTCGGAGCGGTCGTACACGTTGACCGCCAGGTCGTCGACCGGACCGGCGGAGACGTTGTGGACGGTACTGCGGTGTCCGGCGAACCGCAGGTCGTACTCGAACGGCATGATGTTCACGCCGGGCCCGGAGAGCCTGCGCTGGCCGCCCACCAGCTTCAGGTCGCGGCGCAGTTGTTCATACCGGTAGCGCTGGTGCGGCAGACCGGCACGGAGTTCGCGGGAAACGCGGGCCGCAAGGTCGCGCAGGCTGTCATCGGCGGAGACGGCGACACGCAACGGCAGGATGTTGCGCACCATCGCCGGTACGCGCAGTGACACGGAGCCGAGACGGCCCATGGCCGGCAGGCTCAGGACGATCTGTGGCGCTCCGGTGACCCGGTGCAGCTGGGCGACGGTCGCCGCGAGCAGCACCTCGGACCAGGTGACCGACAGCTCACGGGCGACCGTGCGCAGGGCGTCGGCCCGGGTCGCGTCGAGATCGGTGACGCAGCGGTGGAAGGTGCGGGCGGGCAGGGCGGACAGGTCGGCCGGCGTAGCCACCGAAGGACGGTCGGCGTACCGGTCAGTCCAGTAGGTACGGTCCTTGGCGTAGCGGGCGGACTCGCGGTAGGCGCGTTCCTCGGCGCGGACCGACTCCAGTGTGCCGAAGCCGCTGTCCGGTACCGGCTCCCCCGCCATGAGGGCCGTGTAGACCTGGGCTACACGGCGGGCGACCAGGGAGAGACCGAAGCCGTCCAGGGCAATGTGGTGCACTCGGTGATACCAGAGATACTGGTCGTTTCCGGTCTTCAGCAGGGCGTGGCCGAACACCGGACCGCGAGTCAGGTCCACGGGCCGGACCATGTCCGCGGCCATCCATGCGCGGGCGGCCGTGTCCGGATCTGGGTCGTCGGTGAGGTCGGCAGTGTGCAACTGCCAGACACGGAACGGAGTTTCGAGTTGCCAGGGGCGCCCTTCCCCGTCTGCTGCGAAAGTGACGTTGAGGGCTTCGGTCTCGGCGACGACGTGGTGGAGCGCCATGTCGAAGACGGCCGCGTCCACCGGGCCGTCTATGCACACGTACTCGGCCGTGTTGTAGGCGGGGCTGTCCGGGTCGAGCTGATGGCCGGTCCAGATGCCTTCTTGGGCGGCCAGCAGCGGGTATCGGCGAACGGGCTCAGGTGTCGGCATGCGCCGCACCTCCCTGGCGCTCGGCCAGGAGTTGCCACCACTGCGCGAAGGACGTGCGCTCGGCGAGGTCCACGAAGCTGACGTCCGCGCCGGCGGCCTGCCACCGTTCGAGCAGGGTGACGATGCGCAGGGAGTCGAGGCCCGCGTCCAACGGGCTCTCCTCCAGGTCGACTTCGTCGGGCCGCAGGTACAGGAACTCCGCGAGGTCGGCGCGGAAGCTCTCCGGGGTGAGGGGTTCAGGCATGGGCTCTCTCTACGACGGTGTCAGCGGCGTCAGTTGACCTTGCGGGCGGAGTCGCCCCAGAAGCGGTCACGCAGTTCGCGGCGGAGGATCTTGCCGCTGGGGTTGCGCGGCACGTGGTCGATGAACTCGTAAGCCGACGGCAGCTTGAAGGCGGCGAGACGCGGAACGAGGAAGGTGTGCAGGTCCCGTGGGCTCGGCTGCTCCTCCGGGACGGGGACGACGAACGCGTGGACCCGCTCGCCCCATTGCTCGTCGGGGGCTCCGACGATCACCGCCTCGGCCACGCCCGGGTGGTGTTCCAGGACGTTCTCGATCTCGGCGGGGTACACGTTCTCGCCGGCGACGAGGATGGCGTCCTTGATCCGGTCCCGGATGAAGATGTAGCCGTCCTGGTCGATGTACCCGGCGTCGCCGGTGTGGATCCAGCCGTCGACCAGGGTTTCCGCGGTCTTGTCGGGCAGGCCCCAGTACTCCACCATCCTGGCTGGGGTGTGCAGGCAGACCTCGCCGATCTCGCCCGGCGGCAGTTCGTTGCCCTCGTCGTCGATCGCCTTGGCGCGGACGCCCGGATAGGGGTGGCCGGCGGCCTGCATGCGCGGTCCGCCGGGAACGTGGTCGGCCGGTGGCAGGCACACGGCGGTGTTGCCGGTCTCGGTGAGACCGTAGATCTGCGCGAAGTCGCAGTCCAGTACGGCGAGACTCTCCTCCAGCAGGCTCTCGGAGATCGGTGAGCCGCCGTAGACGGTCTTGCGGAGCGTGGTGAAGTCCTTGGCGCTGACACCTGGTTCGGTGAGCATCATGCGGAGCATCGCCGGAACCACGCAGGCCGTGGTGACACCGAGATCGCGGATCAGGTCCACGGCATGGCGGGCGGCGAAGGCGCGCATCGCCACGATGGTCGTCCCCGCGTTGAAGTTCTGCGTGGCCCACCACAGGCCGCCGATATGGAAGCCGGGGATACCGACGAGCGCGATGTCACCGTCCCGCCAGTCGATCCAGTCGAGCCCCTCGCGCACCAGGGCCTCACGGATGGCGAAGAAGCTGCGGTGGGCGAGGACCACGCCCTTCGGCAGGCCGGTGGTACCGCTGGTGTAGAGCTGGGCGACCGGAGTGTCGGCAGTGGCGTCGGACTTCGTGTCGGTGTCCGCGTGTTCGGCCTTCCAGCCCGCGAAGTCCGGGCCGAGGGGTACGACCGTCTCGGGTGGCGCGGTCGGCATGCGTTCCACGATCGGCGCGAACTCCGACTCGAGGAACAGGAGTCTGGTGCCGGAGTCCTGGAGGATGTGGCTCACCTCGGGTGCGGTGAGCCGCCAGTTGACGGGGACCAGGACGGTGCCACTCTTGGCGCAGCCGAAGAGGAGCTCGTAGTAGTACTCGGATTCCTTGCCCAGGTACGCCACGCGGTCGCCCTCGGTGAGTCCGGCGGCCTCGATCGCGTGGGCGATGCGGTTGCTCTCGCGGTGCAGTTCGCCGTACGAGAGGCTGCGGCCCTCGCAGAGCACGGCCGGGGTCTCGGGCCGGTGGTCGGCATGGAAGCTGATGGTCTGGACGAGCGTCTCCATGGGCGATCCCTTCGGTCGTTCAGGGGACGTTGACGAATGCGAGAGTCGCCTCGCCGTCGCACCGGCCGCCGTCGGCGTCCCAGTAGCGGTACGAGGTCTCGGCGTGGAGGAACGGCTTGCCGCCGCCGGGCACGCGCCGGGTGACGGACAGGAGCTCCATCTCCCCGGTGAAGGAACGGGGGTTGACCGGACGCCGGAAGTTGCCTGCGAAGCGGGCGATGAGGATGTCCGGGAGCTGGTGCCGCCAGAAGTCATCCAGGGTCCAGTTCTCGAACCCGGCCAGGAGCCCTTCCTGTACGGACTTCGCGACGAGGTAGTACATCATCTGGTTGTAGGCGATGTTTACCTCGACCGAGTTCAGGTGGCCTGTGTCATCGATGTAGCAGGACTCGGGGATCGCGAACTCGCAGCGCGCCGATGTGCGTTCAGGGCCGGCCGTGACGACGGCGGACTTCAAGTACTTGCAGTGTGCCTTGTACGGCGCCAGGACGCGCTCCAGCAGGTCGGTGTCGGTGGCGTACGAGCGGTCGACGGAGGCCGTGGTCATGGCACCCGTATCCCGTCATGCAGCTTGCGCTCGTCGTGGACGGTGACGCGGTAGGAGACGGTCGGCTCGGGGGTGGTCGTGTGCCGGGCGCGGTGGATGAGGCTGCGGTTGTCCCAGATCAGCAGGTCGCCCTGCTCGAAGCTCTGCAGGTGGATGTTGTCGTGCTCGAAGGTGTCGTCGAGCTGACCGGTGCCCTCGAACAGGCGGTGAAGCAGGTCGTCGTCGAGCGGCTTGCCGTCCCCGTCCTCGATGCCGACGGTGAAGCCCTCGCTGATGTACAGGACGGTTTCGCCGGTGAGGGGGTGGGTGAACGTGGTGGGCTGACGGACGGCCGGGGTCTTGCGCTCGACCTCTTCGATGATCTCGGAGAGCGGGCGGTAGACGTCGTGCGGGCGGATCTTGAAGTACTTGCGGACCGAGTGCCGGCAGTAGGTGTCGGCGACCTGCTTCTTGAGGTCCTCGGGCAGCCTCTCGTAGGCCCGGCCCATGTCGATGAAGTAGGTGCCGCGGTTCTTCTGCGGAATGACCTGGGGGTAGATCAGGGTGATGCCGAAGGGATCGGGCATGAACTGGTAGTCGGCGTGCCAGAACTTGCCGGTCTTGGGCACGCCTATCTGCTTGCCGTTCTCCGGGACGTTGGAGGAGACGAAGATCTCCCGGAGCTCGGGGTGGTGGTACATCGGCTCGTAGTACGTCTCGGGACGCCCGAGGCGCCTGCCGAGGTCCAGGAACTGCTGGGGAGAGAGGTTCTGTCCCTTCAGGACAGCGATCTTCTTCGTGTAGATGATCTGCTTGAGCGTCTCGATGTCCGCGTCGGAGGCGCTGGTGTGGTCGAAGTCGTCGATCGTGGCGCCGAGCGCCGAGCCGAGCTGTTCGGTGACCTTCATGGGTGTCTTCCTTCGTGGGGTCGGTCAGCCGGCCTGTTTGGCGTCGATCAGTGCCGCGGTGCTGCCGAGGGTGAGGGTGGGCCGCAGCTCGCTGTCGTGCACCGTCACACCGAGGTCGCGTTCGATGCGGATGCTGATCTCGACCATCGTCAGCGAGTCGACGTCCAGGTCGGCGAAGGTGGCCTCGGGGGTGAAGCGGTCGGCCGGGGCGTCGTGCAGTTTCGCCAGGATCTCGACCAGCCGGTCGTAGGTGGTGCTCATGAGGGGGCTTCTTCTCCTCGGTCGTACGGATGGGCCGGCAGGGGCAGTTCGGGCCAGGTCAGCAGGCAGGAGCCCCAGGTGAGTCCACCGCCGAAGGCGGTGAGCAGGAGTCGGTCGCCGGGTCGAATCACCTGCTGGGCGACCGCGTCGGCTAGCGCCAGGGGTATGGATGCGGCCCCGGTGTTGCCGACCGAGTCGACATTGGCGACGCAGCGTTCCCGGGGCAGGCCCAGGTCGTCGGCGACCGAGTGCAGGATGCGCAGGTTGGCCTGGTGCGGGACGAAGTGGTCGACGTCGTCGATCTTCCAGCCGCCGGTGCGCAGGACGGTGCGCGCGGACTCGGCCATGCGGGTCACCGCGTGACGGTAGACCTCGCTGCCGCGCATCGCGAAGTGCCGTTCGCTGCGCTGTACTTCGTCTCCGGTCGAGCGCTTGCGGGAACCGCCCGCGGCGACCGTGATGAGGTCCTCGTACGCGCCGTCGCTGCCGAGGTCGAACTGGCCCACGGCACCGGGTTCGTCGGCGCGTCCGGCGCGCAGGACGACGGCGCCGGCGCCGTCTCCGAAGATGATGGCGTTGGCCCGGTCGAGCGGATCCACGATGGTTGAGTAGGTGTCCGCGCCGACGAGCAGGACGCGTCCGGCCACACCGGAGGTGATCAGCCCGGCGGCGGTGGCGAGTCCGTACACGAATCCGGTGCACACCGCACCGACGTCGAAGGCGGCCGCTCCGGCGAGCCCGAGCCGGGCGGCGACCGTCGGCGCCGTGGCCGGACAGGGCCGGTCGGGTGTGGTCGTGGTGACGATCACCGCGTCGACGGAGTCGACGCCTGCATTGCCCAGGGCCCGATGCCCGGCCTCAACGGCCAGGTCCGAGGTCGCCTGGCCCGGCTCGATGACGTGGCGGCGGCGAATTCCGGTGCGCGTGCGGATCCAGGCGTCGTCGGTGGCGAGCCGCTCGGCCAGTTCGTCGTTGGTGACCACACGGGGCGGAACACATCCGGCCAGGCCGGACAGAACGGCGGCCGGTGGGCTGGGGGCGCTATTGGGCACGGCTGATCTCCAAGTGTGGGGAGTTCCGGGGACGTCCGGAGGAGACGGGGAGGCAGGAGTGGTCTAGGGACCGGTGGTGGTCTAGGGAGCGGTGGTGGTTCAGGGACAGGTGGTGGTCTAGGAACCAGTGGTGGTTCAGGGACCGGTGGTGGTTCTGCGCACGGCAAGGGCGAGCGGCACCGCGCAGGCGATTCCGGCCGCTATCGCGAACACGGCCGCTCTTATGCCGACCAGCGAGGCGCCGCCGGCCGGGTGTTGCCCGGCAGCGCCGGCCAGCGCCACCAGCACCGCGAGACCCACCGCGCCGCCGACTTGGAGGCTGGTGGAGGCGAGCCCCGACGCCACGCCCTGGTCATCGGGAGCGACACCGGCGGCGGCGATGATCCACATGCCGGTCCAGGCGGCTCCCTGGCCCAGACCCAGCAGCACGATTCCCGGCAACAGCATGGCGTACGGATCGTGCCGGGTGAGCGCAAGGCCGAGGGCAACTGCTCCCATCGCGCCGAGTGCCATACCGCCGACCAGCATGCGGCGCACACCGACCGCTGCGACGGCCCGCTCCCCGGCCTGGGTTCCGGCGGCGACCACCACGGCCGGTACGAGGAAGGCAAGACCGGTCGCGAACGCGCTGTAGCCGCGCACGGTTTGGAAGTACAGGGTCAGGAAGTACGGCAGGGAACTGAAGGTGGCGCTGTACACAGCGGTCACCGCCATCGCCGCGACGAGCCCGCGATGCCTGAACAGCCGGGTCGGCACCAGCGGATTGCGCGAACGCGTCTCGACGACGGCAAATACCGTGAGCAGAGCCGGCGACAGCACCGCACTTGTGACGGCGGAGGGGCTGCTCCAGCCGACCTCGGGTGCGTGCACCAACAGGAACACCAGGAGGATGATGCCTCCGGTGCCGGTCAGGGCGCCCGTCAGGTCGAATCTCCGCGCCCCGATCAGTGGGGCATCCGCAGGGAACAGCACCCAGCCCGCCCAGGCGATGGCCCCCGCCACGGGAACGTTGACGAAGAACACGGACGGCCAGCCGAACGCCTCCACCAGGACCCCGCCGAGGAGGGAGCCGAAGCAGAGTCCACCGGCCCCCGCCGCGCCCCACACCGCCAACGCCCGGTTCCGATCAGGTCCTTCGGCGTAGATCGTATTGATCAGGGACAGGGTGGCCGGGAACAGCAGAGATCCGCCGATGCCCTGGACCGCCCGCACGGCGACCAGCGCCTCCGGGGTAGCCGAGAGCCCTCCCACCAGCGAGGATCCCGCGTAGATCAGTGCCGCGGTGACGAACATCCGGCGCCGGCCGAGCAGGTCCGCGGCTCGTCCGCCCAGCAGCAGGAAGCCACCCGTCGTGACGACGTAGGCGCTCACCACCCACTGCAGGTCGTGCTCCGAGAAACCGAGGCCGGCGCCTATGTCGGGGAGCGCGACGTACACGATGTTGTAGTCGAGCGCTATGACCAGCTGAGCCAGCGCGAGGGCTAAAAGGGGCAGCCGTGCCGACATTGTCCGGTCCCCCCTCACCAGAAGAATAGAAATAGCAACGAATACCGAATCCGTCGATCATTTTCGGTCACGATAGCACCCCGAAGAGAACTTGAGAATGACTGCTCTGAAAACTTTCCTGGGATCGGGAATTCACTTTTAGGGCAGCACTGAAAACCGACGATGCAAAACCGTCGGTTGAATTTTGCAGAACTTTCAGGCGGTCAACTCTCCCCCATCAGTCGCCTGATTTCCGAGATGAGCGCCACCAGCGCCCGCCGTTCCGGAATAGTAGTTTCCGGATGCCAGAGGTCCACGAGGAGGCAGGTGCGTGGACGATCACCGTCATTGCGCGCCTCATGCTCGAAGGAGTAGTCGAAGAGCAGGCAGTGGCCTTCATGCCAGGTGCGGGTCTCACCGGCGACGGTGATGCTGCACCCGTCGGGGATGTCCACGGCGAGATGCAGGTTGATGCTGAAGTTCCACAGGTCGCAATGCGGGGCAATGGACGCACCGGGCAGCAAGGTGGAGAAGTGACTTTCCAGGAGAGGACAGATCTTCTCCGCGTCGACGGCGAATTCTTTGAGCACCTTGTGGGCGGTGGGCACGGCCCCGGCCGATTCCTCGACCATTGCCCCATCGCGGTAGAGGTAGAGAGCCTGCCAGTCCTCCTGCCGGGTCAGATAGTGCTCGTAGTCGGAAAACGCCTCCCGTCGCATCTCCCAGGCCGAGTTCAACTCATCCTTGATGACCGGATGAGCGGATTCCAGCGCATCGACGACGGATGTCAGTTCCGGGTGGGCGTGGGGATCGTGCCACGGAGTGGGAGACAGGCCCGGCAGGATCCATTTGGCTCCCTTCTGGAGCGGATGCCGTGGCCCTGCCCCTCCGGGTTCCAGCATCCGCTCCACCCGGCTGAGGGATTCCGCGCCGTGGTCGCTTCTGATCGCTGCGAACGCGTTCTCTATCTCGGGTGTCATGAGGCCCTCCTGACTGCTGCCGCGACCGTGCGCTCTGCCGCGCCGTCGCATCAGTAGTCGGACAGGCGACCGAGTGAGTTCCCGCGACTTTCGGTCAATGTGCCGCGGCCTCCGTGGAATTGGCGCTTCCGCTCGCCGAGAGGGCCAGGGCGACACCAAGTCGGAGGCTTCGTGCCGATTGGCTCGGCGGCCCGTGCGACAGCCCACCGGCCCCCGACCCGTATGCAACGGACGATGCCACCGGCGCCGGTCCTCGGATGCGCACCGACACCGTGTCTGCGCTCGCCATGGAGCCAGGCACCTCGGTCACGCACGGAAGCCACGCACAGGCCGTGCTGCGCCACGCCCGTTCGGCGGGGTTCCGGTTGTCCCGCCCGCCCACGCTGACCTGGCCACCGCTCACCTGGTGGAGCCCGACCACCGCGCAGGCACCGCCGCGACCCGGCGCGCGGTCAACATCGCCGTACCGGCCGAGTTCGCTACGCCTGTCAGCGCGACGCGCTCCCCTATGCGTACGTCGAGGTGCACGCCCCGAACCTCGGTCGTCGCATCCGCTCGGCAGCGGACGTCACGCAGCCCCACGTCCAGTGCGACCGGATCGTCCGAGGGCCAGGCGAGATACTCCTTGGCGCGACGTGGCCGTCGCCTGATCTGTCCCACGTCCCAGTAGTCGTGCGCCTGGCCCATCAGGTTCCCGGCTTCATCGGAATCGGACCGGGAACTCACGGCCACCGGCTCCCGACTACTTCTACGTGACCTGGAACACCACATGCGTCGTCGCTTTCCTCAGAAGGGCCGCCGGTCCGGTTCTCGCTCCCCTGGCCGCGGGCGGCGGAGCACTGGCTCTGCTGGTCGCCTACACGGCGACCGGGGCCGCCGGTGATCCCCCTCCGAGGATCACCATCGTCGACGCGCGGCTCGTCGCCCCGGCCGGAGCCGCCTCCGCCGTCGCGTACTTCGAGATCCGGAACACCGGTGCCGTCGGCGACACGTTGCTGTACGCCGACTCCCCGGACACGGGGATCAGCATGATCCGTACGACTGGTCCAGGGAGGACCGACCGGGTGCGGTCCGTCCCGGTCCCGGCCGGGGGTCGTGTACGGATGGCCCCCGGAGGTCTCGGCGTCGTCATCCTGGATCCGCCGCCCCTGGCCCCCGGAGCGACGGTCGACTACAACCTCTGGTTCCGCTACGCGGGCAGGGTCGCCGTGCGGACGCAGGTGGTCGCGGATCCGAAGTGACAGGCCAACAGGTGTCGGGCGCCGACGCCGCCTCGCGCAATCGTCCGCGGGTGACGCCGGCTCCGTCACGCTCAGGCCGGTGCGCCGACCGGAACGGGTGCGCGATGAGCGGGCTCCTCCGCGTCCACGATCGGGCCGGGTCTTTCGGCCTCGACCAGCAGTGCCATCAGGGTCATCCGGGCGCGGGCCACGCGGGACCGCACAGTGCCGACCGGGCAGTCACCGAGCCGGGCCGCCTCCTCATAGGACAACCCCACCACCTGGGTCAGAACGAACGCCTGACGGCGTTCGTCGGGGAGTGCGTCCAGCAGGTCGAGGAGCGCAATGCCGTCGTCGAAGCCCGGCAGACCACGGGGCTGAGCCCCTTCCACGGCCGTCTGCCAGTCCTGGGTGTGCGCCGTCCGGGGCCGGACGGCGGCGCGGCGGAAGCTGTCGACGACCGCGCAGCGGGCGATGGACAGCAGCCAAGTACGGGCCGAGGCACGCCCCTCGAACCGGTGCAGGCTGTCGAGGGCCCGCACGAACGTGTCCTGCGTCAGGTCGTCGACGCTCTGGGGGTCCGCCCCCAAGTGGGCGACGTAACGCAGCACGTCGGCGTGCAGGGCGCGCACGAAGCGTTCGGCCGCGTCCGGGTCACCGCTCCGGGCGGCCAGCGCCCAGGCGGTCGCCGAGGCGTCCGCCGAGGCCTTCTGCGGTCGCGAAGCAGGCAGGGCAGAAGTGATCACGAGGTGTCCTTCTCAGGTCATCCGGAGCCCAGGCGATGGTGAGACCACGGTTCTCCGGTGAGTGGGGTGCAGCCGTAGGGGTGGTACGGCGGTGCCCGGGGCTCGTGCGGACTCGTGTGCGTGCAGCAGTGCTCATGGGTTCTCAGGAACCGCTCGCGACACGACCGATGAACTCTTCTGAGGAAGGCTCAGAAGGCCCTCTGAGAGGAAAAAGGAGGGGGAGCCCCAGTGGATCCGGCTGTCTCAGGCGACAGCGGGACCTACGGGCGGCCCCCGGGAGATGATCGCGTAACAGAGAAGGAGTCGTGCCAGGGTCCGACGACCGGAGTCGCGGCGCCTTCGCACGGACGGCCGGCGTGACGGCACAGGCAGGGCGAGCAGCATCCGCAGGGGTGCCACCAGGCGGGCGGCGACGGCCCGCAGGATGCGGAAGACCGCGCGCTCGCCGTACGCGAGCCACAGGCCGCAGAGAACCGCGGCGAGCAGGTGGGCGGCGAACATGCCGAACAGGCCGCTGCCTCCCATGCCGTGCACACCATGCGTGCCTGGCTCCATGTGGGCCACGGAGCCCGCTCCCAGATGTCCCATGCCGACCGTGCCCATCGCGTCCATGTGCATGGAACCCATGTCCATGGAGTCCATGCCATCTGCCATGGCGGACGAACCCGCGTGCGTGCCGGACGCGAGCAACTGCGCCAGGGAGAAGGTCTCGTGGAGCACCGCCTGGGCCGCTATCACGACTGTGACGATCAGCGTGCGGCCGCGCTCACGGCCGGCGAGGCACCATCCGGCGGCACCCGTCCCGGCAGCGCCCGTCGCCATGGCCCACCAGGGCACTGTGGCACCGGACATCATCACGTGGCCGAGGGCAGCAAGCAGCACGCATGCGGCGGCGAACACACCGGCCCGCAGCGTGCGGCACCACCCTCCGACAGTCATGACGCGCTCATCTTCGCACCCGTGGTCCGATCGTTGTCAGAGGGTACGTACAAACACCTGCCCCCGGACTCAACCAGAGCAGAGTGACACACGCCACAGCAGCAGGGCGGGAACTCAACGGGCCTCAGCAGCGACTTCTGGAACATGACGGTTCGATGGCAGCTGCTGCTAGAACGCGATCGTTCCAGGTCGGACCACGACAGCAGGCAGCTTCACCCGGCCGCTGCGGCTGAACGTCAGTGTGAACGACACGAGGTCGCCCGCCCGCCACTCGCCGTCCGCGGCAGTCACCGTCAGGTCCACGCCGCGGGGCGACATCGCGACGCTCTTCCCCGCCTGTATCTCGATCGAGTCGACCGGGGACCGATAGGCCGTAGCTCCGCTCCCCATGCGATGGCGGGCCAGCGTTATTCCGCCGTGAGCATCGGGCGAGGTGACCCCCACCAGACGGTCGGCCGAGCCGCCCTCGTTGGTGATGCGGAAGAACGCCGCCGTCTCGGAGGAACCGGCGGTCGGGAGGAGAACGCGTCCTTCGCTGACGCGTATGCGGGCCGGACTGCCCGCGTTGCCCGCACCGACCCAGGTGGTCAGGCCCGCCAGGGCCAGGCTGGACGCGGCGACGGGCACGAGGACGGCGAGGAGGGTGTCGGTCAGCCACCTGCGATCGGTGAACTGTGCCGACAGGTGGGTGAGGAGCCCGTTCACCGGCGACCGGCCCCCCTCTGACGTCGCTCGCGCGCCGGGGCCGGCGCAGGCCGCCAGGCCCGCAAGCGCAGGCTGTTGCCCACCACCAGCACGGAGCTGGCCGACATCGCGGCCGCCGCCACCATGGGGTTGAGCAGTCCGACCATGGCGAGCGGCACGGTGACGACGTTGTAGCCGAAGGCCCACACCAGGTTGACCCGAATCGTGCCGAGCGTGCGCCGGGCGAGCAGGACGGCGTCCCCCAGGGCTTCGATGTCCCCACGTACGAGAGTCAGGTCGGCCGCGCCGATGGCCACGTCCGTACCGCTGCCCATGGCGATGCCCAGATCAGCGCAGGCGAGCGCGGCGGCGTCGTTCACGCCGTCTCCGACGACCGCGACCCGGCCGCCCTCGTCCCGCAACCGCCGCACCAGGGCGGCCTTGTCCTCGGGCGTGCAGCGGGCGTGCACGTCGTCGATGCCGAGCGTGTCGGCGACGGCCCTGGCGGGTGCCTCTCGGTCACCGGTGGCGAGTACCGGGCGGATCCCGAGCCTGCGCAGCCGGTCCACGGCCCGGTAACTGCCGGGCCGGACGACGTCGCCGACCGCGATCAGCGCTTCGGCCACCCCGTCCACCCGGACGAGGACCGGGGTGTGCGCGGCGGTCTCCGCCGCGACGAGGGCATCCGCCAGGGCGGCCGGCAACTCATCGTCCGGGACGAGCACTTCGACCGTACGGCCCTCCACGCGGCCGTGTACTCCCCGCCCCGGCGTGGCCACGAAGTCCCGCACAGCGGGCAGTGGCTCCTCGGCCGCGGAGCGTCGTGCGCATGCGGTGATGGCCCGCCCCAGCGGATGCTCCGAGCCCTGTTCCACAGCACCGGCCAGGCGAAGGACGATTTTCTGGCCGAGACCGCCTGGAACGGCGGTGACCTGTGCGACGGTCATGTGGCCGCTGGTCAGCGTGCCCGTCTTGTCCAAGACGACTGTGTCGACGTGCTGGAGTGCCTCCAGCGTCTGCGGGCCGCTGACCAGCACACCCAGCTGCGCCCCGCGGCCGGTGGCGGCCATCAGGGCGGTCGGCGTGGCAAGGCCGAGCGCGCAGGGGCAGGCCACGACGAGTACGGCCACGCACGCGGTGATCGCCGCCTGTGGGTCGGCTCCGGCACCGAGCCAGAACCCGAGCACGGTGACAGCGATGGTCAGCACGACGGGCACGAACACTCCGGCCACCGCGTCGGCCAGCCGCTGCGCTCGCGCCTTGCCCGCCTGGGCCTCCGTCACCAGCCGGGTGATGCGGGCCAACTGGGTGTCCGCCCCGACGGCTGTGGCACGGACGAGCAACAGACCGCCGGCGTTCACGGCTCCGCCGACCAGGGCCGAGCCGGGTCCCACCTCGACGGGCTCGCTCTCGCCGGTGACCAGGGACAGGTCCACGGCGGAACTGCCCTCCACCACCCGGCCGTCGGTGGCGGCCCGCTCGCCGGGACGCACGACGAAGACCTGCCCCACCCGCAGCTGTCCGATGGGGATGGAGCGCTCGCCGTGCTCGTCGCGTACGGACACCTCCTTGGCTGCGAGCTCCGCCAGGGATCGCAGGGCGGCTCCGGTCCCCCGCCTGGCCCGCGCCTCCAGGAACCGTCCGGTCAGCACGAACAGGGGTACACCGACCGCGGCTTCCAGGTACACATGCGCCGGCCCGTCCGACGCGGACGGCAGCAGACTGAACGGCATCAGCATGCCGGGATCGCCCGCTCCCCCGAGGAACAGCGCGTACGTCGACCAGGAGAAGGACGCCACCACGCCCAGCGAGACGAGGGTGTCCATGGTGGCCGCCGAGTGGCGCAGCCCGCGCACCGCCCGTACGTGGAACGGCCAGGCGCTCCACACCGCCACCGGGGCCGCCAGCATGAAGCACAGCCACTGCCAGTTACGGAACTGCAAGGACGGCACCATCGACAGCACCAGGACGGGGACGGCGAGCAGCGCGGTGACGATGAGCCGCTCGCGCTCTTGCCGGGCTGCGGCCTCGGATTCGTCCTCGTCACCGCCGCTCCCGTCGCTCTTCTCCGGCGCGGGGGGGTCGGGAAGCGCAGCCTCGTATCCCGCCTGTTCGACAGCGGTGACGAGGTCCTCCGGACGGATGTCCGCCGAATGGCTGACCCGGGCGAGTCCGGTGGCGAGATTGACGGTGGCAGTGACCCCGTCGAGCTTGGCGAGCTTCTTCTCCACCCGCCGCACGCAGGCGGCGCACGTCATACCGCCGACCGTCAGATCCGTGACGACGAGCGGCGCCACCGGTTCGGCTCCCATCACTCACCGCCCCCGTGCATACCGGGCATGCCACCCGTGCCACCGGCGCCCCCGCCCCCGCTGCTGCCACTGTCACCACCGGCGCCGGTGCCGTGTATGCCCGGCGCCACCGGTCCGGCGGCCGTCCCCACGGCGTAGGACACCGAGAAGACCAACGCCAGCAGCAACAGAAACCCGCAGAGCGCGGGCGGGGGCATGAGCGTGCGGGGAACCACGCCCGCGATGTGGGAGGAGTGTCGGGACTCGGCCATGCTCGACCTTCCTGGTCGCCTCGAACCGTCGTACGGCGGGAACCAGTCTCAGCCGTACCGTTCTAGGAGTCGGACGGATGGAGGGCCGAGTTCCGACACGAAATTATGACGTGCGCCACATGGCGGATACGCGTGCTACGCGTCCCCGCCCCTGGTGGAGCGCGTGCGCACGACGGCGAACACGGCCGCGGCCAGCCCCAGTACGCCCACCACGAGGCCGGCGACACCAAGACCCCGTGCAGTCGAGTCGTCGGACGCGCTCGAGTCGGAGCTCGCGGCGCTCGTCGGACGCGCGAACGAGTCCGTCGGCGTGGCACTGCCTTCTTCCGCGCCCTTGGCGGTCAGCTTGAGGACCGGCGCCGGGTTCTCCGGCTCCTCGTTGCCCTGGGCCTCCTCGATCCAGCGGACGGTCTTGCCGTCGGAGTAGCTCTGGAGGGTCTTGAAGGTCAGCTGATCGGCGTCCTCGGGCAGCCGGCCGAAGGCCACGTTGAAGTCCTCGTAGTGGCCGGGCTCGATCTTGCCGCCGGTCCAGGTGATCTCCGAGACGGCATCGGTGATGGTGCCGTCATCGGTCTTGACCGGCGTCTTGAGCTTGGTGTTGGTGACCTTCGCGGTCCAGCCGTCCTGCGGGGAGACGAGCACGCCGAGGACGGGGTGAACAGGCGGATTCCACTGGTCCATGGTGTTTCCGTTGCGCTGTGCCCTGGACGTGCTCTCTAGGCGTGCCGTGGGCTGCGGCGACAGCCGCGGTGTGCCGTCCCTCAGCCGGTGTCGGCGGTGCGGGTGCTCCAGCGCTCCTCGACCTTGGCCAGGCGCCAGTAGGCGATGGCCACGGCCCAGACGACCACGAACAGGCCGACGATGACATAGCCGACGTTGTCCAGGTTCAGGCCCGCGATCCAGCCGGTGACGTCATCACTCAGGCCGAGCTTGTCGTGCAGGACGCCGACCAGCTCGATGGTGCCGACGAAGAAGGCCACCGCGATGGACAGGCCGGTGATCGTGAGGTTGTAGAACACCTTGCGGACGGGGTTCGAGAACGCCCACTGGTAGGCGAAGTTCATGAACGTGCCGTCGGGGGTGTCGAACAGGCTCATGCCGGCGGCGAACAGCAGCGGGAGACACAGGACCGCGTACCAGGGGAGGCCGGCGGCGGCGCCGTTGCCGGCCAGGGCGAGAAGCAGGACCTCGGTCGTGGTGTCGAAGCCGATCCCGAACAGGAAGCCGTGCTGCGCCTGCTGCCGATGAGCGACGACGGCAAGGACGTGGAGATCCTGGCGCTGCGTCATCAGATCACGGTGCCGGAACGCCAACTCGGTGAAGACAGGGTGTGGTTCACTCCAGGTGATCGGCTGTTCCTGGCGGCGCTGCTGCACTGCCTTCCGCGCAACATGCTGCGCCGGGTACGGCTGCTGGTGCGCCGACCGTAGAAGCCATCTTGCATATGCCCGCCTTAGCAGGAGTCATTCAGCAGCAAGATCTCTTCAGTTGATCCCTTTGGTCCCTTCTTCACAGGACCCACGCGCCCACCACCGGTCACCCAGCCCCTGGCCACTCCTGATTCCGCCAAGAATCAGCAAATGAGCACGCAACAAGGGCTGCAGCAACAGAAGAACACAAGACATAGGGATGAGAGTTTTTCCGGACATCAAACTGAGACTCGGCAGCAAGGCCCTTTCAGTCACCGGAGAAGCCCCAGAAGTAGATTTCCTCCGGACGGTCGTAGGAGTCGTGCAGGACCGCGCATCTGCCGAACCAGCGTCGATTGGCAAGCGGTTCTATCGCCTGCACGTGTGCCCGCGTGAGGCGGTCGGTCCCGGCCATCCGGTGAGCCTCGACAGGCTGAACGGGCTGCACGGTGCCATAGTCAGGATCCTCACCTGGCCGCAACACCCTGTGCATGTCCAGGATCGTGTGCGTTCCTTCTTCCTGCACCTGCTCATCCTCCCACAGCTGGCCGAGCGTTGACGGTCGCACCCTGGCCTCGTCAGCGTCGCCTGCGCCCCAGGGATCCCAGTAGTAGTCCTGCCCCTCGAAGACTTTCTGCCTCAGGGCATCCAACGCCGCTCCAAGATCCTCCTGGTAAGGAACGTAGTACTCCCACCCCGACGCACCCACGACAGCCCCGCCTCTGCATCCAGTTCCGACAGCGCAGCGGAAGTTAGCAGCAGCCACTGACAAGCCGCCTCGCCAGGTGCACCCACTTGTTCACGACTTCGGGAGGCGTCGCTCCTGCGCCGGGAGTCGAACAGAGGACGGGAGCGGACAGCACCCTGTGGCGGCGCGTGTGGCCGGAGGACGTTGCTGAAGTTGAACTCGTGATGTCGGCGATGGTGCTCCCGCGAGGGTCGCCGAGAGGATGGAAGTCAGCGGAACACGCTTGGTGACCGAGGGCTGGATCGACGTGGTTGCCGCGGCGCGTGCGTCCTTCGCGGCCTGCTCGGCTCAAGAATCTTCCCTGCCAATTGCATCGGCGTGAACGTACACATCACCCTCGGCGACGTCGTCGACCTCCTCGGCCCGCACGACAGAGAAGCCGGCCAGCCGCAGGATCCCGATCAATGCCGTCTGCATGAGTAGAACGACCTCGGCGTAGCGCTTCCACTCCGGCGCCGCCGGGTCCTGCCGTTCTGCCACTGCCCGCATACCGGCTTCTCCCAGTTCTGGGGCGCTCCAGCGGACGTAGAGGCCTCCGGCGTACTCACCCTGGCTGTCGACTTCCACCCCGACGCCGGGCTGTTTCGGCACTCCCGGACGCTCGACATACGCGGGAAGACCGGCGCGGTGGAGTTCTCGGCAGACCCGGCCTGCCAGGTCGTACCCAGCGGCGATGACTTCCTCCGAAGCATATGGGTGACCGTGTGCCTTAGCTTTGGCTCGACTCTCGAGGTCTATGTACGTCACTTACAGGTCATTTCATTTGGGCAGTCTGCGGTAGCAGATGAGCGTGGCGGCGAGGGCGGTGAAGGCCAGGAAGTGGCTGGCCTTGCGGTGCCGGCCCGTGCTGAGTGTCGTGGTTACTCAGCGTCGAGCTGGTGGTCGGCCCAGACGTAGCTTTCGGGCAGCAAGTCGGCGATAGGGACGGTGCGGACGCGGTCGCCTTCGCCAACGATGACTTTGAGGGCGGGGAAGTAGTCGAGAAGGACCTGACGGCACCGGCCGCACGGGGGGACAACCCCCCGGTCGCGGTCGCCCACAGCGACGATTGTGTCAAGGTCGTAGGCGCCCTGGGCGGCTGCCGCACCGATGAGGACCAGTTCCGCGCATGGTCCTCCCGTGAAGTGATAGGCGTTTACCGCCGTGACAATTCGGCCGTCCCGGGCGCGGGCGGCGGCTGCCATGGTGTGGTTGTCACCCCGGCAGCGAGTGCGAGCCACATGCGCCGCGGCCCGGATGAGCTCGTGATCGATGTGGTGGGTCTGCGGGGTCATCTTCTCTGCCTTCGCCAAGTGTCAGGCGATGTTGACCCGGGTGACGATGGTGCGCAAGCGAATATCGGCGGTGTGCTTGTTCCGCCAGATGATTTAGCGGCGGATCATGCTGCCCTGCTCCTTGTGGCTGGCGTGGTCGGTGCCGTCCAACGTGAAGTAGCGCAGGGCAGTGAACTAGGGTTCGATGCGGTTGAGCCAGGAGCTGCTGATCGGTGCGTAGGCGTATTCGACGTTGTTGGCAGCAGCCCAGTCACCGACGCGGGTGTCCTTCTTCGTGGTCAGGTGCGGGGAGTAGTTGTCGAGCACGACTGCGATGCGGATCTTGGGCGGGTAGAGGCTGCGCAGATAGCGGCAGAACTCCAGGAACCGCGGGCGGTGCTTCCTAGGCTTGATGTGGCCGTACAGCTTGTCCTTGCCCAGGTCGTAGGCGGCAAACAGGTGCCGGACCCCGTGGGGGCGGGTGTAGGTCGCCCGCCTGCGGGGCCGGGGTTCCCGGTCGGGGTCCCCGCGTAGTCGGGGTCGCGGGAGGTCTTCCAGGTCGTTATGCGTCGAAACGAGACGCCTTCCTCGCGGAGCAGGATACGCAGGCCCTCGTGGCCGATGTCGTCGACGACCCCCTCGGCAACCAGGAAGGCGGCCGGCTTGGCCAGGCTCCCGGTCGAGAACGGCAGGCCGTGCTCGGCGGGCTTGGACTTGGCGATCTTCTTGATCTCCCGGCGTTCGGGGAGGGTGAAAGTCTTGGGTCGGCCACCCTTGTACTTCGGGTAGAGCGCCTCGAAGCCGTCGGTGTTGAAGTTGTGGATCACATCCCGGACCCGGTCCGCGCCGGTGAACGACACCTCGGCAATCTTCACCACGGGCATGCCCTGGGCGGACAGCAACACCATCTGCGCCCGACGCCAGGTCACCACCGACCCCATACCTCTACGGATGATCCGCAACAGGCGCTGTCCCTCGTCGTCATCGATCTCGCGGACGCGTACTCGGTCTGCCACCCAGACAGCCTGGCGACACCGCGCCGTCCGGACCAGCATCCGAACCGCGCGTCATCCCTCAGCGCAGCCGCCCTGAAGTACGCCCTGGACACCACCCTCGAAGCCATCCCCCACCTCATGATGCGTCTTCGGAAAGACGTCACCTCCGGCGAGCGCCACGGTGTCCCGGCTTCGGCTCGCTGTTCGGGCTTAGCGGCCCCCGAGCCCGGGCGCACGGTCCACCTGGCGGCTTCTCCACGCACCCACCGCACCACTGCGCCGACCCAGGCCGTGTCGAGGACGTTTACCTGTGGACTCCAGTGAAAGAGTCGAGTCCCACGTACCGCCAAACGACCGGCCGAGCCCCGCGCCACGAACGACATACCTCACCTGGCCGCAGCCGGCCATCTCCGATGCCATCACCGGAGCAGGAGCACGCCCATGCGATTTTACGCCCAGACACCGGCACGTCGGAGCCGTCAGGTGTTCGCGGACCTGATCGCCGTGGCCCTGATGGCGGCCGCGGTGAAGTTCGCCCTGACTGTCCACGACGCGATCATGCGGCTGGCCGAGCCGGGACGGAAGGCGCAGAGCGCGGGCGACAACCTCGCCTCCGGGCTCGATGACGCGGCCGAAGCGGCTTCGAAAGTGCCACTCATCGGGGGCTCCCTCAAGAAGCCGCTCCAGTCCGCTGCCGGCGCCGGCACCGCTCTCTCCGATGCCGGACAGTCGCTGCAGCACATCGTGGGCCAGGTGGCCACCCTGACCGCACTCGCCCTGATCATCCTGCCGGTGACCTTCGTACTGGTGTTGTGGCTCCCCCCACGCCTGCGCTGGATCAGGCGCAGCGCCACCACCCGACACCTCTTCGACGACATCGGAGGCGCCGACCTGCTCGCCCTCCGCACCCTCACCGGACCGCAGCGTGACCTCGTCGCGGTCGCCATCCCGCCGGGCGGCCTCGCCGATGCCTGGCGCCGCGGGGACCAGCAGGTCATCTCCGACTTGTCCAGCGTCGCACTCAAGCGGGCGGGCCTGCGGCCCTGACGAGCGGAGCGGGGAACTGTCCCACCGCGCACCGGACACTTCGATCCGCAGGGTGACAACGCAGGCACGGGTATCGCGTATCGCCCGTGTCATCGAGTGCCCGATGGCGGGACGAGTTCGAGTCCGGGGGTGAGCGTCCAACCCTTGCCCGCTCGCGCTGACGGAGTCTCAACGGCCTGGACAGGCTCATACACACCACCACCCGACCACGCGCCCCAGGGCAGCTTCTTGGCCTGGCTCCCGTCGTGCATCGCTACGGTGTCCCCCGACCCGAATACCGCAGTCAGACCACGGCAGGTGCTGCCCCAGGACCGCGCACCTCGGCTGCTGAACGTCTTCGCTGCCCACTTCACTCTCTCCGATGTGCTCTTGTCCGGTCTGCTGATCGGGCCTGCGGCGGGCCTCTGATGCGGGTGCGCCTTGACGATCTGGTGAAGATTCGTGGTGGTGCGCTTCGCGCTGGCGGTACTCGGGAAGGCGCCCTGACACCTGATGGGATTACTTGCCAATGCTTTGGGCATTCGACTCCGAGCATGATCCCCCGGGCAGGTCCTAGTCGCGACGCGGTCGCGTGATCGGCCCCAGGCCCCTCGATATTCGCCCCCGTGCCACGGAAAAGGGGACGCCGCCCCATGCGCCGCGCCGTATCAGTGGCTCGTGCGTTGCAGGATAGTCATCAAGCGTCTGCAATACGCGACTGCGTCGTAGACGCCTCCGAGCGGCTCCGGAATCTGTTCAACATCGTTCGGCGGGTGTGACGACTCGGCCGTGGAACGTGGACGATGATTTGTGGGCGCTGATCGAACCGCTGCTGCCGCCCTGGCCGAAGGGGGCGCCGGGGCCAAGGCCAGTGGATGATCAGCTCTGTCTGCAGGACGTCCTGTATGTCCTGCACCAGGACATCGCTCGGCAATTCCTCCCGCTGGAGCTGGGGTTAGGGTCCGGGCAGACGTGCTGGCGGCGCCTGGCCGATGGCAGCGTGCGGGAGTCTTCGAGCGGTTGCACCGGATCCTGCTCGCCGAGCTCGACGCGGCTCGCGAGCTCGAGTGGACCCGCGCGTGCGTAGACGGCTCCCACGTGCGCGCGAAAAAGGAGGGACCCCGCGACCGGTCCGTCGCCGGTCGACCGGCGGAAGACGGGCAGCAAGCACCACCTGATCTGCGACGGCAAGGGCACTCCGCTGCACGTCATCACGACCGCCGCCAACGTCAACGACATCACCCCGACCCTCGACCTCGTCGACGGCATCCCTCCCGTCGACGGACGACCCGGTTGGCCCCGACGGGGGCCGGAGTGCCTGCTGGGCGACAAGGCGTACGACTCGAAGGCTGTGCTCGGTGAGCTGCGACGCCGCCGCATCCGGGCAGTGATCTCCCGCAAGGGCTCCTCGAACATCAAGGGCCTGGGCAAGCTCCCCTACGTCGTCGAGCAGGCCTTCGCGCCGCCCCACCAGTTCAAAGGCCTCGCGGTCCGCTGGGAACGACATACCGAACTCCACGACTCCTTCCTCTCGTTGGCTTGCAGTCTCATCTGCTGGAGACGCCTCAAGAAGACCGGATCATGATCGCGTTACGGGCTCATAGGAAAAGGTTTTGAGCGAGGCGGCGCCCCGCTGCTAGTTTCGTGGTGGACCGTGAAGTCGTCGTATGGAGGTGAGCCCCGTGAACACAGTTACCCATGGGTGCTCCCTCAACCCGTCACGGTCCGGCGGCTGACCTTCGGTGTCGCCAGGAGCGCCTGAGATCGAGGCACTCCTGGAAGGAGACTCCGATGAACACGAAGCCTTTCACATCTGGCCTGAGCGAGAACGCGGTGATGATCACGCGCGTCGCGGACAGGCAATGGCATGCACTGGATGACGACCTGGTGGTCGGCCGCGGGCATGCGGAGCACCGGTCCGACGGACGCTTGTTCGTCAGCATCGACGCCTGGCACGACGCCACCTTCGACCGGCTTGCCGAGGCGATGCTGGCGGAACTGCCGACGCCGCTGTACACGGTGGTCGACGAAGCCGACGTCGAGCTGACGGCCGGCTGGCGGCGGGCCGGTTTCACGATCCGGCGCCGCGAGTGGGAGTACGCCGTGCCGACCGAGCCGCGGGTGACAGGGCTCGAAGCAGTCCTGCCGCCTTCGGGCGTGACGATCTTGCCCGCCGGTCGGGCGGACGAGACTCTGCTGCGGGCGGTGGACCGCGCGATCCGTGACGAAGTCGAGGCGACCGTCGGGTGGCAGTCGATGCCAGCGGAGGTAATTCCGCGCCCCGAAGGCGACACCATCGTCGACCCGTCGAAGTACGCGGTGGCCGCGGCGCCGGACCGCTACCTGGGTCTGATCCGGGTGGTGACGGTGAACCGGCCGCGCATCGGGCTGGTCGCGGTCCGGGCCGGCGAGCAGCGCCGCGGCATCGCGCGGGCGTTGCTGGCCCACGCGCTGGGGACGCTGCACCGCTCCGGGTTCGCCGCGGCCTGGACCGAAGTCCACGAGTCCAACCAAGCAGCCTCGGCGTTGTTCGAGGGCATCGGCGCCCGGCCGATGAGCAGCAACCTGGAGCTGGTGCGATGACGAAGAACAAGAACGTCATCGAAGTCGAGGGCAAGGTCGTCGAGTGCCTGCGCAGCGCCATGTTCACCGTGGAGCTCGAGAACGGCCACCAAGTGCTCGCGCACATCAGCGGGAAGATCCGCAAGAACTACATCAAGATCATGCTGGAAGACCGGGTGCTGGTGGAGCTCCCGCCGTACGACCTGACGCGCGGCCGGATCGTGTTCCGGTACCGGAACTAGCGGCGGTCGGCACCTTCCGCGGTAGCTGATCCTGGGGCCCCGGTCACGGCGTTTCCGTGACCGGGGCCCGATGATGGCTCGCACGGCCGCGGCGGCCACCCCTCCAGCCGCCACCGGCACGTCCGGCCCGAGCCGAACCCCAGCTCCAGGGGCGGCAGTTGCCAGGCGATGTCGTAACACATCCACCGACAGCCCCTCCCGCCAGCGCGGCACCATGATTGCCCCGACCATCCGCACCGGCTGATCACCGGCCACCGTCGGCTCCACCGGTTGCTTTGTGACCGATACCCCGACCGAACTGGACGTCTCCGCGACCACCTCGGCCACTGTCTCCCGCGTCACCCGCAACCGCGACCACGTCTCCTGCTCGGCCTCCAGACGCGCCGTCAGCTCCGCGATCTGCGGCTCAAGTGCCTCCACCCGCGCCCGGGCAACCGCCTCCCGGGCCTCCAATTCCTCGAACAACGAGCCCATCAGAGTTGCCTCCGCTCACGTTCCCTTCAGAGGAGCCGCACCTCGAATATGTGATGCGCGCCGTGCTGGCCGGCCCCTAGGGTTGCGCCCATGCCGATGACTGCCTCGCCTTTGTCTGCATATCCCCCGTTGAACATGCAGGTGCACACACCCCGTCTGTCCTTGCTGGGGGCGACAGATGAGCTCCTGGAGCGCCTGGTCCCGACGGTTCGCAAGGGCGTGGTCACGCAGCCCCCGTGGCCCTTCGACGATCCGATGTCCCTGTATGAGGACAGCCCGGAGCGCGAGTGGGGCTGGCTGCAGGCGGTGTGGCGTGGCCGGGGCCGGGTCAGCGCGAGCTTTTGGCGTCTGTACTTCGTCGTGGTCATCAACGGCGAGCCGGTGGGCATGCAGGATCTGATCGGCACCGACTTCGCCACGTTCGGTACGGTCCACACCTTTTCCTGGCTCAGCCCGGACGTGCGGGGCGGCGGCTTGGGCAAGGAGATGCGGCAGGCGGTGCTGCATCTGGCCTTCGATGGGTTGGGGGCCCGTGAGGCGAGCAGCGATGCCTTCTTCGACAACCACGCCTCGAACCGTGTCTCCCAGGCTCTGGGGTACGTGCCGAACGGCGTCACCTGGGACACCCGGCGTGGCGAGCCGGCAGAGATCAAACAGTGGAGACTGACCCGCGAGCAGTGGATCAAGCGGCGGCGCGACGACATCCATCTCGTCGCCGTTGGCGACTGCCTACCCGTGCTCGGGATTGACCCGCCACCAGCTGACTGATCACCAAGCTACCCGGAGAAGACCCGTCTTCTCCTCGCGTGGGCCGCCGGCGTCGCCTTCGTCTGGATCGACACCAGAGCCGACTACCTCACAACATGATTCAAGATCTTCCCAGCGGAAGAGCTGCACCCAAACGGGATGGTGCACCAAACGTGTGGTCACCGTCGGGAGAGCGTACGGGCAAGGCCAGCAGCGATGGTGGTCGCCAGCACCCATCCAGCGGCAATCAAAGCCGCTGCCAGCCACTGCTGCCAGCCGGCCGGACGGAAGGCCTCCTCCTGTCCGAACCCCACGACAGGCACCAGCAGGTCCAGCGCGTAGAGGAAGGAATTGAACGGCGGCGCTTCGTTTGCCTTCACCGCCGGCGGATGATGGACACCAAAGGCGATGGAGGCGATCAGCAGTAAGAGCAGGAGCCATCCTGCGGCACGGACGGGGCGGTAACCGTAGCCCACCGTCCAGTCTTGGACGTGGCCCCAGACACGGAGAGCGGCTGGCTGGCTTCTGCGATGACGACGGCACTTGGCCAGCAGGACCCCACGCGCTGCGACGTCATGTCCGTGACGGGAGTAGGTGGCGGCGAGCTGCTCGTAGGGCTGCGGCAGATATCCGAGCGTCTCCTTGCCCAGCCAGGCAAGCCGGCCCTGGAGGGGCAGCGCTGTCTCCAGGTGGTCATACACCAGCCCGTCCAACCGCAGATCGTCAGGCCAACGCGCGGGGACATCAGCAAGCACCTCAACATGGGCATGCCGAAAGTCGACAGGGCCGCGCAGCAGCGTGCGGTCATCAGTCTTGACCGAACTGGCCCTGATCTTCTTCAGCGACAACGAGCCCACCATGGTCGCGCCCGCCAGACACAGCGCTGATGCAATGCGGCTGCTGGTGAGAGAGACCCGGCCGTGAGAGACGAAGCCCTCGCAGCAGTCGAGTGCGCCGCCGACCGTCAGCCCCCAAGTGGTCAGGGTGCTGCCTGACCGATTGGTCAGGCGGGCCTCGTGAAACTCGACACTGGCGCCCACGGTGGCGTCGATGAGGACGATTTGTCCTTCCGAGGTCAGGCCGCCGAAGTAGATCCGGCCCAGGACGTGGAGTCGGCGCGCTGACAGCGTCTCGCCTACCGGGTTGTGTAACCGGGCCCTGGCGAAATCGACCGAGCCTTCAATGCGCGCGTCCTCCAGGATGACTTGTCCGTGAGCGGAGAAGCCGGAGGAGGCATCAAGGTCGGCAAGCAGGCTGGGGTCGACAACGGCGAACGGGACGGACTGACCAGTAGCGAGCGCGAGGAATTGGCCCAGCTGCGGCGGGAGAACCGGCGCTTGCGGGAGGACGTGGAGGTCCTCAAGCGGGCCACAGCCTTCTTCGCGAAGGAGACCCGGTGAGCGTGCACCCGTTCATCGAGGCGGAGAAGCAGGCAGGGCACAGCGTCAAACGGGCGTGCGAGCTGTTGAAGGTCTCCCGTGCCGCCTTCTATGCCCACCGCACCGGCGCCTTGGGGCCACGGGCAGTGCGCGACGCGCAGCTGACCGAGCAGATCACCGTCGTGCACGAGCAGTGCCGTGGCACCTGCGGTGCCCCCGGCGTCCACGCTGTCCTCAAGCGCGAGGGCACGACCTGCGGCCGCCGACGTGTTGCACGGCTGATGCGGGCCGCCGGGCTCACTGGCCGGCACCGTAGACGACGACATCGCACCACCATCCCAGACCCGCATGCCGGCACCCGCCCAGACCTGCTCCTACGCGAAAGCGATCGGCAGTGCGACCAGGACGAGAGCCATCCGCGCGCTGACGTAGGTGAAAGCGGCTGTCGGCGAGAGGTCGGACCAGAAGATGCCCACAACAGTCGACGCGGCATGGTTGCCGAGCGAGACGGTGGCGAGCGAGCCGAAGGCGGATCCGTGCAGGTCCTTCGGGGCGAGCGCGGCGACAGCGTAGGACTACGCGGTCTCCATGGCCCCGATACCGATCCCGGCCAGGACGAATGGGGCGGTGAGGAACGCAATCGCGGACCCGTGCTGCTTGGCAGCCGGCCACGACGGCGGCCCAAACAGACGTGATCATCAGCCCCGGCATGGCGCTGGCCCATACAAGGACGAACGGCAGCAAGACCATGAGCACAGTCAGCACGGCGTCGACGGCGCGGATCCGGCCGGATCCGGCCGGATCCGGCCATGGGCCACAACTGGTGCAGGACGAGGTCGGTGCGGGCACCGGTACCACAGCCGACACCCCCGAGGCGGACGATCGCTTGTCCGGGTGGGCGGCGAGGCGGGCTAGCCTGCCGTGGACATCACCCGCGGGGCTGCGTGGCGGGGACGCGGACAGAGAGCGGCGGCTGCGGGGACGAAACGGCCCAGCCGGTACTCGTCGAGACTGTCGGCAGTCGCTTGGCCCAGCAGGTCGGCGGGTCACCGGCTCGAGCGAAGAAGGTGGCGGCAGAGACTTGCCGCCGACAACGCGGCCGGCCAGCTCGTACCGCTTCCCGCATTGACGTCCGAGCCGAGCCGCCGGGCGGCAGCACCGCGCTCCGCCCGCCCCAGGCCTCGGCGACGACATGCACGCCGTAACTGGACTCGATGATGCCACTCGGCCCGCGGCACACGTTCCCACTGTCGTCGGCGACAAGGAGATGGATCTCGGTCCCATTCTGCGGCGGGCGGCACCTCGACCCGCCGTCGCCGGCAGACAGAGCCGCCCGGCTACCGCGGATCCGATCGCTTGCGCAACATCAGCATCAGGCGGACTCTGGACCTGATGAGGCAGGCCGGTGAGGGCGTCATGAGCTACGCGGGACGAGCGATCGGGGACGCCGAATTCCGTGGCCCACTGGACGTGACGAGGGCTGCCACATTCGTAGTCGACGCCCAGGACATCGTGATCGGCTGGAGCAGCGCGGCACAGGAGCTTCTCGGATACCGGCCGGCCGAGATCGTCGGGCGTCCCGTGGGCATGTTCCTGTTGTCCACAGCCGAGACCCGGCCCGGATCGCCATCCACATCCGAAGTCGAGTCCGAGTGCTACGCCGAACCCGTACACTCCTCCGCCTCGGCCGAGCAGCCCACCGGTGCGTCGGTCCTGCCCTTCCCGAAGCGCGACGTACAGGTCGCCGTCCACCGTGACGGCCACCGTTTGCGACTCGTCACCGCGGCCTGTGACCTGTCCGGGACCGGACCCGGGCAGCGGGTCCTCGTGGCGGCCGACCGCGGGCGGCTCGGGGAGTGGGAGTCCCGGCTGGCCATGCTGGACGGGCTGGCCACCCAGTCGCCCCTGGGCTTCGCCATCTACGACACCCAGCTGCGTCTCGTCTGGTGCAACGCCGCCTCCGAGGCGGAGCTTGGGCTGCCACTCGGCGCGGTCCGGGGCCGGCTGGCCGATGAGCTGTACCCGGGCGGGAGGTTTGTGACACCGGGCTACCCGGAAACGCTGGGCGAGGTCATGTGTCAGGTGCTGGACACCGGAGAGCCGATCATCGACCTGCACTTCCGCGGACAGCAGCCCAGCGACCCCGGGAAAGACCACGTGTGGTCCTGTTCGTACTACCGGCTGCAGGGCCCGGACGGCCAAGTGCTCGGGGTGTGCGAGGACGCGTTCGACATCTCCGACCGACACGAGGCCCAGCGTCAGCTCAATCTCCTGGTCGAGGCCGGCCGTCGCCTCGGTACCACGCTGGACGTGATCGCCACGGCGGACGAGCTGGCCGCGGTGGCGGTTCCCGACTTCGCCGACCTCGTCGACGTGGACCTCGCTCCGGCCGTACTGGACGGTGAGATGCCGGACATCGGGGGCCCGGCGGGCATCGAGCTGGTCCGCGTATCCTCCCACTCGGCCGGACCTGCCGGCCCGGCGGACCCCGTGGGGTCACCGAGCCGCCGGCCGCATCCGGTGGAGTACGCGAGCGGCTCGCCGCAGCACCGCAGCCTCGCCTCGGGCGGGCTCGCGCTCGAGGACGGCACGCTGATCGTGCCGCTGCGCGCCGGGGGCAGCGCCCTCGGCCTCGTCACGTTCGTACGCCACAGCGGGTCGGGGATCTTCGACAAGGCTGCCGTTGCGGTGGCGGACGAGCTCGCCGCCCGGACCGCGATGTCCATCGACAACTCCCGCCGCTACACGCGCGAACGCACTGCGGCCCTTACTCTTCAGCGGCAGCTTCTGCCGCAGTACCTCCCGCCGAACTCAGCGGTCGAAGTAGCCCATCGCTATCTGCCGACGGACGATCTGAGCGGCGTGGGCGGCGACTGGTTCGACGTCGTCCCGCTCTCGGGTGCGCGCGTCGGGCTCGTGGTCGGGGACGTCGTGGGGCATGGGCTCCACGCGGCGGCCACCATGGGACGGCTGCGTACGACCGTGCGTGCCCTCGCCCCCATGGACATCCCCCCTGACGAACTCCTCAAACGGCTGGACGACCTCGTGGTGCAGTCGGCGGAGGCCGGTGCAGACCCTCACGGAGCAGCCGATGACGATGTCGCGGCGGGGGCCACCTGCCTCTACGCGATCTACGACCCTGTGTCCCAGCGCTGCACCATGGCACGCGCAGGCCACCTGCCGCCCGCGATCGTGGAGCCCGGCGGGCGCGTCAGCTTCCCGGACCTGCCGGCCGGCCCACCGCTGGGCCTTGGCGGGCTGCCCTTCGAATCCCTCGAGGTAGAACTGCCCGTAGGCAGTCTGCTGGCCCTCTTCACCGACGGACTGGTCGAGTTGCGCGACCGGGACATCGACAAGGGACTGGAAATACTGGGGAAGGCCCTCAGCAAAGACGCGAGTTCCCTGGAGGACCTCTGCGACCGCGTCATCTCCGAACTCCTCCCCGGCAGCACCACCACGGATGACACGGCTCTCCTGCTGGTCCGCACCCGCAAGCTCGACAGCCGCAGCGTCGCCGCCTGGAGTCTGCCCGCTGAGCCGGTCTCCGCCGGACGCGCGCGGGAGCTGGTCGCCGACCGGCTGACCGACTGGGGCCTGGAAGACCTCGTGTTCTCCACCGAGCTGGTTGTCAGCGAGTTGGTCACGAACGCCGTCAGGTACGCCGAGGGTCCGCTGCTCCTGCGGCTCATCCGTGACCGCACCCTCGTGTGCGAGGTCGCGGACGCCAGCCACACTGCCCCCCACCCGCGCCACAGCGCGGACGACGACGAAGGCGGGCGCGGGCTGCTCATCGTTGCCCGGCTCGTCCTGCGGTGGGGGACGCGTTACAGCCGAGAGGGCAAGTCCATCTGGACGGAACAGGAGCTGTCCCCGGACTGACTGGCGTCCGCGTGTGTCAAAGGCGGCAGCAGCCTCGCTCGCCCTGAACGCGGCGGAAGAACGCCCGCTGGCGGTGACTCGACCCACGCCTCCTCGCGGCCGAACATCCGCAGCTGGTCGTACGCGCGGACCTGCCCGGTCACCAGCGAGCCGGCGACCCGCAGCATGTCCGGCCAGTGCGTGGTGACCTTGGTCAGGTTCACCTTGTTGCGAGTCAGGTCCTCCAGCGGCCCGTACCGCTACCTGTTCAACATCAAGGCAGGCGGCCCCGGTCAGGGCCTGCGCCCCTTCCCGGACCCGGACGCCGTCGAGGACGACGCCGACGACGAAGGCTGAGCGCCTGTCAGTACCCGCTTCTAAGCCTGGACAGCGGCTTTCGACTTCTTGGAGGTGCTGGGCGGCCGGGAGCTTCACCTATGTGTCATTGAGGTACCGGTCGGCTGTCTGCCTCGGTGCCGCCGTCGACGAGTGAACCGTCCGGAGCCAGGGAGCGGATACGCGGTATCGGTGAGGGGAGCAGCCAGAGCAGCGACAGCGCTCCTCCGACGGCGGCCGTGATCAGGGTGGTCCTGAGTCCGATGAGGGCGGCGAGCATACCTCCGACGATGGCGCCGATGGGGCGTATGCCGTAGTTCACGGTGCTGTAGGCGCCGGCCACGCGACTGCGCATGCCGTCTGGTATCACCGCAGCTTGCAGGGAGTTGAGGTTGACGTCGAACAGCATCACGCCGATTCCGGCGAGGAACTCTGCGACTCCCAGGGCCCCGGCGCGGGCCCATGTGGGACCGCTCGCGGTGGCGGCGACGGCGATAGGGGCCGGGAAAAGTACGGCGCCTGCCGCAATGCTGCGTCCCACGCCGATCCATCGCGAGACCTTCGGGGCTATCACCGCACCCGCGAGAGCTCCGATTGATCCGATTCCGAACGCCAGCCCGATGGTCCCTGCGGAAAGGCCGAGCACCCGGTCGGCGAACAGAACGGTTAAGCCGGTGCCTGACACGAAAGTGAAGAAGTTGAGGGTCGTCGCGCAGCCGAGGCTCGCCCGCAGTACCGGGTGACGAATGACGAAGACCAGCCCCTCTCCGGCCTGTCGCAGCAGCGAAGGTCCTGCCGTCTCATCGGCGGCGATGGCTGGTTCGTCGACCCGGATCCGCCCGAGCAGAGCGGCCGACGCCAGGAAGGACAGGGCATCAGCGATCACAGCGACGGGCGCGGTCAGGACCTGAACGAGTGCACCGCCAACGGCAGGGCCGACGACGTAGGAAGCGGATCGCCCGGCGCTGAGCTTGCTGTTCGCGTCGACGTAGGACGAGCGTGGCACGAGGTGGGCGAAGAAGGGCGGGTAGGCGGTGTTGAACAGCACCGCTGCGGCACCGGTCAGCAGAGCCACGGCATACAGCTGGAGAAGCGTCACGGTGCCTAACAGGTATGCGGCGGGCAGGGTGAGCAGCACGCACGCGCGTATCAGATCGGCGAGGATCATCAGGCGCCGCTTGTGGACGCGGTGGTCGACCCAGGCGCCTAGCACGATCGCGAGGAGATTCGGGGCCCAGGCAAGCGCGGTCAGCCATGCGACCTGGCTGGCCGAGGCGTGCAGCGCCGCCACAGCGATCAGAGGTAACGCCAGTTCGGAGATCCGGTCGCCGAACTGCGAAACCGACTGCCCGGCCCAGAAGCGAACGAAGCGCCGATTCCGCCACAGTGATATCGAGGGGGCCGGGTTCTGTGGGGAGTTCATGCCGAATCGCCCGTGCGCTCCTCGGCGGCCTCCGGCAGGACGTAGCGCAACAGCCGGACGCCGCGGCTGCCGCTCGGCCGCTGCGCCGGGTCGCGCGTCACATAGGGCGCGAGGACGCTTTCGATCGCGTCCTCGATGGCCGCGAGTTCCTCGGGGGACACCACTACGCGGGTGTTTGCCAGCCCCGCTGGCTTGCGCCACACCTGATCGAGTCCAGGTTCGGTCTCGGTCACCCACCGATGCGGCAGGCCGGCGGAGCGGGTGAACATCTCCATGGACAGCACCCGTGCGGCGGACTGACCCTCTTCGTCCTCCGGCATCTCGAATCTGAACCCCCGTGCCACAGCCTCCCACCGCCGCTCCCGGCGATCCGTTCCGGCCTCGGCGTCGCGGACCAGCCCGAAGCCCGCCAGGTGGCGCAGATGCCAGCTGGTCACGGACGGGGTGGCTCCGACATCCGGTGACAACTGCGTCGCCGTCGCTGGCCCGTGCCGTTGCAGACGCTCGAGGATCGCAAGCCGTACTGGGTGCGCCAACGCTCGCATGGCCTTCGGGTCAGTGATCTCGATATCGCCCAGGCGATTCCCACGCTCCATGTTGTGAGAGTGTTCTCTCACAATGTGTGAGAGTCAACTCTCACACATTGCCCGATGCTGTTGAACTCCTTGGAGCGCCCGGCAGAGCTGGGCAACTGTGACTGCTCAGGGCGACGGACCGGAGTCCGCCGAACGATCAAGCGGCCTCCGTGAGCTGGTCCGCATCGGATGTCAACGATCCTGCTCGGCGGGCGGGTTGACGGGTCTGGGCGGGTGAGCTGCGCGGCCCCCTGGAGGCCTTGGCCGCCCCCATGGGTCGGGGTCGCCCGCAGCGTGGGCGCGGGCTGAGCGGCGACCGGCGGTACGCGGCTTGCCGGGTGGTGACCTGTGACGGCGAAGTCGGACCAGTGGTCATCGAGGTCGGACCGACGGCAGTTCGTGACAGTGAAGATGGACTGCCCCAGGTCGGAGGCGAGTCTGTCGACGTGGAGCGATCCCAGGCCATCCGTCCGTCCCAGGCATCAGTTGGAGGGTTTCGCCAGGACGTCCAAGCCGGAAATTGTGTGGCCCTGGGGCACTGGGCGCGTTAGCCTCGGCGCTATGAACGTCACCGGCCGAAGCATCACCGCGACCGCGCGAGCGACCAGCTCGCCGGTTGCCGCCGCCTGACGTACTTCCCACTTCCCACCGGCGACCGGAAACGGTCTGCCGATGGTTCCATGGTGTTCCCGCCCCGGTTCCGATGATCGTGCGGACCCGTTGTCCGGTGCCTCCACGCTGCGCCAGCGAAGGAGCCACCCATGAACACCGATCAGATCGTCCGCACGTTCGTCGAGTACTTCGAGGAGCGCGGCCACCGCCGGATCACCGGCTCGACCCTGCTGCCGCCTCCCGGCGACCCGGTGCTGTTCACCACCTCGGGCATGCACCCGCTCACCCCGTACCTGGAGGGGCGCCCGCACCCCCTCGGCAAGCGGCTGGTCAATGTGCAGCGCTGTCTGCGTACCACGGACCTCGAAGAGGTCGGCGATCAAACCCATTTGACTGTCTTCGAGATGCTCGGCACCTGGTCGCTCGGCGACTACGAGGGACCGCAGAGCCTCGACTGGGGCTACGGACTGCTCACCGAGGGGCTCGGAATCGATCCGGGGCTGCTCCATGTCACGGTCTTCGGCGGCGATCACCAGACCGGCCTGGACACCGCTTCCCTGGAGCTGTGGCAGGAGCGCGGGGTGCCGGTGGAACTCACTGTCGAGGACAACTGGTGGTCCAACGGACCGACCGGCCCATGCGGCCCAGACTCGGAGATCTTCTTGTGGACCGGCGACACCCTGCCGGAGTCGACGCCGACCGGTGACGACCGCTGGGTGGAGGTGTGGAACCACGTGATGATGCGCCATCGACGGGTCTTCGACGGTTCACTCGTGCCGCTCCCTCAGCGCAACGTCGACACCGGACTCGGCCTGGAACGGCTGGCCTCGCTGCTGCAGGGCCGGCAGTCGGTGTTCGAGTGCGACGTCTTCGACCCCTGGCGCCGGATCGTGCCGGCTTTGTGGCAGCTGGACGAATCTTCGCTGCGGCTGGTCTGCGACCACCTGCGCTCGGCCATCGTGGTGATTGGCGACGGGGTGAGCCCGGCCAACACCGGCCGCGGCTACGTGCTGCGCCGCCTGGTACGTCGGGTACTCACCGTGCTGCTGCGGGACGATCCGTCGTGCGGTCTTGGAGACCTGCCGGGCGAGCTGATCCAGCACACCCTGGACCGCTTCCGCCAGAAGGGAGATCCGGACGTCGTGCGCCAGGTGCTGCTCGAGGAGGAGCGCCGTTTCAGCCGGCTCCTGGAGCGCGGCCGGCAGGTACTGGCCCGCCCCCGATTCCGAGGACCGTTGAGCGAGGAGGACTTCCACTACCTCCACGACACCCACGGTCTGCCGCGTGACCTCGTCCTTGACCTGCGGCCGCAGTGACGGCGGTTCACAGCGCTCCCACCTGTGTGGTGGATCCCCGGTCACGGAAAGCGGGGATCCACCACACAGCAGGAGTGCTGATCCGCCACTCCCGCTCTCGGTCCAACTTCATTGGCATAAAACGTCGTCAGTCCATCTTCACTGACAACTGATCCATCTTCGTTGTCACGGGTCAGGTGGTGCGTCTACTACGTGTAGCGTGACGAACTTTCAAAAACCTGACGAGCCCAAGCGCTCAACTCATCACCGCTGTTCGGGAGGTCAGCGTAGACCTCTGCCGGACTGCGGTAGCCATGCGTCTTGCGGGGATGGTGGTTGAACTCGTGGGCGATGGCATCGAGGTCGGCGTGGCTGAACGTGGGGAGGTCCGCGCCCTTGGGCAGGTATTGCCGCAACAGCCGGTTGGTGTTCTCGTTGGTGCCGCGCTGCCACGGGCTTCGCGGCTTGCAGAGATGGATCGGCATACCCCTCTGCGCGGTAACGGCCTGGTGTTCGGCCATCTCGCAGCCCCGGTCCCAGGTGAGCGTCCGCCGCATTTGGGACGGGATGCCGAGGAGGCTGCGCGTGAGGTGCGGTGCGACCTGCTCGGCCTTGAGGCCGTCGGGCAACGCGACGATGGCGGTGTACACGCTGGTGCACTCGACGAGCGTCGCGACCGCTGAGGGCCGTGCGCCCATCACAAGGTCGCCCTCCCGGTGACCAGGCATCTTACGGTCCTCGACCTCAGCGGGACAGGCACTGATGGACACCACGCCGCGGATCACGCCTCACCCGACGGGCCGACGGGCCGACGGGCCGACGGGCGACCTTGGGCCGGCGCATGGGCCGCGCGATCCGCAGCCACTGCGTGAGACTGCGATCGATCGCCTGGCAGCGGCGCGGGTCGCAGAGCGAGAGGTAGATCGCCTCGTGCGAGACCTGCATGGAGACGTCGCCCAGTCGCTTCAGCTTCCCCCGCGTCCCTTCGATCTTCGCCGTTGAGGTGTCGAGCTGAGCGACACCGGCGTGGACCAGGCATACGGAGCGGGCGAGTTCGGCGGAGGGGAAGTCCTTGAGCTGGCAGCCGACGGCGTCGGCCCTGAGCGCGCAGGCGACGTAATCCTGGTCGCCGAAGGTGGTCAGCATGACGACTCGGCAGGAGGGCAACCGGGTGGCAAGGACGGCGGTGGTGTCGATGCCGTCCATGCCGGGCATCCGGACGTCGACCAGGGCGCCATCCGGCCGGTGGGTGACGGCGGCCTCGACGGCCTGCGGACCGTCGCACGCGGTGGCGACGTCGGTGATGCCCGGCTGGATACCCAGCAGCGAGGCGATTCCCTCCCGGACGAGCTCCTGGTCGTCGACGACCAGGACGCGCACCGGCGCACCGAGATCCTCGGGACCGCTCATCCGACGCTCCCCGCGAGCATCGGGCTGCGCGGGACGGTGACGGTGACCACCGCTCCGCTGGCTGCCCGGGGAGCCGCGCGGTCGTCGTGTCGACGCGCCCGCCGAGGAGTTCGGCCCGCTCGCGCATACCGCCGATCCCGAAGCCGGTGTCGCTCGGACGCGCGGTCGGGGCGGTGGTGAAGCCCTGCCCGTTGTCGGCGACGACCAGCCGGGCCGTGGACTCGCCGTAGGCGGCCGTGACGTCGATGCGGGCCGCCCGCCCGTGTCGGCGGGCGCTGGTGAGCGCCTCCTGGGCGGCCCGGTACAGGGCGGTGAGCGACTCGGCGTCGTACCCGGCCTCGTCCCCGGTGACGTAGAGAGTCACGGTCAGACGGTCGTCGCCGAGGAGGGCTTCGCGTACGCCGCCACCGACAAGGGCAACAGCGGCCCCGAGCTGTACAAGGACGGCGCGAAGCCGGGCGACGCGATCACGGAGTGGCACCTGCGGGTCACCCAACTGTCCGTCGCTGCCAGGGCCTGTCTGAAGTCGTGATCACGTGGCAGGGAAATGGGTTGAAGGGATGATGATCAAGTTGGTAGCTTGCAGCCGACCGTGAAACCGCCCGAGGAGGTGAGACCCGTGAACGCTGTATCGACGTGGGTGCTCCCCCTTTCCATCACGGCCGGCGATTGACGTAGGTGTCGCCGGGAGCGCCTCGACATCAAGGCACTTCCGAAAGGCAACATCTAATGCACTCTCTGCAGTTCACCGCCGAGTCGTCCTCCAGCGGCATGGTCGAGCGCGACTTCACCGTGGGCGAGATCCCCGGTGTCCTCTGGTCGCCCGCATCCAGCACAGCCGATCACGCGCCCCTGATCCTGATGGGCCACGGCGGCGGCAACCACAAGAAGCACCCCGCGATGGCGGGCCGCGCCCAGCTCCTCGTGAACGGCTGCGGATTCCACGTCGCCGTCATCGACGCGCCCGGTCACGGCGACCGGCCGCGCATGGCACACGACGAGCAAGAGATCGCCGAGCTGTTCCGGGCGAGGGCGGCGGGCGAGCCGGAAGGCCCGATCGTCGTCCGCTACAACGCCCACCTGGCCGACCTTGCCGTGCCCGAGTGGCAGATAGCTCTGGACGCCCTCCAGGAACTTCCGGAGATCGGCGCCGACGGTCCGGTCGGCTACTGGGGCATCAACATGGGTACCGCGATCGGAATACCGTTTGTGGCAGCCGAACCCAGGATCACGGCCGCGGTCTTCGGCCAGCACTGGCCCGACGTCCTGGCCGAGAAGGCGAAGCAGATCACCATCCCGATCGAGTTCGACATGCAGTGGGACGACGAGCACATCCCGCGCGAGGCCGGTCTCGCGCTGTTCGACGCCTTCACCTCGAAGGAGAAGACCCTGCACGCCAACGCGGGCAGGCACAAGGAACTGCCCCGGTTCGAGGCCGACAGCGCGGTCCGGTTCTTCGCCCGGCACCTCGGCCGAGCGGTCACCGCGTCGGCCTGACGTGAGCGGCCTCTGGTTCGAGCGGACATGATCTTGGCATGCCAGTCCTACCAGGGGCTTCACGCCTGGCCGGCCTCGCGGCCCACCCGAAGATCATTTCGCTGGGAAAGCCTCAGTGGGTAAGAGCCCCGCTGGGCTCAGCCCCAGCTCTTGCCGGCCGGTTCCTTGATGGTGCGGTTGATCCGGTTGAAGAAGTTGGTCAGCGCGATCTCCAGGTTGATCGCGCCGATCTGCTCCTCGGTGAAATGGGCGTTGACCTCTTCCCAGATCTCGTCGGAGACGCCCTGCGCACCATCCTGCAACCGGGTGGCGGCCTCGGCCAGCGCCAGTGCCGCGCGCTCCGCATCGGTGTAGAACGGCGCCTCCCGCCACGCCGCTACGTTGTGCAGCCGCTCGTCGGTGTCACCGGCCCTCTTCCCCCCGGCGACACTGGCGTAGACGCACGCCGAGCAGCTGTTGATCTGGCTGACGCGCAGGTGGACCAGCGCGAGCAGCTTCGGGTCGAGGCCCCCGGCGGCGATCGCCTTCTGCAGGTGCTGGATCGCGGTCCACACATCTGGGTCGTTCGTGTCCTTGTTCTTGAGCCGGTTTTCCATGTGGGAGTGCTCTCCTTCATCGGGTTACCTTGCAGCGCCTGTGCGCGTCATCCCTATGACGGAGCAGCTTCCAGGGAGGTAACAACATGGCCGGCACCCATCCCGCGGACCCGATCGCCGACGCCTTCGAGTCCCATCGTGACCGGCTCCGCGCCGTCGCCTACCGCATGCTCGGATCACATGCCGATGCGGAAGACGTGGTCCAAGAGGCGTGGCTGCGTCTCTCCCGCCAGGACACCGACACCATCGACAACCTCGGCGGCTGGCTGACCACCGTGGTCGGCCGCATCAGCCTCGATGTCCTGCGGTCAGGCCGGACGCGCCCAGTAGTCTCCTTCGACGACCAGCTACCCGAATTCACCGTGACGCTCGACGACGCTCCTGCTCCGGAAGACCTCGTGGCACTCGGGGACTCCGTCGGCCTCGCGCTTCTCACGGTCCTCGACTCACTGCGCCCTGACGAACGACTGGCGTTCGTGCTGCACGACGTGTTCGCGGTGTCCTTCGGCGAGATCAGCACCATTCTCGGCAAGTCCGCCGACGCAACCAAAATGCTCGCCAGCCGCGCCCGCAGGAAGGTACAAGCCGCCCAGCGGCCGGCAAGCGCCGGACGACAACAACACGAGGTGGTCCAGGCCTTCCTGGCGGCGGCCCGCGACGGTCGGTTCGAGCAGCTGCTGCAGCTTCTCCACCCCGAAGTGAAGTTCACCGTCCACTCCCCGAACGGCACGTTCGTCACGCTCGGGGCCACCGAAGTCGCCACCCGCGCGCGAGTGGCCGGCAGCGCGGCACGAGGACGTGCGGCGACCGTCAACGGCCGCCCCGGCGTCATCTCCTGGAGCGAGGAGGGCACCCCGCTTTCCCTCCTGGCCTTCACTGTCGCCGACGGCCACATCACGGAGATCACCGCCGTGGTCGACCCTGCCGAACTCGCGCTCATGGACCTACCGGACCCGGTGTGACTCCCTACCGGCGAAGGCCGCGCATACTCGAAGTAGTCCACGCCCGATCCTGCATAGACGTTGAACTCAGCCTCTGAGAACACCTCAGTGAGAACGCGACCCAACAGCAGGCCGTCGAGCCGACGGAGCTGGGCCGGCGAAGGGCGTGGACAACCGGTTGATCGAGGAGCTGGTCGGGCCCTGTCCGAGGACCTCCAGGTGACACCGGCGAGGCGGGCTGCTGCCGCAGCTGACTGGCTGCGGACCAGGTGCGCGCGGGCGGGATGCACGCGCCCGGGCCTCACGCCGCGGGTGACCGCTGATCCGGCGTGCCGCTGGCAAGGGCGGGAAATACTTCGGCCCCTGGGGATCCCAGGGGCCGAAGTCGCTATTGCGTGGTCCGCTGGGTCGCGGACCATTCATGAGGGTGTGTTACGAGGAGCGAATAGTCCTGGACTTGGCGGCTTGTCCCCGCAGAGCAGGCTGTAGGCCTCTCTCGCGTATCCCATCTCCGGATCCATGCCGCGATCAGACCCTTCTCGTACCGGCGCAGCGCCCCGAGCCGGTGCGAGGGACGGTCCAGGGCGTGCGCGGGCCGCCGGTGAGACCTTCCGCTGGTCCGTGCCGCGGGTCGGCTCCGCGCAGGGCCGTCGGCCGGGGCGCAGGTGCCGCCCCGGCCTGTCGTCCCTCGCGTCAGCCGCCGACCCGCGGCAGGAGGGAGAAGATCTTGCTGCCGTTCCTGGCGATCAGCACATCCTCATAGAGCAGGAGTTGAGGCGCGTCCGTGAAGCCGTGCTGCGGCTTGCCGGTGTCGACGTGACCGTGCCAGAGCTGCTTACCCGTGCGCAGGTCAAGGCCGGACAGGTCCCCGGACGGGCTGAAGAAGTACACGATCTGCTGCCTCGCCGACGCCACGGGAGACGCGAGGGACGCCCCCGTGTTTTTGTCGGGCATCGTGACGCCCACCGGGCCGGTCCACAGAGTCCTTCCGGTGGTCAGCGAGTAGGCGGAGGCCTTGCCCTTCCAGGACACGGAGATCAGACGATCACCAACGACAGTCCAATTGGCCATGTGCCCCTTGACCTGGCCGGGCAGTGAGATCCGCTTCCCGGAGCTGCTGACGGTGGTCAGCTGAAGGTCGTCGCCTGCCGTATCCGCGGCTCCGACCAGGACCATCCGGTCCCCCGAGGTCCCGAGCAGCTGCTGCCTGCCGGGAAGGGTCATGACTTTATTGAACTTTCCGGTGGCGGGATCGAGACGGACGACGTCGGTATCGTGCACTTCCTCGGTATCCTGCGTGCACAGGAGGTAGGGCACACCACTCAGCACGGCCCGCTGGCATACAACGCCCTTGGCCCAGGTGTGGCGCCACTTCTCCTGACCGGTCCGCGGATCGAGGGCCGACATCGTACGCAGGGACGGGGTGTTCGCCCATACCGCTCCGTCGATGAGCATGGCGGCCTGGCCGGTGCGGTCGTCCTGCGGCATCTCGACCGCCCACAGCCGCCTGCCGGTGGCGGCGTCCACCGCCATCAGATCGGTGCCGCCGGCGTAGTCCCCGTTCGGCAGGTGCTTCGCAGTGTGGTTGCGGTAGGCGTAGACCACACCGTCGCGCACGGCGAACGGGCGGTCGTTCCCGTCGCCTTCGCCATTGACCTTGACGGTCCACTGCCGCTCGCCTGTGTTGGCGTCGAACTTCGCAACGTCATACTCCGACCCGCTGCAATACAGCGCGGAACCATCCACCAGACAACCCCGCTCGCTGGCTCCCGCCACGCCGCTCTGCCACGGGTGCCAGCCCTCCGGCGACGCCGCCGGCTGCACAGGCCGGCCCTGTTCTGCCACACCGCCGCCCCCAAGGCCCAGCATCGCCCCCGCAGCGATCGCGGCGACGGCCACCGCAGCCCCCACGGCCTGCGAGAAACGACGCCGACTACGCCGCCGTACCACCTGCTGCGCCAGGTTCCCCGGCGCCCGCACCCGGTCCAGGGCGACCGCGTGCAGCGTCTCCCGGACCTTCTCCTCCACCCGCTCTGTCGTCATCCCTGGATCTCCTTCGCCGTGTAGCTGAGCGGCAGCAACTGTTCCGTAGGCCCTTCGGGCTCGAGCTCCGGTACGAGCGCCCGGAGCTTCGCGAGCGACCGGTGCGCCGTGCTGCGCACCGTGCCCACCGGGCATCCCAGCAGCGCCGCGACCTCGGCCTCCGGCAGGTCCTCGAAGTAGCGCAGTACGACCACGGCTCGCTGGCGCTTCGACAGACGGCCGAGCGCCGCCCACAACGCGATCCGCAGCTCCAGGTCCGCCCCGGCGCCTACCTCTCCGCCGGACTCGGGCAGCACCGGCACCGTGGTCTCGGCGTGGTGTCTGCGCAGCCGCCAGCGGTTGACCTGCTGGCGGTACATGATCTGCCGGACGTACGCCTCGGGCTGTTCGATGCGCGCCCAACGCCCATAGGCCTTCATCAGCGCGATCTGCAGCAGATCCTCCGCGGCGTGCCGGTCCCCGCCGGTGAGCAGCACCGCGAGCCGCAGCAGCGCGGTTGAGCGCATCGCTACGAACTCCCGGAATTCATCGTGACTCGAGGCCTCCATGGACCCTCCCCTTCTGTACGACCACCACGACGCGGTGAGTCACCCGTGGCTATCCCTCAGCGGACGAGATTGTGTGTTCCTACCAAGTCGGCGACAGCCCTCAGGCAATCGGCGGCCCCGCGGCACCGCCTCGGCGCAGCCCAGCACGCCGCGCACCCGGACGTACACCGCCGGCCCCTTTCGGCCGCGGCCCGCGGGGTGTGGCCACCTTTGTTCAGCGTCTGCTCCCGCACAGAGGGCAGGCCGAAGATCCGTACTCGTCCAGCCTGGGGCGGGGACATCTGATCGACCTTCGCTTGAAGCGCACCCACAGGCAGGAGCTCGGGGAGTCCGGTGGTCACCAAAGGCCCGCAACGAGCACCTGCGATCACGAACGGCGCGAGCTGCTCGACGGCCCACACATCGTCCAGGATGAGCAACGACTCCGGTCGGTCGTCCAGAAGCCACCCCAGGTGCGCTCCGGCCGGATCGGGGACTGGGCGAGGGACATCTGCCACGGCAAGCGCGGGCAGACCGTGCATGCGCCGGGCTGGGCTGCCGGACCGGCGCATGGCTGAGCGGGCCCAGATCATCCTGGCGTGCGCTGATGGGATGTCGAATGCGGGTGCCGCGCAGGCTGTTGGCGCCGGTGTGAAGACGGTCCGCAAGTGGCGCGGGACGTGCGCGCCGTCCCCCGAAAGTGAGCAACGACCACTGACCCGCCGTCAGAACACGGAACAGCAGAAAGCCCTGCTCCCGGACGTGCCGGAAGACGGGGTTCGTACGGAGAGGACGTCCCGGCATTCCTGCGCTGCCGGCCCGCGCATTGGCCAACGCGGCTTCGGCCACATCGGCGATTCCAGCGACTTCTGAGCCCTGGCGCCGCACCGTCAGCGCCCCGGCCAGCGCGATGGCGGCGCCGACGCGCAACTGGGCGGCCCATCGAGCGCAACGCGGTTCCCGGCCCCGGTCCGCTCCGCCCATCCCCCACCCTCAACTTCAGCAGGAGCGGGGCGAAAGCGGCCATCTGGTCGACCGGATCGACGCGAAGGTCAGGGCGCTCGCCGCGCAGTACCCCGGCGCGTCGCACAAGTTCACGGCCGGCTGGCTGGAGCACACCGAGACCCACAAGGCGTGCAGCGACGTGGCCTACCGCCTGATGAACGACGGCACGATCTCCGACGTGCGCTTCAACCACGTCTACGCCTACGAGCGCCCCTGGGACCAGCGCGCGGACGGCGCGGCATACGTGCTCAACATGCCCAGCGCCCACATGGGCATCAAACGCAACGCGATATACGCCTACAACACTTGGGACCCCAGCCGGAACCTGTATGCCCTCGGCTATCACAGCGTCCCCGAGCTGCTGGAGCCCGCGCACGCCGATCCGCGCGAATTCGTGTACACCCTGCCGTCCGACTACCGGCCGGGCAAGGGCAACTGATAACCGCACAACGCCACCAGGACGACCTCGGCCGACGGCACCGAGCCGCGGACCACACACCACACACCACTCACGGGAAAGTCTCCATGAACACTCTGCGTCACCGCTCCACCCTGCTCGCCACCGCGGCCACGGCCACGGCCCTTGCCCTGTCCCTCACCGCCTGCCAGGGCGACACGCAGACCAAGTCGGCCCCGGCGGCGACCTCTTCGGCAACCGGGAAGGCGGCGGACAGCGAGCACACCAGCGCGTCCGGCACGACGGGCTCTGCCGATCCGGCACGCTCGACGGAATCGAAGGGGTCGACGGACCCCACCGACGCCGGCGGCTCCGCGGGCTCGACCGGCGAGCAGGCGAACGCCGCCACCCGGGTCTGCACCGCGCGGGACGTCACCGTCACCGCCGCCACACAGGATGGTCCTCCCTACACCCACCTCGTCCTCACGGCGAGGAACACCTCCGGCCACTCCTGCCGGCTGGCGGGTGCGCCGCACATCCAGCTCCTGAAGAGCCACCAGCAGGACGTCCCGGCCGTCGCCAAGAGCAAGCCGGCCGCGCCGGTCGTACTCAAGGCGGGAGACCCTGCCTACGCCCTGGTGAAGCTGTCGGACGGCGGGGTCGACGAGGACAACGAGGCCGTGTCGGCGTTCTCCGTCAGGCTGGAGGGCGATTCCACGGTCATCGCCGTCACCGCGCCCGGCAACGCCGGTATCGCCGTCGACCCGGCGAAGGCCCTCACCGGCTACTGGACCTTCGAGCTCCGCAACGGCGCTGACGATTTCTGAGACCCGCTGCGGGGCATGACAACAGCCCGGGAGAACCCCGGCGTCGCGGACACCACGGGCCAGGCCCAGACCTGGGCCGGCGTGACCGCGGCTGCCGGGCCGCTTCCCGCACACGTCAGCGCTGACTTGACCCTGTCGGGGATCTTGGTGTTTTCGGGTGCGGGGGCATGGTCAGAGGGCATGCTCGGGACTGCTTCGAAGGCCGCTGCAGTTGTCGAGGTGTGCGTTGTCCCTCCGTCCCCGTTCTGGTGAGCAGGTCCCGCCTCTGACTGCGCAGGTGGCGCGGGCGAGCAACCCGGGCGGTACGACAGCGATGTGGGCGAGAGACCGGCGGGACGGGCTGTGGCGCGACGAAGACTTCGCCAACTGGTACCCGGCGACGGGAACCCCGGCCTCGCGCCCGCCCAGCTGCCCACCGTCTGTGTGCTGCAGTCCCTGCTCGATCTGTCGGACCGTCAAGTGGCCGAGGCGGTGCGCTGCCGCATCGATTTCAAGTACGCCTTGGCCATGGAGCTGGACGATTTCGAGGTCGATGCCGAGCTGGGCGGCGTGCTCGACGGCTTTGGTCTTGTAGCCGTTGTCGGCCCAGGCTTTGGGCTTTGCCGCGTAACAGGCCGGTGAGGTGGTCGATGATGCCGTCGGCCTCCCAGTGGGCGAAGTAGCCGTAGACGGTCTGGTGGGGCGGGAAGTCGTGGGGTAGGTAGCGCCAGGGGATGCCGGTGCGGTCGACGTAGACACGTCGAGGGCGTTTGGTCACTGCTGCGACGCAGCAGCCAGGCCGACACCGCTTTCACCGATCCTGACCACCTGCTGCGCGCTCTTCGGCAAGGCCTCCGCCAGATCCAGTACCGCAGCAACCTCATCGATGGATGTCTCGCCGAAACCGGCCTCACCCGGACGACAACACGCCAGCACGGTCAGTAGCCCCGGCTGTAGCGGAACTGGGTGGTCTGACGCCCCGATCCCGGAAATGTGCCGCTGAACTGCAATGCCGGCGACCTAGCGCGTTTAGGCAGGTCAGTAGCTGCGTCACGTGCGGATTGCTGTCCGCGTGCGCCGCATCGAGCCGGGCGGATCATGCTCGAGCCTGATCCGCGATCGAGGCTCGCCTCCCCATGGCTGGGCCGAGCCGAAGCCCCCTCGTCCGCAACGGCAGACGAGGGGGCGCCAGGCCTAGAGCAGCGTCACCCCATGTTCACAACAGCGGGAGAGTTCTGGTAGGCCGCAAGCAGCCACTTGCCGTCCTGCCGGGTGAGTACCCAGGTCGCGATCGCAAGCCGGTCGTCCGGCCCCTCAGTCTCGCCCGCGAAGATGACATTCGTCTCGCTGACGACCACGGCGGCGTCGTCGTTGAGGAAGCGGATGTTCAACACCTTGTTGGTAGTGGTCGAGCCCTTGAGGAAGCTGCTGAAGCCGGCCTCCATGCTCTCGCGAATCTCGTCACGGGATTTCCGGTAGGACCCGGGCAAGATCGCGCTGGCGTCCTCGGTGTAGTTGGCCACGAACGCATCGGCGTCGTGCGCGTCCCATGCGTCATAGACGCCCGTGAGCACCTTGAGGATGGCGGACTCATCCGCCGTATGCTTCTGGTGCGCAGTCAAGGTTTCCCTCGCTTCGTCGTACTGTTGCGGATCGCCGCGGTTTGCGACGCGCCGGGAGTCATGTACGGCTCCACGGATACCTACCGGCGGCGGGACCCGAACTCATCGCCCTCCGTGTCGTCATCAGCGGCCGTCACCGTCGTATCCGAAGCCGAGGGCTCGGCGGACGGGCCGGTCGAGTCTGTGGGCACCGGGCCGGTCGAGTCTGTGGGAGCGGGGCCGGTCGGTGGCTTCGGCTCTGGGGCAGCGCTCTGCAAGGGCCCCGAGACGTATTCGTCTGCGGAGCGATTCAGGGTTCTGCATTCAGATTTCTCCAAGAGGCAGGCCGAACGGCGCGATGACTTGAAGGGCAGGTGCCTGTTATGGGACAGCAGGCATGACGCTGCTACGAAGTCCGACGCGTGATCTTCCGCCGATGACCTGCTCCGCGCTCACCGCGCGCAACAGCAACCCCCGATGCGTTCCCCCGTGCCGCCGTACGGCGGCTTCCGATAGACCGTGGTCAGCGGTCGCAGCCGTCATGATCGCATGGTCGACGCACGGATGCACACCGTTCATCCGGCTTTGTGTCAGTGCAGTTGGGGTGCTCCCAGCAGCATGTCGAGGTCACACACCTGTGCCCGCCGGTGGTGCCCCTTCGCATCGGTCAGTTGCACGGGAGAGCCGTAGTCGTGCGCCGTGGGGTGCGGGGGCCGTACGTCGACGCGAGGGTTGTATTCGGCCATGACCTCACAGGACCCGGACGGCGACCCGATCGCATCGTAGAAGACCGGAATCGCGATGCTTTGGCCCGGCTTCAGCACCAGATGCACCGGCGTGGACTCCTTCGGCTTGGAGTCGGCCGACGGCCCCTTACCGACGTACACACTGAGCTCCGGGTAACCGTCGAAGGTGCAAGGCTTCGATCCCTTGTGCGCGGCGCTGAGCATCGCCGTCGGCGTGTTGTGCGGCTTGCCCGGGAGAAGGGTCATCTTCCAGCTCAGCTGGGGCGTTCCGCATGCGGCAATCCGGGTTCCCGAGACGCTGTCGCACTGGCGGCAGGCGACGGCACCCAACAGCATCACCAGGCCAACCGTGCAGACCGCCGCTGTCCGCCGTGACACGAGATCTCCCCCGGGTGATGCCACTCCCGCGGGGCCGGGCGCCGCCGCTCCCGCCTCACCGGACAACTAGATGCGGGCAGGCGCGCCGAGGTTCCAAACCGGCCGGCGAGATGATCAGCTCCGTCGCGCGATCTCGTGCAGCCTCTCCAGGCGCTCCCTCGTCCCATCAGCATGGACCAGGTCCACTCCCCATCACATGCCAGCTGCACCCAGAGTTCGGCAGCGCCCCCTCCCCCAGCCGCTCTCCTCCACCAGCAGAAGCGCGGGAACTGTCCGCTGTCCGTGCCGCACGGCTCAGCCCAAGTCGCGGCGCTGCCTGATCCGGTGGCACTTACTCACTGGTGACGAACGGGAGTCGCAGTGTAACGTCGCTGTCAGATGTCGTGGTTCGCAGTTCCTGCCCGCGCTGTGGCGCGGGCGTTTTGCTGTGCAGTGCCCGAGGACCAGGACGATCACCTCCGGGTCCGCGCGGTGCGGACCCGCCATCCACCGGAAGGCACAGACATGGCCAGCGGAACCGTCAAGTGGTTCAACGCCGAAAAGGGCTTCGGCTTCATCGCGCAGGACGGAGGCGGCCCCGACGTCTTCGCGCACTACTCCAACATCAACGCAAGCGGCTTCCGTGAACTCCAGGAAGGCCAGGCCGTCACCTTCGACATCACCCAGGGCCAGAAGGGCCCGCAGGCGGAGAACATCACCCCCGCCTGACCCGACGCCAAAGGCGATGCACGGTGCCCCCAAGCGCTCACGCCAACGGCACCGTGCATCGCGGCACAGCAGCCGACCGGGTTCAGCCGAGCCCGACACTGCCGCTCAGGGCAGCGGCCCAGTCAGTCACGATGGCGCGCCGCGCGGCCGCGAGAGCAACCCCGCCGGAGCAGACCCCGGTACGCGGCTTCGTCTCCACCGGGTCCTTCTTGTTGTTGACCCCACCGCCCGTCCCGTGGCCCGAGTCCGGCGGCTCCACCCACAGGTGGCGGGCGTCGGTGGGGTCGCCGCCGAGCTGACCGTTTCCGGTGTGACCGTGTCGATCAGCGCCTGGAGCTCTGAGGGTGGGTCCTTGTCCGTCCAGGCGAGCCACCACCGGTTGAGGGACGGCGGGGTGAGCCGGGAACGGATGGCGCGTAAGGCCCTGGGCTGGCAAGGCAGTTGAGGCTGGTGGGGTGTGCCTGGGCCCCCCTCTGGCCCGTTGCCGGGGCACGGGTCCGGCGCGGCGGCATCCAGGGGTCCCGGTGGAGCGAACCACTTGTCCCAGCAGGAGGAGAAGGCGCAGTTGACCAGGGTCTGGTGGCGCCCGATGGCGCGGTCGGAGCGGACTTGGAAGTCGTCCCAGCCGAGTTCGTCCTTGACCTGCTTGTAGCTCTGCTCGATCCACGGCCGCAGACCGTAGCGACGGACGATCTCAGCTAGGTCGGCCGACGGGTGCAGGCTGGTGGCGCGTGGGGAGCGTCGGGGTGGGGCAGGTTGGTGACCAGGTACCAGGTGGCCTTCTCCGGCAGCCGGGCTGGGTCGGTGGTGGCCACGATCAGGCGGCAGGGTGCGTCGGGGCCGCAGCCGCCCAGGCGGGCATCAGCAACCCACCAGGTCTCCGTGTGCCCGTCACGGAAGTGACGCTCCACCAGCGTCCAGTCGCCGGGATGACCGGCATTCTTCCAGGTCAGGACGCGGGCAGCCTCAATGGGGGTGTGCGGCTGGTGGACCGGGGCCCAGACACCGCTGCGCGGCTTGAGCGCCACCACGTAGGCCAGGCCGGCCTCGCGTAGCGCGAGGTACCAGTCGTCGCTGACCGAGTAGACGCATCGGCGACCACCGCCCGGCAGCCGAAGCCCGCCTCCTTCCCGCGGGCCGCGAGAGCAGCGGCCGGCTGCGGTTTCGTGCGAAAGGCCGGATCGGCCCGGCCGCGGGCGAAGTGGTGGGCGGGGGTATCGCGTACTCGTGAGTGTGCAGAGCGAAGTACGGCTGAACATGCGGAGTGCGATCAGCGGTCGACGAGCGGAAGCTGTTGCAGCACCACTCGGGCAGGAGCCGAAGACGAGGAGCAAGGTGATCACCCAGGGCGTGAAGATCGCAACGCGATGCGATGCCTGCGGCGGTGTGCTGACACGCGACATCGGCCAGTTCATCGACCGCGGACGCCTGTGGTGGGGAACTGAAGGGGCCTGCCAGTCCTGCACCGTCGCGTGGTGCGAGCAGGACAGCGGCGGCGAGACTCCGGAGGAGATCCGCCAGGCACTCCTGGCCGAACATGGACCTGCCCGGCTCCGCCTGATTGGGCCCGAGACGAGTCCGGTGGCCGTCCTGCGTGCTCTTCGAGAGGCGCATGGCCTGACACTCGCGCAAGCAAAGGTCCTGGCAGATGAGTTGAAGACGACCGGGCTGGTGGGAACGCTGGTCGAGATGGAACTCATCGCCGCCCGGCTCCGGCAGTACTCAGTCAGGGCGGCGGTTGAGACATTTCCCAGCTGACCGTCGGAAGCGAGATCGTTGGGAGCCCGATCAGGCAACGCCGACTTCGCCCTCCATGACGGTGAGGCGGTTCTTGAAGCGGTAGCTGGGGCCATTGATCGGGACGACGTCGCAGTGGTGGAGGAGCCGGTCGAGGATCGCGGTGGCGAGGACTTCACCGCCGAAGGCCTGCCCGAATTCAATGAAGCTCTTGTTCGACGGCAGCGGATCGTTTGAGCAGGGCCTGCAGCGGCCGATACTCCTCGGTGGGCGGTGTGCTCGGTGGCATGCCCTCGGGGCCCGGGCCTGGGTCTGGGCCCAAGATCATTGCGCGGCTGTGGCCGTCGGGCAGGGCGTCCCAGTGCGTTGGGCCAATGATACGGGCGCCGCGGCTCACCGCGCGTGGGTGGACGGCGAGCAGGGTGTTGCCCTCGCGCTCTGGGACGGTGGCGTGCAGGGTAACGGTCGCCGCGGAAGCGCGGATCTCGACCAGCTGCCGATGGCGGACCCGGCGGGCAGGGACGGAGCAGAGGTTGGAATCGAAGGCGACCAGGCAGTCCTTGCCGACGTGCCGCAGGTGCCCGTCAGCGGCCACATACGGGCTCGGCGGCAGCGGCCGCAAGTTGGAATCGAAGGCGACCAGGCAGTCCTTGCCGACGTGCCGCAGGTGCCGGTCAGCGGCCACATACGGGCTCGGCGGCAGCGGCCGCAAGGCTGCATGGTCGCGGGCGGCGGGGAGGCCGATCACCCTCGCAGTGGGTGCGGTGGGTACGGGCCCTGCGGATCGGCACCCAGGCGGTGAACCCCGCATCGAGCTCCTCCGGTGAGGCGAAGGCCCGACTGGCCAAGACGTGATCGCGCACGATGCTCACCTGCCGTTCGACCCGGCCCTTGCTCTGCGGTCGGTAGGCGGCGAGCACGTCGATATCGAAGTCGTAGTACCCGGCGAAGTCCACCGCCTCCGGGTGCAACGGCACTGCCTCGCCAGGGGCGACGTGTCGGCGCACAACAGTCCTGGTGCGGTCATAGACGATCGCCTTCGGGATGCCTCTGATGTGCGGGTCTCGATGTCAAGCCACCGCTCGTTGTCCTGTGCCCCCTGTCCCGTCTCAGCCAATCTGTCCCTGTTGGTGCTGTTGTCGGTGGGGGCGGCAAGCGATCGTCTCTTTCACGGCCTACGATCGGGGCGACATCACTCCATCGACTCCAGAATGCGGTCGAGTGTCCGGCGCCCCATTCCGCTCATCGTCGGATTACTCTCGACGTAGTACCAGACAACACCCATCGCCTGTTCGAACGCCCATGCCTTGCCGCGCTCCCACTCCAGATCGTCACAGACCAGTGTCCGCCGGAGCACTTCCCGCGGGCCTGGCTGCAACAGGTGCCAGGCACTGACCAGATCCAGCGCGGGGTCGGCCGGCCCGAAGCCGCCGGTGTCGAGTACGCCGCTGAGCCGGTCTCCCGCGACCAGTACATTGCCGGGAATCAAGTCACCATGGCTCATCACGTCGGCACCCGTGCGTGGCAACTCCCGAAGGTGGCTCCACACCTGACGCAGCCGGGGCACGTCGAGCAGCCCCTTACTCTCCTCGAAGCACTTCGCCATCCAATCGTCGTGGTGAGCGAGGACGCCGCCACGATTTTCGCCGCTGAAAAGCCGCCCCCGCGTCTCGGCGTCCCGCAGGGCTGCGATGAAGGCCGCAAGGTCCTCGGCAAAAGCGTCCGACCCACTCGGGTCGGCGTCAAAGGCGACCGTTCCCGGCAGCCATGTCTGGACCGACCACGGCATGGGGTAACCCGCTCCAGGCTTTCCCAAGGCGACGGGTTCCGGGGCGGGGAACCGAGACACCTGTGCCAGCTCCGCGCTCGCCTGGGCTTCCTGTTCCAGAACCGCCAGCGCCTCGGCAGCATCTGCCAGACGCAGTGGGAAACGCGCAGAGAGGTCGTTCCCGATGCGGAAGATGGCGTTGACCGTCCCGGTCGACGACAGGAGTTGGATCGCCTTGCCGCTCCACTGAGGGAACTGTTCTTGAATCAAGGTCGCAACGATGTCGGTGGTCACGTCCACTTGGTCATCGTGCATGGTCATTCTCGCAGGCCCTTCCACTAGCCCAATTCGTAACGCCGGAAGCAGACCAGATCAACTGAGACGACAGCCAGTATTCATACGCCAGGGTCCAGATCAACTGAGATTTTCGTCCACCCAGGTGTCTCAACCGTTCTGGTCGCCCCAGGTCACAGCCGCGGCTTCGGACCAGATCACTTGAGACGGGACACCCACGACGTACGAGCGGTCGGTCCAAGATGGGGGCATGCCTTTCCCCGATGAGTCGACAGCAGTGGCCGTGTTGGACCACCAGCCGCAGTGGGCGGTGGACTTCGAGCAGCTGGCCGGAAGATTGTATGGCGCCCTTGGCGACCACGCTCGCGCGATCGACCACCTCGGATCCACCGCGGTGCCGGGTCTGGCCGCGAAGGACTGCGTGGACATCCAGGTGCGCGTCGCCGTGATCGACGAGGTCCCGCAGGTTGGGCTGCTTGCCGCCATCGGCTTCCGCTGCCGCCCCGAACCGTGGAACCGCTCTGAGCTCTCGGGCGGGCAGGAGTGCCGCAAGCTGGTGTTCGCGCCGCCGCGTTCAAGAAGCGCCTGGCCCTCAGCGTGCCGGGCCTGCTGGACTATGGGCAGATCAAGGCCCCAGCCACGGACGTTCTGATGATGGCAGCCGAACGCTGGGCAGCCGAAACCGGCTGGCAGCCAATCTCGGGCGGCATCGCGAGGTCTCGCCTTGTCTGAGCAGAGTTCAGTCCCACGAAACTGGTGGTCATCAGCCTTCGGTGACTGATGTCTGTCAGGACGCATCTTCGTCGAGGCGGCTGAGGAGTCCGTCGAAGATCCGCTCCCGTACGATCTGTCCCTTGGCTGCCGCGTCGTCTCGCTGGCGTTCGAGGATGGGCCGAAACTCGATGGTGGTGACGAAGAACGTGCAGGACTCGCAGATCGACTCGAAGTAGCAGTCCGTCTCGACGGGGCGAGCGCAGTAGCCGTTGCCGAGCATTCGGCGGTGCATCTCCCTTCGGAGCTTGGCCATCCCCGCCCCTTCGACGTCGGCCGGTAGTTGGCGCGGGGCGGTGCTCGTGCCCTCGCTGGATCTGCTGGCGCAGACCGAGACCGCGTGGTGTGAGAGAGGCCGTACGGGCCGATGATCGGGGTCTCTTCCCTGTGCGGGGGGGGCGAGGCTGCCTTCCCTAACACCACGGACGTGGACGAGCTGGTCGCCTGGGTTCGCCCGTTCGACAGGGTCACGGAGTTCGCCACCTACGCCAGTCTGAGGCCGGGCACGCTCAAGCGCGCCCACACCGCCGGACTGCCCGGCTGGGACCTGATCGTGGTCGACTCGGCGCACCGGCCGGGACCTCGGTCACGAGGACGACGGGCTCGCAAGCGTGAGCAGCCCCGCGCGGACCCCGCTGGAGTTCTCCACGCCGCTCGAAGCCGCGCAGCTGGCCGCGTTCATCATTCTGCGCGTCTTCAACCCCGAACACGCACACTGGCGCCGCGGCATCGAAGCCGCCTACCTGTACGCCCACGAACTCCGCGACCTGCGCGTGCCCTTCACCTACCGCATGCCCTTCACCTACCGCGTGCCCGTCGGGCCCAAAGCAGCGGAGGCCGGATGGCCAGCCGCGCTCGCAGGCTTCCCTCTCGGGCAGTGGATCGCGGATGCCCGCCGCTTCCACACCCGCGGCCGTCTCGACGAGGACCGTCTGGACGAGGCCCCTCTGGCACAGTTGGAAAAGCCGGACATGGTCTGGTCGCACTACGACACCACATGGGAAGAAGGCCTGGCGGCCGCGCAAGGGTGGGCAGCCGAACACGGACACCTGCTCGCCCTGACCGACACCACCTACCGGGGATGACAAGTTTGGCACCTGGCTCAAGAACGCTCGCGCCGCCGCGAGAAGGGCCGCCGAGATCGAGCAGCGACGTGCCGAGAGCCTCCCGGCCGGGCCGTCGGCAGGCGCCCTGTCCGAGGAACGCCGCGAACAGCTGGACGACATCGACCCGTCGTGGTGCCCATCTGGCCTGTGGAATGGCAGCGCGCCTTCCACCTCACCCGGCTCCACCTGGAAGAGGGCGGTGCGCTGCATACGTCGCGGGGTGAGGTTGTACGCCAGTGTCCGAGCCGCTGCGCCTGCAGCCACCGTCCGCGGTGCAGCAGTGGCTGTGCGAACAGGTCCTCGGCATCGAGCCCGTGGCCAAGGACGAGAAGCCGCCCGCGCGCCGTACGCGGGCCGACACATGGGCCACCAACCTCGCCGCCGCCCAGCAGTCCTACGAACGCGAAGGACACCGACCGGTGCCCAGGAGGCACGGTCAAGCGGATCCTCGGCGAGTACCAGGAAGCGCGGGAGCTCCGGCTGGGGGCATGGATCGGAAACCACCGCAGCAGAGCCGCCACGCTGTCGCCGGAGCGGATGGAACAGCTCTTCGCCATCGGTATGCGGTGGGCGTAGAAGGGGTCAGTCCTCTGTCGTGGGCCAGCTCTCCCAGACCAAGTCCAGGCGTCGGTATGCGTCGTCGAACCAGTCATCGACCAGGGGGACGGTAACCGTAACCGTCGTCAGGGACATTGAGTGCTCCTTGATCGTTACCTGGCACCGGTCATCGTCCTCGTCGAGTTCGATGAACAGCCACGGAATGCGTTTCCCCTCGCACCAGGCGATGTCCTGTCCCGCGTCGAGCGAGTCAAGGGCCTCCTGCCATTGCCGCAGGTCCTCGGGGAGGAGCCAGGTCTTGACGGTGCCTCGGACGAAGGGCGTATCGACCACGAACTCTCCGGACAGCACATTGGCCTCGCTGGGACGCTTCCGCTCCGCCTTCCCCACGATCCGGAGAATGACGCTATTGCCGTCCCCCTCCAGGCGGATCAGGTCGATCGGATCCTCAGCCATGACTACCCCTCTCGGCTCACCCATGCTGCCGAACACTAATCGCCGGCACGGACACAGGATCGGTAGCGGTGTGTCAGCTTCGGGCCGGCTCCGGCGACGAGAGCGACGAGGCGGGGTGATCGCGGTCGACAAGGCCTCCGCTCAGGCCCGCGGGCCCTCTTCGACATAGGCGGCGGCTCCTTCGAAGTGGCCTTCGGCCGTGGCCGGACACCGGAGTTCGCTGCCTCCCTGCCGCTCGGTGCAACCGCCTGCCCAATGAGATCGTTTCATCTTGAACTCGCAGGTCGGGTCTCTGGCGTGGGTGGAGATTGACTCGCTCGTGCTGGTCTAGGACGTGATCATTAGCAGGTGATCGTCTGTCACGGGCCGGTTCGCGGGTTCTGGGGTGGTCCGCTTGAGGCGTCTCGTAGGTTCCGCAACGGGAGGGAGGCGCATGGTGGACGTGCTGACGTGGACGATCGAGCGGCGGATGCGACTGACTGAGCGGGCCGAGCTGCTGCGCAAGGAGCTGGCGGAGGTTGACGCCGAGCTGGGCCGGCTGGAGGCGGCCGAGGTGGTGTTCGGGCAGTGGGCCGAGGCGACGGACGGGGGACGGCGGCCGTCGGGCATCGTGGAGCCGGAGCCGGAGCCGGAGCCGGAGCCGGAGCGCGTCGCGGCTGGGCCGGGTGCGGGCGGGATGCGGTTGGTGCCGGACCGTGTCGAGGGGATGGGGCTGGCGTCCCTGACCTCGGAGTATCAGCGGATCATGGAGATCGTGGCCGGGGCCGACGGTCCGGTGATGGCCAAGGACGTCGCGATGGCACTGGGCCGGGAACTCACACCGGGCAAGGTCGAGCCGGTCCGCGGTCAGCTGCGCAAACTCGCCGACCGGGGCTGGCTGAAGCGGACCGGATCGGGGCGCTACCTGCCGCGCTGACCGGCGAGGGAGGCAGCGGACCGGCCGGTTCCCGCCGTAACGCGAGGGCCCCCGGCGGGAGTTGGTTCGCGTGTGAAGACTCACCGCCCCGTCGAGGGCACTCGCGATGCTGTCTACCAGGTTCGGCTCCCCGTGTCGAAGCGGACCATCGAACTCGTCGCCGGCCTGATACGCGGGCGGCGCAAACAGCTCGGCACCCGCTGGCGCAAGGTCACCCCGGGGACCCAGGCGATCATCGTGCTCGCCGTGCTCCGTCACGACCAGCGGCTTCTCGACATGGCCGGCGGCAACGACGTCTCCGCCTCCACCGTGCGCCGCTGGGTCCTGGAAGTCCTCGGCCTGCTCGCTGCCCGGGCCCCGCGTCTGGACCGTGCCCTGAAGAAGATCGCCCGTCGGGGCGGTGCGGTGGTCCTGCTGGACGGCACCCTGGTGCGCACCCGCCGCCGCACCGGGACGGACAACCGCAAGAACTGTTGAGTCGGCACGGAGCGCGGTGCCGGTGTTGCCACCGGTCCGTTTCTCCGTGCCGCTCGCCGAACCCGGCGTGCGACTCTCACCGCACCG
>NZ_JBIVBS010000013.1:171137-361143 GCF_044746205.1 Streptomyces sp. NPDC086549 | reverse complement strand
AGGAGGACCGTGTCCGGGTACTGGGCGTCGATCTCCTTGCGCACCCGCTTGAGGAACTCGTGGGTCGCCGGGAGGTTCTCGCAGTTGGTGCCCTCCTCCTGGTACAGGTACGGCACCGCGTCGAGACGGAAGCCGTCGATGCCCAGGTCCAGCCAGAACTTCAGCGCGGAGATCATCTCCTCCTGGACCGCCGGGTTCTCGTAGTTGAGGTCCGGCTGGTGAGAGAAGAAGCGGTGCCAGTAGTACTCCTTGCGGACCGGGTCATAGGTCCAGTTGGAGGCCTCGGTGTCGACGAAGATGATCCGCGCGTCCTGGAACTGCTTGTCGTCCCTCGCCCAGACGTAGTAGTCGCCGTAGGGCCCTTCCGGGTCCCGCCGCGACTCCTGGAACCACGGGTGCTGGTCGCTGGTGTGGTTCATGACGAAGTCGATGATCACGCGCATGCCGCGCTGGTGGGCGGCGTCGACGAACTCCACGAAGTCGGCGAGGTCGCCGAACTCGGGCAGGACGGCGGTGTAGTCGGAGACGTCGTAACCGCCGTCCCGGAGCGGGGACTTGAAGAAGGGCGGCAGCCAGAGACAGTCGACGCCGAGCCACTGCAGGTAGTCGAGCTTTGCGGTGAGGCCCTTGAGGTCGCCGATGCCGTCACCGTTGCTGTCCTGGAAGGAGCGGACCAGGACCTCGTAGAACACGGCGCGTTTGAACCACTCCGGGTCCCGGTCCTGGGCGGGAGTGTCCTCGAAGGTATCCGGAACGGGCTCGTTGACGATCATTTTGTGGGTGACCCTCCGGTCTGCGGGGTGGACGGTCGCAGAACCGTGCTGTGCTTGCCCGGGGGGCAACCCCCGGACCCCCGGCCGACGGTCAGCACATGCGCACCGCCAGGCCCGAGACGCACATAGTTGGTCCTGCCCCAGTGATAGTTCTCGCCGGTGAGTTCGTCACGCACCAGCACCGACTCGTGCCATTCCAGGCCGAGTTGCGGCATGTCCAACGAGACCGTGGCCTCCTGGGTGTGGTGCGGGTCGAGGTTGGCGACCACCAGAACCGTGTTCGAACCGCTCCGCTTGCTGTACGCGATCACCTCTTCCCTGTCGGCATGGTGGAAGTGGAGGTCGCGCAGCTGCCGCAGGGCCGGGCTCTGCCGCCGGATGGTGTTGAGGCGGGTGATGAGGGGTGCGATGGTGCGTCCCTCGCGTTCGGCGGCGGCCCAGTCGCGGGGTTTGAGCTGGTACTTCTCCGAGTCCTGGTATTCCTCGCCGTCCTCGCGCAGGGGGGTGTTCTCGCACAGTTCGTAGCCGCTGTAGATGCCCCAGGCGGGGGAGAGGGTGGCGGCGAGGACCGCGCGGACCTCGAAGGCGGGCCGGTGGCCGTGCTGGAGGTAGGCGTGCAGGATGTCGGGGGTGTTGGCGAAGAAGTTCGGCCGCATGTACGCGGCGGCGTCCCCGGACAGCTCGGTGAGGTACTCGGTCAGCTCCTGCTTGGTGTTGCGCCAGGTGAAGTACGTGTAGGACTGCTGGAAACCGATCTGCGCGAGGGTGTGCATCATCGCGGGGCGGGTGAACGCCTCGGCCAGGAAGATCACGTCCGGGTCGGTGGCGTTGACGCCTGCGATCACCCGTTCCCAGAACACGACCGGCTTGGTGTGGGGGTTGTCCACCCGGAAGATCCGCACGCCGTGTGCCGTCCAGTGCCGCAGCACCCGCAGGGTCTCGGCGACCAGGCCGTCCAGGTCCGCGTCGAAGGCGATGGGGTAGATGTCCTGGTACTTCTTCGGCGGGTTCTCCGCGTAGGCGATCGTGCCGTCGGGGCGGTGGTGGAACCACTCGGGGTGCTTGTGCACCCAGGGGTGGTCCGGGGAGCACTGCAGCGCGAAGTCGAGGGCCACCTCCAGGCCCAGCCGGCGGGCCCGGTCCACGAAGCGGTCGAAGTCCTCCAGGGTGCCCAGGGCGGGGTGGACGGCGTCGTGGCCGCCCTCGGGGGAGCCGATCGCCCAGGGCACGCCCACGTCGTCGGGACGGGCGTCGAGGGTGTTGTTGCGGCCCTTGCGGAAGGTCGTCCCGATGGGGTGGATGGGGGGCAGGTAGACCACGTCGAAGCCCATCGCGGCGATCGCGTCGAGGCGGCGGGCGGCGGTTGCGAACGTGCCGTGCGGCTGCTCGGGCGTGCCTTCCGAGCGGGGGAAGAACTCGTACCAGGAGCCGTACAGGGCGCGTTCGCGCTCCACGAGGAGGGGCATCGGATCCGACGCGGTCACCAACTCCCGCAGCGGATACCGCGCCAGCACCTCGTCCACCTCCGGCGCCAACGCCGCCGCGAGGCGCCAGGCGGCTGGCCGGCCCTCGTCCCGGAGGGCGTCCACCACGGTGCGCAGGACGTCTCGTGGCCCGCCGCGCGCCGGGACCCCGGCCGCCGCCCGCTCGTACAGCCGGGCGCCCTCCTCCAGGACCAGTTCGGTGTCCATCCCCGCCGGGATCTTGATCTGCGCGTGATGGCGCCAGGTGGTGACCGGATCCCCCCACGCCTCCACCGTGTACGTCCAGCGGCCGGGTTCGCCCGCGGTGACGTCCGCGCCCCAGCGGTCGGTGCCCGGGGCGAGTTCACGCATCGGTGTCCAGGGGCCGGGGCGGCCCTCCGGGTCTCTCAGGACGACATTGGCGGCCACGGCGTCGTGCCCCTCTCGGAACACCGTGGCTGAAACCTCGAACGTCTCTCCGGCGACTGCCTTGGCGGGCCTCGATCCGCGCTGGACGACCGGGCGGACGTCGAGGACGGGTATGCGGCCGACGACCGTTCCCTCGCCCGTGGAGGACCGCTCCTGCGACGGGGGGCCGGATTCGGCCGGGCGTACGGGCGCAGGCACGGTGGCCGCCCTGCCGACGGCCGCGCCGTCGCTGCCCTTGGTGCTGTTCTCGCTGTTGGCCGAGGGTGATGACGAGTGGTGCGTGGCGGGCATGACCGCTCCTGTCCGCGTCAACGGGGGTGTGGGCGGATAAGTGTGGGGAGGTGGGTCCTGCGGGTGTGCGTGCGGCACGCCTGGGGGGCGTACCGGAGGAGCCTTCCCACCCTATTCGGGTGAGCAATCCGGCACTTTGTTAACTACTCACGCGTATGTCTACGCACAAGACCGGCCCCGTCCGGTGCGAACGGGGCCGGTGTCGATTCTCTGCCATTACGGCGCCGGCGCCTGCAGGAGTTCGTCCGGCGAGCCGGGGCCTGCGCCGGTCACCTCGCCGGTCGCCGCGCGCGCCACCAGGGCCTTGGCGACCTGGGCCGGTGTGGCCCCGCGATGGCCGGCCAGATAGAGGGCGGCCGCGCCCGCGGCGTGCGGGGCCGCCATCGACGTACCGGAGTAGGTCGCCCTGGCGGTGTCGCTCGCGGAAGACGCCGAGGTGATCGAGACACCCGGGGCGAACAGGTCCAGCGCGGGGCCGAAGTTGGAGAAGGCGGCCCGCGCGTCCGACCGGTCCGTGGCGCCGACGGTGATCGCCTCCGGCACGTCGGCCGGGGAGTAGAGCCCGGCCGGCAGGCCGTCGTTGCCCGCCGCGACCGTGTAGGTGACCCCGGCCCTGATGGAGTCGCGCACAGCGGCGTCGAGCTGGTCGTTGTGGTAGCCGCCCAGGCTGAGGTTGGCGACCGCGGGCCTGTGCGCGTGCCGGGTGACCCAGTCGATGCCCGCGATGACCCGGGCGATGGTGCCCGAACCGGCGTCGTCAAGGACGCGTACGGCGACCACCTTGGCCTTCTTGGCGACGCCGTACCTGCTTCCGGCGATGGTCCCGGCGACATGGGTGCCGTGCCCGTTGCCGTCCCCGGCGGATCTGTCGCCGCCGACGAAGTCCCAGCCGTAGCTCGCCCGGCCGCCGAAGTCGGCGTGCGTGATCCGGATCCCGGTGTCGATCACGTACACCGTCACTCCGGCGCCCGCGGAGTCCGGCGAGGTGTACTTCCTGTCGAGGGGCAGGTTCCGCTGGTCAAGGCGGTCCAGGCCCCAGGACGGCGGGTTCCGCTGGGTGCGGTCGAGCGCCACACGGCTGTCCTGGACGACCGAGGCCACCCGGGAGTCGGCCGCGAGCAGTCGCGCCTGTCTCGCATTGGCCTTGACGGCATAGCCGCCCAGGACGCTGCCGTAGACATGGCTTGTTCTCACCCCGTACCGCGCGGCAAGCCCCTTCCCCGCCGCGGACGAGGCGTCGGTCCCCTCCCTCAGCGTCACCAGATAGCTTCCGCCGACGGAGCCGGGCTCGTCGGCGCCGATTATCTTCCCCTCCGGAGCGGCGTGCGCGGGCAGGGTGGCGGCCGAGAGCACCGCGGCCGTGACGGCCGCGGTCAGGCCTCCCGCCCGGCGCAGACGACCGGTTCGCGTCCGTGCCATGGTTCGAGTTCCTCTCCTCAACTCCAGTGGCAGCCTTTCGTGCGGGGCGAAGCGCCACAAGGACGCCTACGGGGGCGGAACCGGCCATATCGCCGGTTCGCGCCGTCCGGGCCGTCCGTGTTTGCGGGCGAAGGTCCCAGCGGAGCTCCGGGCAACACCGGTACCGTGCTGCCGTGACGAGGCGCACAGTGCCGTGCGTCCATCCAGCGAACGCGCCGAGGTGGCATGTGAAGGCGATCCGTCGGTTCACCGTCCGTCCCGTTCTCCCCGAACCCCTCTGGCCGCTGAGCGACCTGGCGCGCAATCTGCGCTGGTCCTGGCATGCGGAAACGCGCGACCTCTTCCAGTCCGTCGACCCCGAGCAATGGGCCGCCTCGGAGGGCGACCCGGTCCGCCTCCTGGGCAGTGTGCGCCCCGGGCGACTCGCCGAGCTCGCCGAGGACCGCCGTTTCCTGCGCCGCCTGACCGCGGTCGCCGACGACCTGAACGACTACGTGACCGGCGACCGCTGGTACCAGACGCGGTCCGCCGATCTGCCCGCCGCCATCGCCTACTTCTCCCCGGAGTTCGGCATCACGGCCGCTCTGCCCCAGTACTCCGGCGGCCTCGGCATCCTCGCCGGCGACCATCTGAAGGCGGCCAGCGACCTCGGCGTACCGCTGATCGGGGTCGGCCTCCTCTACCGGCACGGCTACTTCCGGCAGACCCTCTCCCGGGACGGCTGGCAGCAGGAGCACTACCCGGTGCTCGACCCCAACGAGCTGCCGGTGACGCTGCTGAAGGAGGCCGACGGCACCCCCGCCCAGGTCTCCCTCGCCCTGCCCGGCGGCAGGCAGCTGCACGCCCGGATCTGGCTCGCCCAGGTCGGCCGGGTCCCCCTGCTGATGCTCGACTCGGACGTCGAGGAGAACGACCTCGGCGAACGCGGGGTCACCGACCGGCTGTACGGCGGCGGCAGCGAGCACCGGCTGCTGCAGGAGATGCTGCTCGGCATAGGGGGTGTGCGGGCCGTACGGACGTACTGCCGGCTCACCGGCCACCCGGAGCCCGAGGTCTTCCACACCAACGAGGGCCACGCCGGCTTCCTCGGCCTGGAGCGGATCGCCGAACTCTGCGACCAGGGGCTGGACTTCGACGCGGGTCTGGAGGCGGTGCGCGCCGGGACCGTGTTCACCACGCACACCCCTGTCCCGGCCGGTATCGACCGCTTCGACCGGGAGCTGGTCGCCCACCACTTCGGCCCCGAGGCCGAACTCCCGCGCATCGACGTCGAGCGCATCCTGCGGCTCGGCATGGAGACCTACCCGGGTGGCGAGGCCAACCTCTTCAACATGGCGGTGATGGGCCTCAGGCTGGCCCAGCGCGCCAACGGCGTCTCGCTGCTGCACGGGCACGTCAGCCGCGAGATGTTCTCGGGGCTGTGGCCGGGATTCGACCCCGACGAGGTGCCGATCACCTCCGTCACCAACGGTGTGCACGCCCCCACCTGGGTGGCTCCGGAGGTGTTCCGTCTGGGCGCCCGCCAGCTCGGCGCCGAACGCGCCGAGGACGAGCTGTCGGCCGGCGGCGCGGACCGCTGGGACGTGGTCGCGGACATCCCGGACCAGGACATCTGGGAGCTGCGGCGCGGCCTGCGCGAGCAGCTGGTCGTGGAGGTACGGGAGCGGCTGCGCGCCTCCTGGCGGCAACGGGGAGCGGGCACGGCCGAGTTGGGCTGGATCGACGGCGTCCTCGACCCCGACGTGCTGACCATCGGGTTCGCGCGCCGGGTCCCGTCGTACAAGCGCCTCACCCTCATGCTCCGCGACCGCGACCGGCTGATGGATCTGCTGCTGCACCCCGAACGCCCGATCCAGATCGTGGTCGCCGGCAAGGCGCACCCCGCGGACGACGGCGGCAAGCGGCTCGTGCAGGAGCTGGTGCGGTTCGCCGACGACCCGCGCGTCCGCCACCGCATCGTCTTCCTGCCCGACTACGGCATGGCGATGGCGCAGAAGCTGTACCCCGGCTGCGACATCTGGCTGAACAACCCCCTGCGCCCGCTGGAGGCCTGCGGCACCTCCGGGATGAAGGCGGCCCTCAACGGCTGTCTCAACCTGTCGGTCCTGGACGGCTGGTGGGACGAGTGGTTCCAGCCCGACTTCGGCTGGGCGATCCCGACGGCGGACGGCGCGGGCACGGACCCCGACCACCGCGACGACATCGAGGCCGCCGCCCTCTACGACCTCCTCGAACAGCGGGTGACCCCCCGCTTCTACGAGCGCGGCCAGGCGGGCCTGCCCGACCGCTGGATCGAGATGGTCCGCCAGACCCTGACCCTGCTGGGCCCGAAGGTGCTGGCGGGCCGCATGGTCCGCGAGTACGTCGAGCGCCTCTACGCCCCCGCCGCCCGCGCCCACCGGGTGCTGGGCCAGGACGCGGCTCGCGAACTGGCTCTCTGGAAGGCCCGGGTCCGCTCCGCCTGGCACGGCGTGACGGTGGACCACGTCGAGACGACGGCCGCCACGGCCACCGCCGAGCTGGGGACGACGCTGGGGCTCCGGGTCCGTGTCGGCCTCGGCGAGCTCGGCCCCGACGATGTCGAGGTCCAGGCCGTCTCGGGCCGCGTCGACTCGGAGGACCGCATCACCGACGGGACGACGGTCCCCCTGAAACCGGCCGGCGGACCCGACCTCGAAGGCCGCTGGGTCTACGAGGGCCCGCTGTCCCTCGACCGCACCGGTCCCTACGGCTACACGGTCCGCATCCTCCCCTCCCACCAACTGTTGTCCTCCGGCGCGGAGTTGGGTCTGGTCGCGGTGCCGTCGGACGAGGTCGTGGACGGCGCGGGAGTGCTGATGCGCTAGTGATTGACTCGGCGGACTCCCGAAGTCCGCCGAGTCAACACCGAATGAGGTTTACTACACCGGCGACCACTACGTGACCCGCTACCGGACGCGATGAGGAACACGGACGACACGCTGGACTCCTTGGTGGACCCCGGGGACGCCTTCCCCTGGCTGACGACCGAGCCGTACTTCGTGCCGCAGCAGCGGCGTGACGAGCTCTCGGAGGGGCTCGTCGGGGCCGGGTTCACCGTGCTGGAGGCGGGTCTGGCAGAAGTGCGGACCGAGGACGATCTCCTTGTCTCGCTGGGGCGGGCACTGACCCCACTGGCCCTCGTGCCGGGCCCCCACCGCAGACAGACCCACACCATGGACGTCCGACCGCGTACGGAATGCCACCGACCACGATCGGTGCCGAACCGGGCGGCGGAAGGGCAGCGGGAAGCGAATGGACGGAATGGGCCATGCCCAAGAGTCGCGACCTGCGACTTTGCCGACCGTCGCTGTCCCATACCGGCCAACCGTGCGGGCGTCTGCCGGCGCACCGGGGGATTTGTATCGGTGCGGCTCGGCGAGGGGTGCTTTCGGGGCGGTGGTCAGTCCTCGGCGGCCTCTGCGCACAACCTCCTGAGCACGGTCCCGCAGCGGCGGGCGTACGCGTGCTGCAGCCCCCGGGTCGCCGCCCCGCCCGCCCGGGCGTACCACTTCTGTGCCCGGCTGAAGGCGGCCACGGTGAGCCACACCGTGCCGTCCCCGGTGCGGTCCACCACGAAGGCCTCCTCGCCGCATTCGGGGTGGCCGGTCAGGGTGCCGTAGGCCCAGCCGGCGCGGCGGGGTTCCTCGACCGTCCAGACGATGCGGCAGGGGGCCTTGATCAGGCCGGCGAGGGTGACCGTGACGTCCACGTCCGGCGCCGCCCGGTCGGCGGTGGCGTCGATGCCGACGCCCAGCGCGCGGTGCATCTCCCAGGTGAGGACCGCCTCGGCGGCCCGGCGGAACACCTCCTCGCCCTCGCCGATGCGCGTGCGCACGTGCAGGGGGTGGAAGTCGGGCGGGCAGGCGGTGAGACTCGCGCGGGTCGCGCCTACCGGCTCGTAGGTGAAGGACATGGGTCACAAGCGTAGGACGGCCCCCGGGGATGCCTTCATCCCGGGGGCCGTCCTGACGCCTATGAGATGACTAGCTGACGTTGACCGCCGACCAGGCCGCTGCCACCGCGTTGTACTCGGTGCTGCCGGAGCCGTACAGGGCGGCCGCCGCCGACAGGGTGCCGGTGCGGGCCGACTTGTAGTTGGTCGTCGACGTGAAGTACGTCGTCAGCGCCTTGTACCAGATCTGCAGCGCCTTGGCGCGGCCGATGCCGGTGATCGTGGAGCTGTTGTACGTCGGCGAGTTGTAGCTGACGCCGTTGATCGTCTTCGAACCGCTGCCCTCGGACAGGAGGTAGAAGAAGTGGTTCGCGACGCCGGACGAGTAGTGGACGTCAAGGTTGCCGACCGAGGAGGACCAGTTGTCCGCCGAGCCGCCGTCCTTGCTCGGCTTGTCCATGTAGCGCAGCGGGGTGCCGTCGCCGTTGATGTCGATCTTCTCGCCGATGAGGTAGTCACCGACGTCGGACGAGTTGGCCGCGTAGAACTCCACGCCGGTGCCGAAGATGTCCGAGGTGGCCTCGTTCAGGCCGCCGGACTCGCCCGAGTAGTTCAGGCCCGCGGTGTTGGCGGTGACGCCGTGGCTCATCTCGTGGCCGGCCACGTCCAGCGAGGTCAGCGGGTCGAGGTTGCTCTCGCCGTCGCCGTAGGTCATGCAGAAGCAGTCGTCGTCCCAGAACGCGTTTACGTACGAGCTGCCGTAGTGGACGCGGGAGTAGGCGGCGGCGCCGTCGTTCTTGATGCCGCTGCGGCCGAAGGTGTTCTTGTAGAAGTCCCAGGTCTCCTGAGCGCCGTAGGCGGCGTCGACGGCCGCGGTCTGGTCGGTGGAGGAGCTGGAGGCGGCGCCGGTGCCCCAGACGTTGTCCGAGTCGGTGAACAGGGTGCCGGTGCCCGAGCTGGTGCCGTGCTTCAGGTTGTACGTCTTGTGACCGCCGCGCGTCGTGTCGTACAGCTGGTACGTCGAGCCCGACTGGTAGGTGTTGAGGGTGACGGTGCCCGAGTACAGCGACTTGCCGGTACCCGTGGTGGCCGCGTTCTCGATGCCCTGGTACTCGAAGAGCTTCTTGCCGGTGGCCGCGTCGGTGATGACGTGCAGCTTGTTCGGGGTGCCGTCGTCCTGGAGGCCGCCGACGATCGTCTCGAAGGCGAGGACGGGCTTGCCGGAGCCGGCCCAGATGACCTTGCGGGCACCGTCGGCCGAGGTCTTGGCGGAGCCCAGGGACTTGGCGGCGGTCAGCGCCTGCTTCTCGGCCTTGGCGGCGGCGATCTGCGGCTTGAGCGAGGCCACCTTGATGGCGCTCTTCGTGGCCTTGGTGACGCCCTCGGTCTTGCCCGCCTTGGAGGTGTGGACGACCAGGTCGCCGCCGAGCACCGGGAGACCCGCGTAGGTGCGCTCGTAGCGGGTGTGGACGGTGCCGTCGACGTCCTTCACGACGTCCTTGACGACCAGCTTCTCCTTGGCGCCGAGGCCGATCTGCTGGGCGGTCTTGGCGGCACCGGCCTGGGCCTTCTGGATCAGGCCGGTGCGGGCCGCGTTGGTCAGCGCGGTCGGGGCGGCGGCCAGGGGCTTGGCGGACCCGGTCGGGGTCGCGAAGGCGCTGGGGGTCAGGCCGGCGGTGAGCAGGGCTCCGGCTGCGACAGCGGTGGCGGTGGCCAGAACGGTGCGCTTGTGACGCGCGTAGAGGGGGCTCACTCAAGCTCCTTCTTGTGGGGGAGTCCGGACGGCGTGGGGTCACCGGCCGGAGTTGTTTTGTGAAGTTGCTGTGCTGCTGCGGCGGGTGAGGGAAGAGTGACATCAGGGGCGCGTACATGTCAGGACCCTGAAGTGATGTTGGCCGAAAACCTACTGACCGGTAAACATTGCAGGCATGTAAAACGGGCGCCGCCCCAGGGGGTTGAACCCCGGGACGGCGCCCTGCTCACTCGTGCAGTGGTCTGCGGTTTACGGGAACGTCAGCTTCCAGCTGTTGATGGTGCCGACGTCCTGCGCTGCCTGGTCCTGGACCTTCAACTTCCAGGTGCCATTGGCTGATTCGGATGATGCGTTGACCGTGTAGGTCGCCTGCACGTTGTCGGCCGAATCGGACGAGCTGAAGTTCTTCAGACGGTACGAGGTGCCCGACGGCCCCACCAGGTCGATGACCAGGTCGCCGCGCCAGGTGTGGGTGATGTCGACGGTCACCTGGAGGTTGTTCGGCGCGTTTCCGGTCCGGCCGGAGACGGTGATGTTCGAGGTGACCGCGGGCCCGTTGTCCGGGATGGAGACCGGCGTGGTGTTCTCGTACGACGTACCGCCGCCGCCCCCGCCACCGGACCGCGAGCCGACCGCGATGGCCGCCCACGCGTCCTGTACCGCCTTGTACTCGGTGCTCGTGGTGCCGTACAGCTCACCCGCCGCCGCGAGGGTGCCGGTGCGGGCGCTCGCGTAGTTGGTGGTCGAGGTGAACTTGGTGGTGAGCGCGCGGTACCAGATCTGCAGCGCCTTGTCCCGGCCGATGCCGGTGACCGGAAGCCCGTCCGCCGTGGGCGAGTTGTAGCTGACGCCGTTGATGACCTTGGCGCCGCTGCCCTCGCTCAGCAGGTAGAAGAAGTGGTTCGCGGGGCCCGAGGAGTAGTGCACGTCGAGGCCGCCGAGGCCGGAGTACCAGCTGTCCTTGGACGAGCCGTCCTTGCTGGGCTTGTCCATGTAGCGCAGCGGGGTGCCGTCGCCGTTGATGTCGATCTTCTCGCCGACGAGGTAGTCACCCACGTCGGAGGAGTTGTTGGCGTAGAACTCCACGCCGGCGCCGAAGATGTCGGAGGTCGCCTCGTTGAGGCCGCCGGACTCGCCGCTGTAATTGAGACCGGCGGTGTTGGAGGTGACGCCGTGGCTCATTTCGTGCCCCGCGACGTCGATGGACGTGAGCGGATCCGCGTTGCCCGAGCCGTCGCCGTAGGTCATGCAGAAGCAGGTGTCGTCCCAGAAGGCGTTGACGTACGCGTTGCCGTAGTGGACCCGGGAGTACGCCCCCACGCCGTTGTTCTTGATGCCGCTGCGGCCGAAGGTGTTCTTGTAGAAGTCCCAGGTGACGGCGGCGCCGTAGTGCGCGTCCGCGCCCGCGGTGGCGGCGTTCGACGTGGTGCCGTTGCCCCAGGTGTCGTTGGTCTGGGAGAACAGCGTGCCGGTGCCGGACGTGCCGTGGTTGAGGTTGTACGTCTTGTGGCCGCCGCGCGCCCCGTCGGTCAGGGTGTAGTTCGAGCCCGACTGGGTGGTGGTCAGCGTGACCTGGCCGCTGTACTGCGTGTTGCCGACGCCGGTCTCGATGCCCTGGTACTCGTAGAGCTTCTTGCCGGTGGTGGCGTCGGTGATGACGTGCAGCTGGTTGGGCGTGCCGTCGTCCTGCAGGCCGCCGACGACGGTCTCGTACGCGAGGACCGGCTTGCCGGAGCCGGCCCAGATCACCTTGCGGGCGCTGTCGGCGGCGGACTTGGTGGCGCCGAGGGCCTGGGCGCGCTTGACGGCCTGCCGCTCGGCGGTCGCCCTGGTGACACTCGGGGTGAGGCCGGCGACCTTGATGGTGGCGTTGCTGGCCTTGATGACCTGCTTGGTCGCGCCCGACTTCGCGGTGTCGACGATCAGGTCGCCGCCGAGGACCGGGAGGCCGGCGTAGGTGCGCTCGTAGCGGGTGTGCAGGGTGCCGTCGACGTCCTTGACGACGTCACGGACGACGAGCTTCTCCTGCGCGCCGAGGCCTATCGCCTTGGCCGTGTCCGCCTTGGCGGCACCGGCGTCACGGATCAGCTCGGCGCGCTGCGAGGGGGTGAGCCTGGCCGCCGAGTGGGCCGGGTTCGCCTTGCCCGACGGGGCCTTGCCCGCCGGGGCGGCACTGGCGGCGCCCGACTGGACGGCGGCGGCGATCAGTGCGGTGACGCCCGCGAGGGCGACGGCGGCGGTGCGGCGGTGCGTGGTGTGGGAGGTGCGTCCGCGAGAGGAACTGCTTCTCAACACTGACTCCTTCTGCATGGCCGCGGGTCGCGCGGCCAGGGGAGACCGGACGGTGGGTTGGGACGTCCGGGCAGAACAGGGCGTAACGCGGAACCATGTGCGGGTGCGGGCCGGCTCGTGCCGAGCAGGTGAATCCATGGGGTTGCTGTGGGGTTGCTGTGAGTCGGCCGTGGGAAGAGTGGCAGGGGATCAAGCCATCTGTCAGGACCGCGTCAGAAATTTGGCCGGATTTGGTTCGTTGACCGGATGTTCATGTTCGGTATGCGGATTATTGGTCGAGGGGCGGGCGGTTCGGCGTGCCGTCGTTGTCAGTGCCGCCCGTCATGCTCGCCGCATGCACGAGAGCGCCCGCCGTCGTCGCCGACGGCCCTGGACCGGCGAGCCGTGGCAACGGGACATCCGCTACTCCTACGAGACCTGGTCCAACGCCGAGGGATGGGCGGACGTGAAGCCCGCCTGACGCGGCTCAGGGCGTGCCGTCGCCGTGCCACGTCCGCCACAGGGCCGCGTACGCGCCGTCCGCCGTCACCAGGTCCTCGTGCGTGCCCAGTTCGGTGAGGCGGCCGTCCTCCATCACGGCCACCCGGTCGGCGTCGTGCGCGGTGTGCAGGCGGTGGGCGATGGCGATGACGGTGCGGCCTTCCAGCACGGCGGCCAGGGCGCGCTCGGTGTGCCGGGCGGTCGTCGGGTCCAGCAGGGCCGTGGCCTCGTCCAGGATCAGGGTGTGCGGGTCTGCCAGGACCACCCGGGCCAGGGCGAGTTGCTGGGCCTGCGAGCCGTCCGTGGCGTGCCCGCCCGTACCCAGGCGCGTGTCGAGGCCGTCCCGCAGCTCGCGCACCCACTCCGCGGCGCCGACGGCCCCCAGCGCCGCCCACAACCCCTCATCCCTGGCCGACGGTTCGGCGATCAGCAGGTTGTCACGGACCGTGCCGAGGAAGACGTGGTGCTCCTGGGTGACCAGGACGACCTGCCGGCGCAGGCGTTCGGGGGCGAGGCCGGCGATCGGCACCCCGCCCACGGTCACCGTTCCCGCCCCCGGCGCGTCGACACCGGCGAGCAGCCGGCTCAGGGTCGTCTTGCCGGCGCCCGACGGGCCGACCACCGCGAGCCGCTCCCCGGGCCGTACCGTCAGGTCGACCCCGCACAGCACCTCGCCGCCGCGCTCGTAGGCGTACCGCGCCCCGCGCACGTCGATCCGGTCGTCCGAGGGGACCGCCGCGTCGCCGTCCGGCACGGACCTCGGCGCCCCGGCCAGCCCCTCCACGCGGGCGAACGAGGCGCCGCTGCTCTGCAGTTGCTCCACCCGCATCAGGATCTGGTCCAGCGGATCCGTGAACTGCCGCAGATACAGCGCGGCCGCCACCACCGCACCCACGCCCACCTGCCCGTGCGCGTGCAGCAGCCCGCCGACCAGCAGCACTCCGGCCACCGGGACGGTGTACGACACCTCGACCGCCGGGAAGAACACGGACCGCAGGTACAGCGTGTACAGCCGGGTCCGCCGGGACGTCTCCAGCGCGTCCCGGCTCGCCGCGGTCCGTCGCTCCTGAAGCCGGAACGCCTCCACCGTACGGGCCCCGGTCGCGGTCGCCGCCAGGATCTCCGCGACCTCGGAGGTGGCCGCGCCCTCGGCGAGATATCCGTCCCGGGCCCGGCGCAGATACCAGCGCAGCGCGAACCAGACCGGGGTCAGGCCGAGCACCCCGAAAAGGCCGAGCAGCGGGTCGAGCAGGAACACCGCGCCCAGTACGAACAGCGCCTGCACCGTGCAGACCAGCAACTCGGGCCCGACGTCCCGCAGCGTGGTGCCGACGGTGGCCACGTCGGCGGTGCCGCGCGCGGTCAGATCGCCGGCGCCCGCCCGCTCCACCGTCGCGGCGGGCAGCGCCAGCGTCCGGTCGACGAACTCCTCGCGGACCCGGGCCAGCGTGCGCTCCCCGAAGCGGTGACCCACGTACCGGGCCCAGCGCGCCAGCAGCAGCTGCGCCAGCGCGCACGCCAGGATCCACACGGCGAGCCGGTCCACGGCCCCCACCCCGTGCCCGGCCCGCACCTCGTCCACGATGCGCCCGACCAGCCACGGCCCGGCGAGCCCCGCCCCGGCGGCCAGCGAGTTCAGTGTCAGGGCGGCGGCGAAGGCCCGCCCGTCGGCCCGCACCAGCCGGACCGTCGCCCGCCGCACCTCGGCCCGTTCGGCGACGGGCAGCCGTCCCTGGTCGGGCGTCACCGTACGACCTCCTCCGTGTCGCGGGCCACGAGCGCCCGGTAGCCCGGCTCCTCCGCCAGCAGCCGCCGGTGCGTGCCGGTCGCCGCGACCTTGCCGTCGACCAGGTAGTGCACGGTGTCCGCGCGGTCGAGGACCAGCGGGGAGGTCGTGGTCAGCACGGTCGTACGGCCCTCGCGCGCGGCGCGCAGCCGGTGGGCGACCGTGGACTCCGTATGGGCGTCCAGCGCCGAGGAAGGTTCCACGGCGAGCAGCACCTCGGGATCGGCCAGCAGCGCCCGGACCAGCCGGACGCGCTGCCGCTGCCCGCCGGAGAGGCTGCGGCCCTGCGCGGCCACGGCCGAGTCCAGGCCGTCCGGCAGGCCCTGCACGATGTCGTCGGCGGCCGCGGCGCGCACCGCCCGCCGCACCGCTTCGTCGTCGCGGTCCCGGTGCCCGGCCACCACCTCCCGCAGGGTCCCCGCGAACAGGTCGGCCTCGTTGTCGGCGACCAGGATCCGAGCCCGCACCTCGGCCAGCGGGATCGCGTCGAGCCGAACCCCGCCCCAGGTGGCCGCGGACGGCGCGTACCGGCCCAGGCGATCGACCACGGCCGCGGTGTCGGCGGGCCGGGCGCCGACCAGCGCGGTCAGCCGCCCCGGCGGCACCCGCACGCCCGACTCGGGGTCGTGCAGCGCGGCCGGCTCGGCCGGCGCGGGCAGCGTGCCGTCGTCCGGCTCCGGCTCCAGGCGCAGCAGCCGTACGACCCGGCGCGCTGCCACCACGCCCCGGCTGAGCTGGTAGCCCATCTCCAGGAAGAACGCCACCGGTCCCACCAGGACCGCGACATAGCCGTACACCGACACCAACTCGCCGATGGTGAGCTCCCCCTGGGCGGCGAGCCGGGCCGCCAGCCAGGTCACCACGGCCAGGAACAGCGTCGGCAGGCCCACGCCGAGCGCCTGCACCCAGCTGGTGACCGCGCCGACCCGGTAGCCCTGCGCCCGCAGCCGCTGCGAGTCCCGCCGGAAGGCGTCCGCGAACAGGCCCTTGCCGCCCAGGCCGTTGAGGACCCGCAGCCCGCCCGCGAGGTCGTCGATGCGGGCGGTCAGCACCCCCTGCCGCTCCCGGTACCGGGTCTCCTCGCCCTGCAGCCGCCTGGTCAGCGGCCCGGCGACCAGCGCCACCGTCGGCACCCCGAGCAGCACCACCGCGGCGAGCGGCGCCGAGATCGTGAGCAACAGCCCGGCCACGACGGCGTAGACGACCACGGAACCCACCCCGGGCCCGACGACGGTCAGCGACTGGGAGATGGTCTGCACGTCGCTGACGCCGATCGTGACGACCTCCCCGGCCCCGGCCCGGCGCGGCAGCGCGGCCCCCAGCCGGACCGCGTGCCCGACGACCACCTTGACCGTGCGGAAGTTGGCGTCCATCCGCACCCGGGTCATCGTGCGGTGCCGCATGATGCTGATCCACGAGTTGACCGCGCCGACCAGGAACAGCACCAGGGTCCACCGGGCCAGCGCGCCCAGGTCGCCCGGCACCAGCCCGTCGTCGATCGCCCGGGACATCAGGTACGGCGCCGCCGCCAGCAGCACCATCCACACACTGGCCAGCAGCGCCCCGGCGGCCGATCGGCCCGGCTGGCGCAGCACGAGCCACCACAGGAAGTGCCAGCCGCCGCGCGTGTCGGGTGTGCCGGGATCCTCGTACGCGTCGATCATCGCTGCCCCCGTCGTCTCTCCGTCGTCTCCCCGTCGTCTCCCCGGTCGTCAGGCCAGACTGTCCCGCCAGGCCCGGTGCAGATCCGCGAACCGGCCCGTCCCCGCGATGAGTTCGTCCGGGCCGCCGTCCTCCATGATCCGGCCGTGCTCCATGACCAGCACCCGGTCGGCGATCTCCACGGTCGACAGGCGGTGTGCGATCACCACGGCCGTACGGCCGCGCAGCACCGTCGCCATGGCGCGCTGTACGGCCCGCTCGCCCGGGACGTCCAGCGAGCTGGTCGCCTCGTCCAGGATCAGCACCGCCGGGTCGGCGAGCAACGCCCGTGCGAACGCCACCAGTTGGCGCTGCCCCGCCGAGATGCGGCCGCCCCGCTTGCGGACGTCGGTGTCGTACCCGTCCGGCAGCGCGCTGATGAACTCGTGGGCGCCGATCGCCTTCGCGGCCCGCTCGATCTCCTCCCGGCCGGCGTCCGGCCGCCCGATCGCGATGTTCTCGGCGACCGTGCCGGAGAACAGGAACGCCTCCTGCGTCACCATGACCACCCCGCGCCGCAGTTCGGGCACGGCCAGGTCGCGCAGGTCGACGCCGTCGAGCAGGACCCGGCCCTCGGAGGGGTCGTAGAAGCGGGCGAGCAGCTTGGCCAGCGTCGACTTGCCCGCGCCCGTGGAGCCGACGACCGCGACCGTCTGCCCGGCCGGGATCGTGAGATCGAAGCGGGGGAGCACCTCGCCGCCGGTGCGGTAGGCGAACCGCACGCCGTCGAACACGACCTCGCGGCCGGGGTGCTCGCCTTCGAGGGGCGGCAGCTCCCTGGGCGTCGACGGCTCCGGCACGGACGGTGTCTGGGCCAGCAGCCCGGCGATCTTCTCCAGGGAGGCGGCCGCCGACTGGTACGAGTTGAGGAACATGCCCAGCCGGTCGATCGGGTCGTACAGCCTCCGCAGATAGAGCACCGCGGCCGCCAGCACACCCAGCGCCAGGGACCCGGACGCCACCCGGTATGCGCCCCACAGCACGATCGCGGCGACCGCCGTGTTCGCGACCAGCCGGGAACCGACCACGTAGCGCATCATCTCAAGGAGCGCGTCGCCATTGACGCGCTCGTACCGCCGGTTCAGGACGTCGAAGCCGGCCTCGTTCGCGGCCTCCCGGCGGAAGGTGCGCACCGGCCGGATGCCGTTCATCGTCTCCACGAACTTCACGATCACGGCGGCGATCGCCGTGGACCGCGCCGCGAACACCCGTCCCGCGCGCCGCTGGTAGAGCCGTACGAGGAGATAGAGCGGCACGAAGGACGCCACCGCGACCGCGCCGAGCCCCAAGTCCAGCCAGAGCAGCATCGCCGAGATGTACACGAACGACAGGACGACCGTGACCAGCTCCTGGAGCCCCTCGCTGAGCAGCTCCCGCAGCGACTCCACGTCCGCGGTGGAGCGGGAGATCAGGCGGCCGCTCGTGTATCGCTCGTGGAAGTCGACGCTCAGCGCCTGCGCGTGCCGGAAGATCCGGCCGCGCAGGTCGAGCAGCACGTCCTGGTTGACGCGCGCGGAGGCCCCGATGAACGCGTACTGGAGCGCGCCGGAGACCAGCGCGGACAGCCCGTAGGCGACGGCCACCGCGATCAGCGGGCCCCGGTCGTGGTGCCGGAACGCCGGTACGGCGCGGTCGATGGCGTACGCCACCAGCAGCGGGCCCGCCTGGACGGCCGCCTGCTGGAACAGCAGCAGAAGGCTGGTGACGGCGACCCGGGCCTTCATGGGGGCGAGCAGCGAGCGCAGCAGGGCGGCCGTGGCGCCGGGCGGGGTGGGCAGGACGTCGCGGTCGAAGGGGTCGCCGGTGTCGTGCGGGCGGGTGAGTTCGTCCTCGGTGCCGGTTGCGGGAGTTGCGGGGGTGGTGGAGGCGGACGTGGTGGGGGCGGTCATCGTGCGTCCTCCTGTTCGGATTCCCCGGACATCAGGTGCGCATACTCGGTATTGCCGCGCAGCAGTTCGTGGTGGGTGCCGACGGCGGTGATACGACCGCCCGACAGCAGGGCGACACGGTCGGCGAGCAGCACCGTGGAGGGGCGGTGGGCCACGATGAGCGCGGTGGTGTCCGCGAGGACCTGACGCAGCGCGGCCTCCACGGCGGCCTCGGTGTGCACGTCGAGCGCGGACAGCGGGTCGTCCAGGACCAGGAACCGGGGCCGGCCGACCACCGCTCTGGCCAGCGCCAGCCGCTGCCGCTGTCCGCCGGAGAGGCTCAGCCCCTGCTCGCCGACCCGGGTGTCCGTCCCCTGCGGCAGCGCGTGCGCGAACTCGGCCTGCGCGACGGCGAGCGCCCGCTCCAGTTCCGGCGCGCCGGAGCTGTCGTCGGCGCCCATGAGCACGTTCTCCCCGACGCTCGCCGAGAACAGGGTGGGCTCCTCGAAGGCCACGGCCACCTTGGACCGCAGTTCCTCGCGCGACATCGCCGTGATGTCCTGCCCGTCCAGCGTGATCCGCCCGGAGGTCACCTCGTGCAGCCGCGGGACGAGTGCGGTGAGAGTGGTCTTGCCGCTTCCGGTGGCCCCGACCAGGGCCATGGACTCGCCGGGGCGGATGTGGAGGTCGACGCGGTCGAGGACGGGCGGGGCGTCGGGCGGGGCGTCGGGGTAGTGGAACGTGACGCCCTCGAACCGGAGGCCGGGCGGTGCGGGCGCCGGCATGCCCGCCTCCGCCGTGACCGCGAGGTCCTCCGGCTCCGCGTCCATCACCTCGAAGTACCGCTCCGTCGCGGTCGCCGCCTCCTGGGACATCGCCAGCAGGAACCCGATGGAGTCCACGGGCCACCGCAGTGCGAGCGCCGTGCTCAGAAAGGCGACCAGCGTCCCCGCCGACAGGTGCCCGTCCGCGACCCGTACGGACCCCAGCACCAGCGCGGCTCCGATGGCCAGTTCCGGCAGCGTCACGATGACGCCCCAGATGGTCGCCAGCAGCCGGGCCTTGTGCAGCTCGGTGCCCCGCAGCGTCCGCGTCAGCTCCCGGAACGCCCGCGCCTGACTCCGGTGCCGCCCGAACCCCTTGATGATGCGGATTCCGAGCACGCTCTCCTCGACGACCGTCGTGAGGTCCCCGACCTGGTCCTGGGCGAGCCGGGCCACGTCCGCGTACTTGCGCTCGAAGACGACACAGGTCCACATCACCGGCACGGCGGGCCCCAGGACGACCAGGCCCAGCGTCCAGTCCTGCTGGAGCATGATGATCACGCCGACGAGGATCGTCACCGCGTTGACCAGAAGGAACGTCAGCGGAAAGGCGAGGAACATCCGCAGCAGCATCAGGTCGGTCGTGGCCCGCGAGAGCAACTGGCCGGACGCCCACCGGTCGTGGAAGGCGACCGGCAGCCGTTGCAGATGCCGGTACAGCTTCGCCCGCATCTCCGCCTCGACGTGCGAGAGCGGCCGAGCGACCAGCCACCGCCGCAGCCCGAACAGCAGCGCCTCGGCGATCCCGAGCAGCAGCAGATACAACGCGCCGAGCCACACCCCGCCCGGATCCCGGTCCGCCACCGGCCCGTCCACCATCCACTTCAGGACGAGCGGGATCACCAGCCCCAGACAGGAGGCGACGACCGCGACGAACGCGGCGGTGAACAGCCGCGCCCGCGCCGGCCGGACGTACGGCCACAGGCGCAGGAGGATGCGTACGGTGGAACGGTCGCTGGCGGTTGCACGTGTCGTGGGCATCACCAGCGAGCCTACGGACCGGCACTGACAACGCCCACCGAGTTTTGGCCGGACCCGGATCCGACGGCGGTCCTACGACCTGCGCGTTCGAGGTGGCGTACAGAGGGGCCGGCAGGCGGGCCGGTGTCACCCCACCTTCAGCAGGAGCACCGACCGCCCCTCCACCACCAGCGCCGCCCCCGCCTGATGTACCACCCCAGGTGTGTCCCCCTGTTCCTCCTGCGCCGTGTCGACCACGACCTCGTACCGCTCCGCCCACGGCGGTCCGGGCAGGACGAAGCTCGCCGGGCGGTCCCCGGCGTGCAGGACCGCGAGGAAGCTGTCGTCGGCGATCGGCGCGCCCTGCTCGTCGCGGCCCGGTATGTCCCGGCCGGAGAGGTACATGCCGAGCGTGGCGGCGGGGGCGTACCAGTCGCCCTCGGTCATCTCCTCGCCGCGTGCCGTGAACCAGGCCAGGTCCCGCAGGCCGTCCGCCGAGTGGGCGCGGCCGGAGAAGAAGGCGCGGCGGCGCAGGACCGGATGGCGGTGGCGCAGGGCGATGAGACGGGAGGTCAGGTCGAACAGGGGGCTCCAGTCCGGGTCGTCCAGCAGGGTCCAGTCCAGCCAGCTGATCTCGTTGTCCTGGCAGTACGCGTTGTTGTTGCCGCGTTGCGTACGGCCCAGTTCGTCGCCCGCCACCAGCATCGGCACGCCGGTCGAGAGCAGCAGCGTGGTCAGCAGGTTGCGCAACTGGCGGCGGCGCAGCGCACGTACCCGCTCCTCACCCGTCTCCCCTTCCGCCCCGCAGTTCCAGGAGCGGTTGTCGCCCGAGCCGTCCCGGTTGTTCTCGCCGTTCGCCTCGTTGTGCTTGCCCTCGTAGGAGACCAGGTCGCGCAGGGTGAAACCGTCGTGGGCCGTGATGAAGTTGACCGAGGCATAGGGGCGGCGGCCGCCCCAGGCGTACAGGTCGCTGGAGCCGGAGAGGCGGTAGCCGAGGTCCCGCACGTCCGGGAGCGCGCCGCGCCAGAAGTCGCGGATCGCGTTGCGGTAGCGGTCGTTCCACTCCGTCCAGAGCGGGGGGAACGCCCCCACCTGGTAGCCGCCCGAGCCGATGTCCCAGGGCTCGGCGATCAGCTTCACCCGGCGCAGCACCGGGTCCTGGGCGATCGCCGCGAGGAACGGGGAGAGCATGTCGACGTCGTGCATGGAGCGGGCCAGTGCCGCCGCGAGGTCGAAGCGGAAGCCGTCCACGCCCATCTCCGTCACCCAGTAGCGGAGCGAGTCGGTGATCAGACGGAGGACCTGCGGCTGGACGACGTGCAGGGTGTTGCCGCAGCCGGTGTAGTCGGCGTAGCGGCGGGCGTCGTCCTGGAGGCGGTAGTAGCCGCGGTTGTCTATGCCCTTGAGGGAGAGGGCCGGGCCCAGCTCGCCCGCCTCCGCCGTGTGGTTGTAGACCACGTCGAGGATGACCTCGATGCCCGCCGCGTGCAGGGCGCGGACCATGCGCTTGAACTCGCCGACCTGCTGGCCCGTCGTACCGGAGGCCGCGTAGGCCGCGTGCGGGGCGAAGTACCCGATGGAGTTGTAGCCCCAGTAGTTCTTCAGGCCGCGGCGCAGCAGGTGGTCCTCGTGGGCGAACTGGTGCACGGGGAGCAGCTCGACCGCCGTCACGCCCAGCTTCACCAGGTGCTCGACCGCCGCCGGGTGCGCCAGGCCCGCGTAGGTGCCGCGCAGCTCCGGCGGGATGTCCGGGTGCAGCTTCGTGAAGCCGCGTACATGGAGCTCGTAGATGACCGAGTCGGCCCACGGGGTCTTGGGGCGGCGGTCGTCGGCCCAGTCGTCGTCATCGTGGACCACGACGCCCTTGGGGACGTACGGCGCCGAGTCCCGGTCGTCGCGCACGGTGTCCGCGACGTGCTGCTCCGGCCAGTCGCGGACGTGGCCGTAGACCTCCGGCGGCAGGCTGAACTCACCGTCCACCGCACGCGCGTACGGGTCGAGGAGCAGCTTCGCCGGGTTCCAGCGGGCGCCGATCCACGGGTCCCAGCGGCCGTCCACCCGGTAGCCGTAGCGCTGCCCCGGCATCACGCCCGGCACGAAGCCGTGCCAGATCTCGTGCGTCAGTTCGGTCAGCCGCACCCGGGTCTCCCGGCCCCGCTCGTCGAACAGGCACAGCTGGACCGCCTCCGCCCCGGCCGCCCACAACGCGAAGTTGGTTCCCGCCACCCCGTCCGGGCCCGTCCGGAAGCGCGCGCCGAGCGGTGTGGGCGCACCCGGCCAGACGGGTGGGGCGGGCGGAGCCGGGCGCTGGGCGCCGTTCACCGCGGAGGCCGGGCGGCCGCCCTCGACGGCCCGCTCCTGAGCCACTGTCTGCTGCTCCGCTGTGCTCGTCACCTTGCGGCCCCTTTGTGTCGGCTCGGTCGCCTTCGGAGCGCTCTCAGCCCGTGCCGGGGCGGCCGTCCGCGCCCGGCCCCGCGGGCCCGCTGCGCGCACGACCTCCCGGCGCCGGCGTCCCCGCGGCTCACGGGCGCGGCTCCCCATCACGTCGTCCTCCCACTGTTCTGCCCAGTGCTTGCGTCGCACTCACGTTTCCCCAGGGCGGGCCCGTCGTTGAGCCGCTCGTGAGGTATGCACAAGGGCGCGCACGGCGCGCGGGGGCCGTGCTGGCCGCCGTACTGACATGGGCAGGACTGCTGGCGGGCGCCGCCGGCTGCACCACGGACGGGGCGGCCGGGAGCGCCCTCGACCGGGTCTTCGGCAAACCCCCGGCGCCCGACGACGTCATCCGCATCTCCCCGGACGACGGAAGCAAGGCGGTGCCCTCCGGTGGGCGGCTGCGGGTGCGGGTGTCCGACGGGCACCTGGAGTCGGTCAGCGTGGTCAGGTCCCAGGACGCCCAGGACACCCCGGTGGCCGGGCACATGGCCGACGGCGGCAGGACCTGGGAGCCCGACGAGGGGAGGCTGGCGCTCGCCGCCAAGTACACCGTCGACGCGGTGGCGCTGGACGGGCACGGGCGCCGCTCGGCCCGGCACGCCACCTTCACGACGTACGTCCCCGAGAAGCGGTTCATCGGGTACGTCACCCCCGAGAACCGCTCGACCGTCGGCACCGGAATGATCGTCTCCCTGGCCTTCAGCCGGGAGATCGAGAACCGCGCCGCCGTCGAACGCGCCGTCCACGTCACCGCGAAGCCCCCCGTCGAGATCCGCCCGCACTGGTTCGGCAACACCCGCCTCGACTTCCGCCCCCAGCAGTACTGGAAGCCCGGCACCCAGGTCACCGTCGACCTGGGGCTGCGCGACGTCGAGGGGGCGCACGGCGTCTACGGGCTGCAGTACAAGACGTTCACCTTCACCGTCGGCCGCAGCCAGGTCTCGCTGGTGGACGCGGCCGCGCACACCATGGAGGTCAGGCGCGACGGCGCGCTGCTCGCCACGGTGCCGATCACCGCCGGCGCCCCCAAGACCACCACCTACAACGGGAAGATGGTGGTGATGGAGATGCTCGAGGTGACCCGCATGAACAGCCGCACGGTCGGCTTCGGCGGCGAGTACGACATCCCCGACGTCCCGCACGCCATGAAGCTCACCGAGTCCGGCACCTTCCTGCACGGCAACTACTGGGCGCCGGACGCCTTCGGGAACGTCAACGTCAGCCATGGCTGCGTGGGCCTCAGGGACGTCAAGGGCGGCAGCGCGGACACGCCGGCGGGCTGGTTCTTCGACCGCAGCCTGGTCGGGGACGTCGTCGAGGTCGTCAACAGCAATGACAAAAAGGTCGCTCCCGACAATGGGCTCGGAGGGTGGAACATGGGGTGGAACGAGTGGAAGGCGGGCAGCGCGGTCAAGTAACCAGGTGGGGACCGGGTTCGGGGTGGGAACCGACGGTCGAAGTTGCTACGGAACGGTGACCTTTGCCTGACACGAAGCTCAAAACCCTGCGGTTAATATGCGCCAGTGTGCGTGCGGGACGCGCCGGGGTGCAGGCCTGACCAGGCCCTGCGAGGGGAGAGAACTTGAACGTGCGGCCGATATCGGGGGCGTCGGTTGACGCGTGGGGGCGAGGCCGGAAGGGGCTGCCGGTGCTGATAGCCGGCGCCCTGCTCATGGCCGTCACCGCGTGCGGCGGCGGAGGGTCGGACTCGGGGGCCGGCTCGGACGACGGGAAGGGCAAGGACGCCTCGGCACAGCAGAGCAAGCAGTCCGAGGCCGTCGTCAGCATCGCGCCCAAGTCCGGGGCGAAGGGCGTCGACACCAGCGGGGCCCTCAAGGTCAGCGCCAGCAAGGGCAAGCTGACACAGGTCCAGGTCGAGGACGCCAAGGGCGCGAAGATAACCGGCTCGATAACCGACGGGGGCGCCACCTGGACGCCCTCGTCCCACCTGGCCGCGGCCACCAAGTACACGGTGCACGCGGTCGCCAAGGACTCCGCGGGCCGCGAGGCGGCCGAGGACTCCAGCTTCACCACCCTGACGCCGAAGAACACCTTCGTCGGCTACTTCACCCCCGAGGACGGCTCCACGGTCGGCGTCGGGATGCCGTTCTCCGTCCGCTTCACCCGGGGTATCACGCACCCCGAGGACGTGAAGAAGGCCATCAGCATCAAGACCGAGCCCGCCGTCGACGTCGAGGGCCACTGGTTCGGCAACGACCGCCTGGACTTCCGTCCTGAGCAGTACTGGAAGGAAGGCACGAAGGTCACCGTCTCCCTCAACCTCGACGGCGTCGAGGGCCGCTCCGGGGTCTACGGCAAGCAGACCAAGACGGTGAAGTTCACCATCGGCCGCAACCAGGTCTCCGTCGTGGACGCCAAGAAGCACACGATGAAGGTCACCCAGGACGGCAAGGTCATCAAGACCATCCCGGTCACCACCGGCAAGCCCGGCTACGACACCTGGAACGGCCAGATGGTCATGAGCGAGAAGCTCACGGTGACCCGGATGAACGGCGACACCGTCGGCTACGGCGGCGAGTACGACATCAAGGACGTCCCGCACGCCATCCGCCTGACCAACTCCGGCACCTTCGTCCACGGCAACTACTGGGGCGGCGGCGCCTTCGGCAACTACAACGCCAGCCACGGCTGCGTGGGCCTGCGGGACGTGCGCGGCGGATACAGCAAGACCGTCCCGGCGGCCTGGTTCTTCAACCACTCGATCATCGGTGACGTGGTGGTCGTCAAGAACTCCGACGACGACACCGTGGCCCCGGACAACGGCCTCAACGGCTGGAACATGTCCTGGGAGAAGTGGAAGGCGTAGAGCCTGTCCGACGTACGGGCCCGGTGCTGTCACGGACGGCACCGGGCCCGCTGTCGTCCACCGCGTGTGATCGACCGCACCGCACCCGCAGTCGTTAATCCCCGTTAACCTGCTGGCATGACCGTCACTCTGGAAGTCGCCGAAGGCGTCGGTACGCTGCGCCTGGACCGGCCGCCCATGAACGCGCTGGACGTCGCCACGCAGGACCGGCTCAAGGAACTCGCCGAGGAGGCCACGCGCCGCGACGACGTGCGCGCCGTGGTGATCTACGGCGGCGAGAAGGTGTTCGCGGCGGGCGCGGACATCAAGGAGATGCAGGCCATGGACCACACCGCGATGGTCCTGCGCGCCCGCTCCCTGCAGGACTCCTTCACCGCCGTGGCCCGCATCCCCAAGCCGGTCGTCGCCGCCGTCACCGGATACGCGCTGGGCGGCGGCTGCGAACTGGCCCTGTGTGCCGACTACCGCATCGCCGCCGACAACGCCAAACTGGGGCAGCCCGAGATCCTGCTCGGCCTCATCCCGGGCGCGGGCGGCACCCAGCGGCTGCCCCGTCTCGTCGGCCCCTCCAAGGCCAAGGACCTGATCTTCACGGGCCGCATGGTGAAGGCCGACGAGGCCCTGGCGATCGGCCTGGTGGACCGGGTCGTGCCGGCCGCCGAGGTGTACACCGAGGCGCACGCCTGGGCCGCGAAGCTGGCGCAGGGTCCGGCGATCGCGCTGCGTGCGGCGAAGGAGTCGATCGACACGGGAGTGGAGACGGACCTCGAAACCGGGCTCGCCGTGGAGCGGAACTGGTTCGCGGGACTGTTCGCGACGGAGGACCGCGAGCGGGGCATGAAGAGCTTCGTGGAGGAGGGACCCGGCAAGGCGAAGTTCCTCTGAGCTCACAGGAGTTCCGTCGACTTGGTGAGCGTTTTCCGCGAAATCACTTGCAATTGACGTGACGTCTGATCCGGGTCCCTCGATGGGGCGGTTTATGGAAACCTTAAGGCAACCTTAAGCCTGCCTTGTCGAGGAGGCTTGGCGCTTGCCCGGAAGCGGGTCGTCCTCGCAGGTCGGCCCGGCCACCGGAGGCGTCGGCATGCCTTAGGCATATGCCGAACGGATGTCCCGGAACGAGGGCTTCCGGGGGGTGTATTCCACAGGAACGGCCACAGAGGGCGCTCCGGGCGGCCATGATGGGGGGCATGGCGGGGCTGGAGGGCATCGAACAGCCGCGGGGACACAGCCGTGCGGCCGCGGCGCGCTGGTCGCCCGCGGTCGAGGACGAACGAGCACTCAAGGCGCTTGAGCTGTACGGCAATCCGACCGAGGCCGAGGTCCCGCTGCCGTCCCGCCCCGAGTCCGCGGCCACCGCGCGCCGGCTCGCCCAGGTCGTCGTGCTGCGCCAGTGGGGGCTCACCCCGAAGATGACGGAGGACGCGGTCCTGCTCGTCTCCGAACTGGTCGGCAACGCCGTACGGCACACCGGTGCCCGTGTCTTCGGGCTCCGTATGCGCCGCCGCCGCGGCTGGATCCGCATCGAGGTCCGCGACCCCTCCCGCGGGCTGCCCTGTCTGATGCCGGTTCAGGACATGGACATCAGCGGCCGGGGGCTGTTCCTGGTGGACAAGCTGGCCGACCGGTGGGGGGTCGACCTGTTGCCCCGAGGTAAGACGACATGGTTCGAGATGCGGGTGGCCGACCGCTGAGCGGACGTTCGCAAAGGTCGCGACCCGTACAGATCCCTCGATCGGGTCAATCGGGCGTTTTCTTACCCAACGCCCCTTAAATGGTGCGGGTGACCACGACCGACCGCCGCGGGGCGTTGCGGGCTGGTGCCGGGCTCGTCGCCGGGGGCGCCCTCGTCGCAGGGTGCTCGACCGCCACCGGCTCCGTCGCGCAGCCCACGCCCGCGAAAGCCACCCCCGCGCGCACCCCCGCGCGATCCACGCCCCTTGCCGCCCCCGCCCCCCGCGCCTTCCCCCGGCAGCCCACGCAGATCACCCACGGCCCCCGCGACCGCTCCCGGGTCGCGCTCACCTTCCACGGCCAGGGTGACCCCGCCCTCGCCCGAGCCCTGCTCACCGAGGCCGAGAAGCACGGCTCCCGGGTCACCGTGCTCGCCGTCGGCACCTGGCTCGACGAGCACCCTCAGATCGCGCGCCGGATCCTCGACGGCGGCCACGACCTGGGCAACCACACCCAGCGGCACGTGTCCGTCAACGCGATGTCCGAGGCCGACGCCCGCGCCGAGATCACCGAGTGCGCGGACCGGCTCAGACGGCTCACCGGCTCGATCGGCACCTGGTTCCGGCCCTCCCGCGCCCCCACCGCCTCCCCGCTCGTCGCCCGGCTGGCCCGCACCACGGGCTACCCGCACGTGCTGTCGTACGACGTCGACTCCCTCGACTACACCCGGCCGGGTGCCCCCGCCGTCACCCGCAAGGTCCTGGCCGAGGTCCGGGGCGGATCCGTGGTGAGCCTGCACTTCGGATACCCGGACACGGTCGCCGCCCTTCCCGCCGTACTCCAAGAACTCGACCGCCGCGGACTGCGCGCGGTCACCACCACGGAGCTGCTGAGCTGATGCACGTCACCCGAACCACCCGCGCCCTGGCCGCCGGTGCCGCCCTCGCCGCTCTGACGCTGCTGTCCGCATGCGGCGGCACGGAGCACCGTGCGGACGAGGCCCTCGGCAGCAAGGCACCCGTCCGGCCCGACAAGCAGCAGCTGGTCGAAGGCCTGCCCGGCATGCCACCCGTGCTCGATCCGGCCGACATCTACGCCGCCGACCGCCCGGGCGCGCTGTCCCCCGTCGTGAAGGACTTCCCGTCCCGGGTCTACGTCCCCAACACCAACTCCGACACCGTCTCCGTGATCGACCCGGCGACGTACCGGGTCGTCGAGACGATCCCGGTGGGCCGGCAGCCCCAGCACGTCGTGCCCTCCTGGGACCTGAAGACCCTGTGGGTCAACAACGACAGGGGCAACACCCTCACCCCCATCGACCCCCGGACCGGCAAGGCGGGCAAGACGGTCTCCGTCCACGACCCGTACAACCTCTACTTCACGCCCGACGGCAAGTACGCCGTCGTCATGGCCTCCCTCGACCGCGAACTCGTCTTCCGTGACGCGCACACCATGAAGCGCAGGAAGACCGTCCCCGTCAGCTGTTACGGCGTCAACCACGCCGACTTCTCCCTCGACGGGCGCTACTTCATCGTCTCCTGCGAGTTCAGCGGCGAGCTGCTCAAGGTCGACACCGCGCGGATGGAGGTCGTCCGCCAGGAGAAGCTGCCGTTCCCCGGCGCGATGCCGCAGGACGTCAAGGTGTCACCCGACGGCAAGAGGTTCTACGTCGCCGACATGATGGCCGACGGAGTGTGGGTCCTGGACGGCGACAGGTTCACCAAGCCCACGCTCCTCCCCACCGGCAAGGGCGCGCACGGCCTGTACGTCAGCCGCGACTCCCGCGAGATGTACATCTCCAACCGGGGCGAGGGCACCATCTCCATCTTCGACTTCACCCAGAACAAGCTCACCAAGAAGTGGCGCCTGCCGAACGGCGGCAGCCCCGACATGGGCGGTGTCTCGGCCGACGGCAAGGTCCTGTGGCTGTCCGGCCGTTACAACTCCGAGGTGTACGCCATCGACACCGGCACCGGCACCCAGCTGGCCCGCATCAAGGTCGGCAGCGGCCCGCACGGCCTCGCCGTGTACCCGCAGCCGGGCCGCTACTCGCTCGGCCACACCGGCATCTTCCGCTAGGGCCCGTCCGGACAACGCCGGTCGTCAGGGGGGCGTCAGGGGACGAGGAGCAGGGCCTCCGCCCCCACCGGCAGATACCCGGCGGCCTGGAACGCCCGCAGACTGCGGGCGTTCCCCGGGGAGACCTGGGCCCACACGGGCTCCTCGGCGAGATGCCGGGCGGCCGTCACCAGCAGGCGTCCCAGCCCCCGGTGCCGTACCCCTTCGTCCACCTCGACCGCGACCTCCAGCCGCCCCGCGACCCCACGCCCCAGGATCACCACGCCGCCTTCCGCCGCCCACAGCCGCACGTCGTCGCGGTGCGTGCGGGCCCGGACGGCGCGCGGGTGGCCGGGGTCGGTCAGCTCCGTGAGCGCGAGCGGCGGGCGGCCCGGCAGGGGCGCGCCCACCACGAGGGCGTCGATGGTGTCGGTCGTACGGCCCGTGCGCTCCAGAAGCGCCGCCAGGAACCGGGCGTTCATGGTCGCGGCGAGCACGTCGCAGCCGTCCGCCACCGCCCGCAGCGTCTCGCGCACCCACTGCGGATCCTCGTCCGTGAAGACGACCGAGTGCGCGGTGAAGGCGATGACCCCCGCGTCCCGGTGCGCGTGCTGGGGCACGACGGTCGTGCGGCCGTCGTCGGGCGGGAAGACACCGCGCGCCGCGGCGTCGAGAATGTCCCGCAGGGTCTCCGCCACGACCCACCCCTTGAGTCTCCACCGACTGGAAGCCCCAGACTCGCAGACATGATCGACGACGGCACCGGACTTTTCACCATCGGCGAGCTCGCCAGGAGCACCGGCCTCACGGTCCGCACCATCCGGTACTGGTCCGACGAGGGCGTGCTGTCCCCCGTGACCCGTTCCACGGGCGGCTACCGGCTGTACGACGCCGAGGCCGTGGCCCGCCTGGAACTGATCCGCACCCTGCGCGAGCTGGGGCTCGGCCTCGACCATGTGCGCCAGGTGCTGGCGGGCGAGACCACGGTCGCGCAGGTGGCCGCCGCGCACGTGACGGCGCTGGACGCGCAGATCAGGTCGCTGAGGGTGACCCGTGCGGTGCTGTCGACCGTGGCGCGACGCGGTTCGACCGCGCAGGAGGTGACCCTGATGAACAAGCTGGCGCGGCTGTCGGCGGCCGAGCGGAGGCGGATCCTGGAAGAGTTCGTGGACGAGATGTTCCACGGCCTGGACCCGGCGGACCCGGACATCCGCGAACGGTTGCGGAACACCGCCGGCTCGCTGCCGGACGACCCGACGCCCGAGCAGGTCGACGCCTGGGTGGAACTGGCCGAGCTGATCCAGGACCCCGAGTTCCGGGCGGAGATGCGCCGGGCGGCCGAGTTCAACGCCGCCGACCGGGGGCACGACTCACGTCGCGGGGCGTCGATGTGGTTCTTCAAGAGGCTCGTCGAGCTGGTGGGGCGGGCCCGCGAGCGCGGGATCGCCCCGGAGTCGCCGGAGGCCGGGAGGGTTCTGCGGGACCTGCTCGGCACAGCGGACCGCGCCGACGTCCTCGCCCGCATGAACGCGACTCACAACGCCGGGACCGCCCGCTACCGGGAACTGCTCGGCATCCTCAAGGGGACTCCCGCGCCCGCCCACGAGGAGGACTTCGCCTGGGTGGTCGCCGCACTGGAGTCCCGCGCGGGCAGCTAGTCTGACCTGCGGCAGTACGCCTGTATGACCCAGAAAACGCGACAAAAAGGGGCGGATCGGTGGCGGACATCGAGGAAGCACGCAAGCAGTTCCAGCGGATCGATGCGGACGGTGACGGTTTCATCACCGCCGCCGAGTTCAAGTCCGCCCTGGCCCAGGAGGGTGACTGGAACGTCACCGAGGCGGTGGCCGAGGCCATCATCAGGACCCGCGACCTCAACGGCGACAAGGTCCTGTCGTTCGACGAGTTCTGGGCCTATATGAACAAGTGACGTGAGTGAAGGGGGGCGTCCGGCAGGGCGCCCCCCTCTCTCATGCCCGGTGCCCGGCGGACCTGCGGTACCGGCCCGGTGCCTCTCCGTACTCCCGCTTGAACGCCTTGGCGAAGGCGAACTCCGAGGTGTAGCCCGTGCGCTCGGCGACCTGGCGGAGCGAGAGGTCGTCGTGGCGCAGCAGTCGGCCGGCCGTGGTCATGCGCCACCACGTCAGGTACGTCAGTGGCGGCTCGCCCACCAGTGCGGCGAACCGGCGGGCGAAGGCCGCGCGGGAGAGGCCACCGGTGGTGCCGAGTTCCCCGACCGTCCACGGGTGCGCCGGATCGCGGTGGATCGCGCGCAGCGCCGCCGCGACCGCCGGGTCGGCCAGCGCGGCCGCCCAGCCCCGCAGCCGCCCGGCCTCGCGCTCGCTCTGCCACCAGGCGCGCAGGATGTAGAGCAGCAGGGTGTCGAGGAGCGAGGTGACGATCGCGTCCGTACCCGGCTGGTTCTCCTCCAGTTCCATGCCCAGCAGCTCCACCGCCGCCCGCAGCGAGCGGTGCGTGCCGACCCGTGCGGGCAGATGCACGACCTCGGGCAGCTCGGCCAGCAGGCGGTGGGCGCGGGAGCGGTCGAGCAGGTAGGTGCCGCACAGGGTGACGGTGTCGGGGCAGCCCGAGGGCGGTCCGTCGGAAGGCCCGTCGGAAGGCCCGGCGGAAGGTCCGTCGGTCGGTCCGGCCGGCGGCGGCTTGCTCCAGGTGCCGTCCGGCAGGAACCGCACCTCCGGCAGCGGTGCGTCGAGACCGCTGGCCAGCGCGTGTTCCTGACCGTGCGGCAGGAACACCACGTCCCCGGGCGCCAGGGCCAGCGGCTCGCCCGTCGCCGGGATCAGCCAGGCCGACCCGCGCAGCACCACATGGAACCCGGCCTTGTCCGACTGCGCGAACCGCACACCCCAGGGCGCGTACTTGTCCCGGCGCGCGGAGTGCGGCCGGCCGATCCGCATCGCGGCGACGGCGTCGCTGAGTACGTCCATGTCCACACCGTAGCCCGAGAGCTCGCCGCCGAAGACGTACAGACATGAAAGCGAGCTCGGCGGACATGGATCGTCCTCTGCCCCCGGCATAGCGTCGACGGCATGTCTATTTCCGCACGCGCAGTGCTCTTTCACGAGATCGGCGGCCCCGACGTCCTGACCGTCGAGGAGGTCGAACTGGCCGCGCCCGGCCCCGGCGAGGTGCTCGTCAGGGTCGAGGCGCTGGGACTCAACCGCGCCGAGGCGATGTTCCGCTCGGGCGACTACTACTACCAGCCGACCCTGCCGGGCTCCCGCAACGGCTACGAGGCCGCGGGCGTGGTCGAGGCGGTGGGGGAGGGGGTGACGGCGTTCGCGCCGGGGGATCCCGTCATGTCCGCGGCCAACTTCGGACTCGACACCCACGGGGTGTACGGCGACCGGGTCGTCCTGCCCGTGAGCGCGCTCGTCCCCCGCCCGGCCGGGGTGGACGTGGTCACCGCGGCCGCCGTCTGGCTCACCTACACGACGGCGTACGGCGCGCTGGTGGAACGGGCGGGCCTGGTCCCCGGCCAGCGGGTGCTGATCACCGGCGGGTCCAGCGGTGTGGGCACCGCCGCGATCCAGGTCGTCCGCCGGGCCGGGGCCGTGCCGATCGTCACCACCCGCACCGGGGTCAAGCGGCAGCGGCTGCTCGACCTGGGCGCGGAGCACGTCATCGTCAGCGGGGAGGAGGACGTGCTCAAGGAGACGAAGCGGCTGACCGGCGGGGACGGCGTGGACATCGTCCTCGACGCGATCGGCGGCCCAGGTTTCGCCGCACTCGGCGAGGCGACCGTCTGGGACGGCACCCTGATCTGCTACGGCTGGCTGGACCCGCGGCCCATCCAGCTGCCCAGGCAGTGGCCCCTCACCGTGCACGGGTACGCGAACACCGTCGTCACCAGGGATCGCCGCGGTCGCCACCGGGCCGCCCACTACGTCGGCTCGGGACTCGCCGACGGCACCCTCGCCCCGGTCGTGGCCGAGGTCTTCGACGGCCTCGACCACATCCGGGAAGCGCACCGCCTGATGGAGTCCAACCGGCACACGGGCAAGATCGTCGTACGGGTCTGACGGAGCTCACCCGGTTGCCGCGGCCGCTGGACCCTGCGGTCGGTCCAGCGGCTCGGCGGCCCACTCCCGCAGTGCGGCCAGGCTCTCGAAGTCGGCCACGTCCTTGTCGTGCGGGTCGCTGGTGTACTGGTGGAAGAGCCAATCGGCCTGGATGCGGGGCTTGCCCGCGGTGACGTAGTCGGCGATCCAGAGGCCGTCGCCGGCGTACGAGGTGACGTCGATGTCCAGCCAGTAGGTGCGGTTCGCGTACAGCACCACCCGGTTGTCCGGCCGCAGTTCCTTCACCTTCCGGATGAACAGGTCCTTCTCCGCGTTGCCGGCGTGCGTCCCCTCGCTCGTCGTCTCCCAGTCGACGGCGAGGATGTCGCCCGGCCGCTCGGGGGCGTGCTGGACGAAGTACTCGGCCTGGGCGGTGAGATGGCCGGGCCACAGGAAGTGGTAGAAGCCGACGACCAGTCCGGCGTCACGGGCGGTCTTGGTCTGGGCGGCGAGTCTCGGGTTGACGTACGAACGCCCCTCCGTCGCCTTGATGAAGACGAAGGAGAGGCCGTCCGTGTCGTACGACGAGGGCTGGTACGCGCTGACGTCGATGCCGTGCAGCATGGGGGGACTCCTTGAAATGTCAGTGGGGTGACAGGAGCTGAGGTACAAGTCCCACCTTTGCACGCGCGATTCGTCGGCGCGCCGGGTTTGTCAGCTTCTTGTGGTGACCGAACTCAGTACCGACGCCGACTTCGTCGACCAGTCGGAGGTGATGAGACTCGCGTGGTCGGCCGCCAGCAGGGCCAGCCGGGCGGCGACTTCCGCGTCCGTGGGGGCGGTCGACGAGATCGCCGGGGACACGGCGTCCGCGCCCGTCGTGATCAGGAAGTAGTGGTTCGCGGAGTAGAAGGACGTGTCGTAGCCGTTGTTCACGTACGTGGCCGCGTCGCCGTCGAAGAACACGAACCAGGGGCGGATCGAGGCGTCGTAACGACTGGTGCGCGGGTCGCCGTTCTCCGCGCCGAGCACCGCCGGGAAGGCCTGGGCCGCGGAGATGTTCCCGGCCGCGTACAGGTCCCGCAGGTGGTCGCCGTACTCCTCGTCCGTCCAATAGTGGTCGAAGGGGTTCGCCTGCTCCACGGTGCCCGGGATCAGCTCGAAGAGGAACTTGCCCTTCAGGGCGTCACGGCTGGGCCAGGCGTTCGCCTTCGCCGCCGCGTCGAGCGTGGAGTACGTCGAGCCCAGCAGGTCGGACGGCTTGAAGACGCTGCTGCCCAGCTTCTGCGACACCAGCGTGTCGAACTCGTCCGGGCCGAGTCCGACGTTGTTGTTGAAGCCGACCTTCATCTCGACCTTGATGACGATCGGGGCGTGGTCCGGGTGGAGCTGGTTCCAGGCCGCCATGTTGTCCAGGCAGCTGCCCAGATCCTGGTTGCGCTGCTTGCTGTACAGGTCGCTGGGCTTGCTGGCGTACTCGCAGTTGTTGTCGTTGCCCAGCGGGTTGCTGTGACTGACCCGCCACCGCTTGAACAGGCTGTCCGCGTAGACGTCCAGTTCGAGCAGCGAGGCCCCCGAGTCCAACGCCTGTGCGAAGTACGTGTACTTGGACTTCTCGTACGCGTTGTGCGTACCGATCGCCGTCGTCTCCGAGAGCTTCGGCGACGCCGCGTGGGCGTTCGCCGGTACCGCCATCAGCAGGGCGGCGGCACCCAGCAGCGCCGCCGCCCGTCTCACCACACGAACCGCACCCATTCTGCCAACTCCACTTCGTTGTAACCGAGTTGGCGGCAGCGTAGGGGGAAGCGATTACTCCCCGGTAGCCCCTGGGGTGACGGGAGTCGGCGCTCGGTGATGTCGCACCCCCGGATTCGTGGGTGCCAATTCGGGCAAGGAACAGGCAGGTTGGTGTCGATGTCACATACCGTTGCCGTATGACCACGGGGATGGACGAGTGGGCAGACGGCCGAACGGGGCGCACGGTGACCTGGCCCGATCCGGACGCCTATGTACTCGTCGAGGGTGTACTGCTGCGCGTGCTTCCGCAGCCGCGCGCGCTCATGCCGGGCACGGATGTGACGGTGCGCCGCGATCCTTCGCGGGGCCGGCTGGTCGGGTACGCGAACACCGGCACGGTCACGCTCACGGCCACGCTCACGGCCACCGAGACGGCCACGGCCACGGAAATGACCGCGGACGGCGACGGCGAGGCGGCGCCCGTATGAGCGTGCACGGCATGGGTTTCGCGGCCGGTTACGACGAGCGGCAGCCCGTCGTCCTGCTCCTCGACACCTCGGCCTCCATGGGCAGGCCCGCCGGGAGCCCGCGGATCGACGAGCTCAACGACGCGCTGACCCGCTGGTTCGACGGCGTGCGGGCGGAACCGAGGCTGCGGGCGAGGGTGGAGGTCTGCCTGATCACCTTCGACTCCCGGGTGCGGGTCTTCGACCCCGGCGCGGGACGCCTGGTGCCGGTCGAGGAGGCCACGGCAGGCCGGCTCTTCGTACCGGTGGACGAGATGCGCCCGCCGCGGCTCGACGCGTCCGGGCTGACCCGGATGACGGAGGCCGTCGAGGCGGCGCTCGAACTGGCGCGGCAGCGTTATCGCGCCCTGCAGGACCAACGCGTCCAGGTCCGGCGGCCCTTCCTGTGGGTCCTCACGGACGGAGCCCCGAGCGACGGGGACGGCCGGCCCCTGGACGCGCAGGCCCTGGCCGGTACGGCGGGCCGGGTGCGCCGGGGCGAGGAACGCGGGGAGTGCGTCTTCCAGGCGATCGGCGTGCGCGGCGCGGATCTGAAGATGCTCCAGGTCCTCGCGCCCAAGGCGGCGTTGATGCTGGAGAACCTGGACTTCGGGCAGATCCTCGACCTGCTGTTCCAGAGCTCGGACCGGATCGGCGCGGTGCAGGACCCCGACGACGTCCACCGGCAGCTGGCCGACCTCGCGGCCCGGCGGGAGCGCATGGACCGCCTGGAGAGGGACCACCGGTGATCGTCGCGGGGGCCGGCGTCCAGGGCACCGCTCATCTCGCGGCGGGGCTGGGCTGCCAGGACGCCTTCAAGGCGGTGGACCTCGGGGACACGGCGGTGCTCGCCGTCGCGGACGGGGCGGGCAGCCGGGAGCGCAGCGCACTCGGCGCGCACATCGCGGTGGACGCCGCCTGCCGACTGCTCACCGAGGACATACCGCGGGCCGAGGACACGCCGGAGACGTGGACGCGGTGGATCGCCGGGCGCGGAGCCCGGGTGGTGGAGGCGTACCGGCGGGCCGCGGAAGGGGTGCTGGGAGCTGAGGCACGGGAAGCGGGACCGCGCACGGCAGCGGCGGACATCGGCGCGCTGGCGGCCGTCCTGGCCGCCGCGGTCGTACGGCCGCCCTGGGTGGCCCTCGTCTCGGTGGGCGACTGCTTCGGCACGCTGCTCACCCGCGAGGACGCGCCGGGCACCGGCGAGCGCTGCCACCTCGTCCTGCCGCCTCCGCCGCCCGGCGCCCTCCCGCCGCCGTTTCTCAGCTCCCCCGGGGCAGCGCTGCGGGTCCGGACGTTCGTCGTGTGGGAACCCGCGCTGAGCGGGGTCGTCCTCGCCACCGACGGGTGTGCGGCGCTGACCCTCGACCACCCCTCCGTACGCGAACTCCCGCCAGAAGCGGGCCCATTGCCGGCGGAGCGCTTCTTCGGCGGGCTCGCCGCGACACTGCGCGGCAACGGCGGTGACGCCGAACCCCTGCGGGCCCTGCTCTCCGGCCCCGAGGCCGCACGCACCGGCGACGACCTGACCGTCCTGTGCGCGCTCGTGGAAGGCGGGTGACCATGGGGCTGACGGTGGTGTCCGACGGCGGTCGCGAGTGGCGGCTCACGGAGCGGATCGGCGGCGGTTCCGAGGGGATCGTGTACGCGGTGGCGGACGCACGGCCGCTGGTGGCCAAACTGGTGCCCGACCCGCCCGACCCGGACGCGTACCGCCGGCGCGTCGCCCGCCTGGTGCGGCAGCGGCGCGAACCGCGCACGGTCGGGCTGCTGTCCGGGACTCCCGTCAGACTCGCCTGGCCGATGGTGCCGGTACGGACCGCGGGCGGCGGCGCCGACGGGGTCGACGGCTATGTGATGACCGACATGCGGCACGCCTACCAGCCGCTCGCGCATCTGCTGACCCCGGCCGCCCGTGGTGCCTTACTGCCCGGCGCGACCTGGGCGACCGCGCTGGCCGCCGCCCACGCGCTCGCGCTGCTGCTCGCCGAACTGCACGCCGAGGGCTATGTAGTGGGCGACCTCAAGCCCGACAACCTCTGGGTCGACCACGCGGGCCGGGTCGGCATGACGGACGTCGACTCCTGGCAGTTCACGGACGGCCGCGAGGTGTTCCCGGGACGGATGCGCACCCCGGGCTACACGGCTCCGGAACGGATCGGCGCGCCGGCCGGCACACCCCCGGACACCGCGTCGGACGACTTCCTGCTCGCCGTCCTCGTCCACCAGTTACTCATGGCCGGGCTGCACCCCTTCGCCGGGCACCCCGCGGACGGGAGCGACTACCTCTCGTACGACGACAACGTGCTGCACGGCCGGTGCCGGATCACCGACCGTACGTCGGTGCTGCTGCCCCGCTCCGCGCCGCCCGCCGACCTGCTGCCGAGGCGGCTGGTGGATCTGTTCCGGGCCGCGTTCGAGGGCGCGCGGCCCCGGGCGGAGGTCTGGGCGCGGGAGCTGGCGGCGGAGCTGGCCCCGGGGCGGCTGAAGACGTGCGCGGTCAACGCCCGCCACGTCCACACCGTGGAGCGGCCCTGGTGCCCGTGGTGCGACCAGGCCGAACGCGGCACGGACAGCTATCCCCAGCTGGGGGATGAGCGGAGCGCGGACGGCTTTGCGCGGCTGGGGGATGAGCGGAGCGCGGACGGCTTTGCGCGGCTGGGGGATGAGCGGACCACGGACGGCTTTGCGCGGTTCCGGCAGGAGGCGGACGCCGGCGGCCTTTCGCGACCGAGGCAGGAGCGGGGCGCGGACGGCTATCCGCAGCCGGGGGATGAGCGGAGGGCGGACGGCTTTCCGGTGCCGGGGGACGAGCGGACCGCGGACGGCTTTGCGCGGCTCCGGCGGGAGCCGGACGTCGGCGGCCTTCCGCGACCCCGGGAGGAGCACGCATGACGACTCACCTCTCCGTCGCCAGGACGCTGGACCACTGCGCCGTCCTCGGCCCGGGCACGCGCGCCGTCATCTGGGTGCAGGGCTGCCCGCTGCGCTGTCACGGCTGCGTGGCGGCCGAGACCCTGCCGTTCGAGGGCGGCACCGCCCGGCCCGTGGCCGAGCTCGCCGACTGGCTCTGCGGGCTGAGCGGGGTGGAAGGGGTCACCCTGTCCGGCGGCGAGCCCTTCAGCCAGGCCGGGGCGCTCGCCGCACTGCTGGACGCGGTGCGTGAACGGCGCCCGGACTTCGGCGCGATGGCGTACTCCGGCTTCCGGTACGAGGCGCTGCGACGCGGCGACCCGGACCGGCGAGAGCTGCTGCGGCGCCTTGACCTGCTCGTCGACGGCCCGTACGTCGCGGCTCGGCACGGCAGTCTGCGCTGGCGCGGTTCGGACAACCAGCGCCTGATCGTGCTCGGTGACCGCTATGCACACGTCGCGGCCGAGCCCGACACCAGCGCGGGCATCGAGCTGTCGGTGGCGGCCGACGGATCACTCTCCTGGGCCGGAGTACCCCCGACTCCAGGCTTCCGGGAGGGACTTGAGGAACAACTGGCGGCGCGGGGGTTCGTGCTGCACACCCAGGCACGGAGGAACGGATGAGCGGGTCACCGAAGTACAGCAGCGTCAGCGTGAGCCCTGCCTACGCCCAGCGCGAGGCGGAACGCCGCCGCCGTCAGGCCGCCGCACGCCGGGCCAGGGAGCAGGAGCGCGCCCGGGAGCGCGCGGCGCTGGCCGCCCGGCGCGCCCAGGAGGCGGCCGCCCGCCGGGAGCGGGCCCGTGCCGAAGGGGAGCGCAGGAGGGCCGAGCTGGAGGCGCGGCGCCAGGCCGAGCGGGACGCTCAGGTGGCCCGGACGCGCCAGGAGCAGGCCGGCGCCGAGGCGCGGCGACTCGACGAGGTGGCGGAACTCATCGCCCGGACCTCGGCGCCGGGAGCGGAACTCGGCTCGCTGGAGCGCCGGTTGGCGCAGCTGCGTGAGCGGGCCGCTCGCGGTGAACAGCTCGGGGACGCCGTCGAGGAACTGCGCGGCCAGGTCGTCGTCCTGCGAGCGGCCGGGGAGCGGCCCGCGCCTCGCACGGACCGCGCCGGGGTCCTGGCCGGCCTGGAGCGGCGGCTCGCGGAGACGGGCGAGGACGGCGCGGCCCACGACGCGGAGGGCCGGCAGCGCTGCCTCGAACTGCTCGACCGGCTGCGCGCCGCGACCGGCCCGGGACAGGAGGTGCGCTTCGAGGCGCTGCTCGGCACGGTGGAACACGCCCTCGTCCGGCATACGACGGCGGTGGCGCACGCGGCCGAGACCGTACGGCGGCAGGCCGAGGCCGACCGCGAGCGTGCCGAGCAGGAGCGGCGGCGGGCCGAGGCCCGGGCCGCGGAACAGGCGGCCGCCGAGGAGGCGGAGCGCGAGCGCGCCCAGGCCCTGGAGGCGGCGCTCGCGGAGGCCGCGGACCGGCTCGGTGTCGTACGCAAGGGCGCCGAGGACGCGGCGGCCGACGCCGTCGAACTCGGCGCTCCCGGGCTCGCCGACCGCGTCGAGGGCGCCCTGCGTGCCGTGACCGACGCGCTGTCCGCGCGCCGGGCGCCCGAGGCACTGGCCGCGGTCGAGGCCCTGGAGGAGCTGCTGCCCGGGGCCGAGGCCCAGCTGGACGAACTGCAGCTCGCCTACACCAGGCGCAGCGATCTCGCACAGGCGCTGAAGGACGCCATGAGCGGCGAAGGATTCGCCTTCGGAGGCGGCGAGGACCAGGGCCGGAGCTTCCTGCTGCGGTTCGAGCGGCCCAGCGGGGCGGTCTACGACACCACGGTCGCCACCGAGGCCGACGGGACGCCCGTGCTCGTCTACCGCGTGGAGGGCGAGCCCGACGTGACGCTGCGCCCGGCGGCGGAGGGCGCGGTCTGCGACCGCACGGAGGACCTGCTGGAGCGGGTGCACGAGGCGATGAGCGAGGACGACGGCTTCGTGCCCGGTGAACTCACCTGGCAGGGCAAGCCGCCGGGGCGGAGGGCCAAGCGGCTGCCCGGCGACGGGGCCGCCCGGAGGTGGACGACCCCGTGAACACGGTCGACCGGACCAAGCACGAGGAGGGGCCCGTCGCCGCCGACGGCATGATGCCGTTGTGGGCGGTCTCCCTCGGCTGGGAGCTGCGGCGCGGCCGCCAGGTGATCCTCAACGGGCAGATCCGGGACCGCTGGTGGTTCGAGGACCGGCCCGCCTCCTTCCAGGAGCTGGTCGCCGGGGTGCTCGAAGCACGCGGCGCCGATGTCGTGGGCTGGTGGGATCCGGTCGCCGGACTCACCTTCCCGCTGCCGGGACACGCGGAACGCTTCGACAGCCTGCTGTCCCGGCTGCCCCGGTCCGGTGAGTCGGCCGGGTCGGCCGGGTCGGCCGGGTCCGCCGGGTCCGCCGAGTCCGCCGAGTCCGGCGAGCCGGACACCGACGGCCGGAGCGGGACGGCGGCGCGCGGCGAGGGCGACGGGACGCGGCCCTGGCAGGAGCGGGGAGCCGGCGTCGGCCGGCCCGGCGACGACGGGAACGAGGGCGAGGCACGGACCCGGCGCGGGAGCGAACGGCAGCGCAGCCGTGACCGCCTGCTCGCGCCGCGCCGGCCCGGACGACCGCGCTCCTTCGACGACGTCGTGGCCACCGTGCACCGGCTCGTCGCCTCGCCCGACGCGGCCGTGGCGTTCGTCTTCCAGGACGTCGACCACCACCTCCCGCCCGGGCAGCCGGAGTCCCACACCGGTTATCTGCGGCTGCGCGCCGCGATGACCGACGCCGTGACGCCCCGCTCGGCCACCGAGGGCCGGTCCCCGCACGCCCGCAACGCCGTGCTGTGCGCGGTGGGCGACGTCGGCCGGCTGCCCGGCTGGTTCCACCTGGAGGATCCCAGGATCGCCACCCTGCACATCGGCCCGCCCGACCCGAGCGAGCGCCGTCTCTGGCTGACCTGGCTGCGCCGGGACTTCAACGGGGCCGAGGACGCCACGCGCGCCGACGTCGAGGCCCTCGTCGGCGCCACCGACGGCATGTCCGGCTGGGACATCGACGCCCTCGCCCGTACGTCCTGGCTGCGCAAGGCACCCCTGCAGAAGCCGGACAAGCTCCTCGAACTGCACCGGCTCAATGTGAGCGTCGACCCGTGGACGCAGCTCGACCGGGACACCGTCGCCCGCGCGGCCCAGGTCCTCGGGGACCGGGTGGTCGGCCAGTCCACGGCCGTACGGGCCGTCGCCTCGGCCCTGCAAGCCGCCTTCGTGGGCGTCGACTTCGGCGACTCCGGCAGCGCGCGGCCCCGAGGCGCGTTCTTCTTCGTCGGCCCCACGGGCGTCGGCAAGACCGAACTCGCCAAGGCCGTCGCCGAGTTGATGTTCGGCGACCAGAGCGCGTACGCCCGTTTCGACATGAGCGAGTACCAGCAGGAGCACGCCGCGGAACGCCTCGCGGGCGCGCCGCCCGGCTACGTCGGGTACGAGCAGGGCGGCGAGCTGACCCGGCGGGTGCAGGAACGGCCGTTCAGCGTGCTCCTCTTCGACGAGATCGAGAAGGCGCACCCCCGGGTGCTGGACAAGTTCCTGCAGATCCTGGAGGACGGCCGGCTCACCGACGGGCGCGGCCAGACCGCGTACTTCTCCCAGTGCCTGATCATCTTCACCTCCAACACAGGCGCGGACGCGGTGCAGGACCTGCTGTCCGAGAGCGGGGACGAGGTCACGTACGCCGCTCTGGAGGCGCACTTCACGCGGGCCGTGGAGGAGAAGTTCCGCACCCTCGGCAGACCGGAGATCTACGGACGCCTCAAACCGGGCGTGGTCGTCTTCGACATGCTGCGCCGCGAGCACATCGTGAAGATCGCCGACCGCCTGCTGGGCCAGCTCGCCGAGTCCGTCCGCGAGCGCCACCAGATCGAACTGGTCCCCGACACCGCCACCGTGCACCCGTGGATCACCGACCGGATGAGCGGCCCGGAGCACCAGGCGTACGGCGGACGGCAGATCCGCAACGAACTGGAGCGACTGCGGGCGGCCGTGGTCGGCCACCTCCTGGCGCACCGGCCGGCCCCGGGCAGCCGCATCCGGACCGGGATCGGGGCCGACGGCACGCCGTGGGTCAGGAATGACGGCACGCCCTGGGTCAAGGACGAGGGCCTGCCCCGGGTCAAGGACGAGGGCATGTCCCGGGCCAGGGACGACGGCACGGGGCCGCTCGCGGCAGAGGGGATCGGGTGAGCATGCTCGGCATCGACATCGGCCACCGCTTCGGGCGGATCGGACGGATCGGCTCCGACGGCAGACCGGCGGTGGCCATGGCGGCCCTCGGCGGGACGGACGGGGTCGCCGACCCCGCCGGCGCGCTGGCCGTCCTGCTCGCCGCGGCCCCGGACGGTCCGGCGGACCGGGAGGCGGTCCTCGGACTGCCCGCGTCCGACGGGCGGGAGGACGAACTGCGGCGCGCCGCGGAGGACGCCGGTCTCGTCGTCGACCGCATCGTTCCGGAGCCGGTGGCCGTGGCGCTGCACTACGGCGCGATCGACGAGGGCGTGCACCGCACCGTCCTCGTCGTCGACCAGGGGGCGACGACACTCGACCTGACCGTCCTCGCCATCACCCCCGATCTGACCGTACGGATCGTCCGTACCCGCAGCGAACGGCTGGGCGGCGACGACTGGGACGCGGCCGTCGCCGCCGAGCTGCACTGGCAGTTGCCGGAAGGCACCGATCCGCGCCCGGTGGCCGAACGGCTCCGGCGCGGCCTCGCGATGTCGGACGTCGCCACCGAGCAGGTGTCCGACGCGCACGGCGAGCAGCACCGGGTGATGCTGGAACGTTCGTCCCTGGAGCGGGCGGTGGCGCCGTTGCGGGCGCGGGCCCTGGCGGCGGTGGCGGAGGAGCTGGCCGACGCGGCACCTGACGCCGTTCTGCTGGCCGGCGGTCTGTGCGCGGAGCCCGGCCGGCGCGCGGAGATCGAGGATCTGCCCCAGGCCGGCAGCCTGACGGTGCGCTGCACCTCACCCGAACTCGCCGTCGTACGGGGGCTGCTGGCCCTGGAGGACTTCGGCGCCCTGCGCATCGGCTCGGGCCCCGCGCCGCACCCGACCACGGCCCGCTTCCCCGTCCCGGACCCGACCCCCGTGTTCCTGGAGGACCCGGAACCGCGGTCCTGGCGCACGACCTCGGAGGACCCGCGACCGTCCGCTCACCGACCGTCCGCTCACCACGAGGACCCGGAACCGCAGGCCTGGCGGCACCCGCCCGAGGACGAACCGCGACCGTCCGCCGACCGCGCCGACCGCGCCGACCGCGCCGACCGCGCCGACCGCGCCGACCGCGCCGACCGCACGTCCGAGGCAGGTCCGCCCCGCAGCGAGCCGGATCCCCAACCCCCCTCGTTCCGGCCCGGGTTCCCGTCCGATGACCGGCCCACCGCCGCGCCCGGCAAGGAGGAAGCCCCCGCCCCGACGCCGGACGCCGGACCGGGACCGGGGCCGGAGCCGGAACCGCGGCAGCCCCCTCCCGCCACCCCGTCCCCCACCGGCGACCCCGCCGCCGACCCCCGCCTCCGCTCGGTGCCCGTGGACCAGCTCCAGGCCGTCCGCCGGGGCGACCACCTCCTCGTGCTGTGGGCCTGGCCCGAATCCGCGCTCAGCGCCCGCGTCCGGTGGCGGCGCGAGGGAAGCACCGCGGACGGCGGACCGAACGACGGCGACCTGCGCTGCCGGCGCCGGGTGTACGAGCACGACGGCGGGCTCGACCTGCCCGTGGGCCGGGGCGCGGTGACCCTCACCGTGGAGGCGCTGGTCCCCGACCCGGACGTGGACTGCGAGGGCGCGTCGTCGCTGCGGGTCGCCGCCGAGCCGCCCATCGTGGAGTACGAGCCCGCCGTACGCCGTCGGCTCAAGGGCCGCGTGGCGACGGTCACCTTCACCTCCCTGACGGGCTGCGAGCTGCCCGCCCTCCGCATCGTCCACGGCGTCGGCCGCTACCGCCCCACGAGCACCGCCGAGGGCACCGTCCTGCACGAGGTGCCCCCTCAGCGGCTGCCCGCCGGGACGCCGCTGACCGTGGAGTTCCCGCTGCCCAGCACGCGGGGACCCTCCTGGCTGGTCTGCTTCCCGGCGGACGCGGACGCCGGGACCGGCACCACCTCCGGCACCACCTCCGGCACCACCCCCGGCACCACCCCCGGCACCTCTTCCGACAGCGAAATCGACATCCGCCCCACGGCGCTGCACCGGCTGCGAGTGACCTGAATGGCCAGACGAATCACCTGCCCCTACTGCTACGAGAGCTTCACCCCGCGCGAGATCCGGTTCCGCTGCAACAGCCGGCTCAGCCGTACCCGGAAACAGTGCCCCCGGCGCCGCGACCCGGTGCTCGACGAGCGGTTCGGCCGGCGTCCGAGCCACGACGTCGGGCCTGACTTCGCCGCCGACGGCCGCAAGCCCACCGCCGTCTGCCCGGACTGCGACGGCGAGACGACCTACCGGATCTGCCCGGTGTGCCACTGCGAACTGCCCGTGCAGTTCGGCAGGGTGGAGAACCGCCTGATCGCCATGGTGGGCGCGAAGGCCTCCGGCAAGACCATCTACATGACCGTGCTGCTGCACGAGATGCGCAACCAGGTCGGCGAGGCGTACGGCGCCTCGATGATGGGCCTGGACGACACCACCATGCGCCGGTACAGCTCCGAGTACGAGGACCGGCTCTACCGCGACCGGCAGATGTTCCCCGGCACGCAGACCGCGTCCACCAACGCCAACCGCGTGGAGCCGCTGGTCTTCCGGTTCGGTCTGCGCCGCAGGTCGCTGTTCGGCGAGCGCCCGCAGCACACCGTCCTGTCCTTCTTCGACACCGCGGGAGAGGACTTCAGCACCCGGGAGAGCGTGGAGCTCAACACCCGCTATCTGACCGGTGCCGACGGCATCATCCTGCTGCTCGACCCGCTGCAGATGCCGGGCGCCCGGGAGAGCGCGGCGCCCGGCACCGCACTGCCCGGCACCGAGGGGCTCGACGCGCCGATCAACGTCCTCGGCCGGGTGACCAACATGCTGCTGGCGGCGCGCGGCGGCAAGGCGACGGCGAAGATAGAGACGCCGGTCGCGGTGGTCTTCTCGAAACTGGACGCCTTCTGGCACCTGCTGGAGAACGGCAGCCCGCTGCGCGCGCACGCTCCCGCGCGCGGCCGGTTCGAGGTGGGCGACAGCCTCAGCGTCCACGAGGAGGTGCGCCAGCTGCTGAGGGAGTGGGACGGCGTGCCCATCGACCAGTCCCTGGAGAACACCTACGCCCGCTACCGCTACTTCGGTGTCTCCTCGCTCGGCCGCAGCCCCACGCCCGAGGCCCGGGTCGCGCCGACCGGCATCCAGCCCTACCGGGTCGCGGACCCGCTGCTGTGGCTGCTGAGCGAGTTCGGTTCGGTGCCGAGGGCGGGGCGCGGATGAGCACCGAGACCTCCCCGCTGTCCTCCCCGGTGTTCCAGCAGCTCTACTACACCTCCTGCGAGCGCGGCCTCAGCGGCTTCTCCGGATTCCAGTTCAACGCGGTGAGCGCGGGCGTGTCGGCCGAGACCCGGCACGGCGTCGAGGCCCTGGCCGGTTATGAACCGCCGCGCCCGATGGTGGAGTCGGACACTCCGGAGCTGCTCGCCCGCTGCCCCGTCAACCTCTGCTTCACCCCGGAGGGCCGGGGCGGATCCGGCGCCACGACGCTCTGTGTGCGCTATGTGGGCCGGGACTCGGCCCGCCGCTTCGGCAACTACTTCGCCCATGCCCTGCACAGCGACGGGGACTTCACGGAGGCGAGCGGCGGGCTGCTCGCCATCGAGCTGTGGGACTCGCCCGTGTGGACGTCCGAGGTGGCCGCCGACACCGAGATCCCGGAGCTGCCAGGGCCACCGCCGCGCGGTCCGCTCACCCCTCGCGCGGTGCGCGCCTTCCTGCGCGGGCATCCGCACGCGGAGCAGCTGCCGAGCCTGCTGGCCGCCGTGTTCGCCGCGCTCACCGAAGACGGCTCGGTGGTCGTGATCGACGACTCGACGGAGCGGATCGCGCACTGGTTCGCGGCGGCCTCCTACCTGCTGCCGCCCCCGCTCGCCCGCCGCCTGTCCTTCGCCACCTATCTGTTCCGCCCCACCCGCAGCCGGCTGCACCTGATCGGTACGGTGCCCGAGGCGAACGCCGACTTCGGGCCCGACGACGAGGAGTCGTACACCGTCTTCGACTTCTCCGCGGGCCGCTTCCCGGAGATCGTCCCCACTCACCACCTGGTACGGCTGCTGACCCGGATCGGCGTCGGGTCGATCCGGTCGGTCTGGTCCTGGACGGCGGAGTACACGCACGGCGGGGAGCGCGACACGGGCGACTGGCACGCGCCGGTGGCGGCCGCGGCGGCCGCGGGCGGCATCGCGCTCACCGACGCCGACGTACGGGCGGTGATCGGCTGGCTGGCCGGCGCCGACCACCTCGGGCCGCGCCGGGCGGCGGTCGCCGCGGACCTCCACCGCAAACACCGGGACCTGGACGACGGCCGGCTGGCGGCGCTCAGCGCGGCCGCGGCGGCGGGCGGCGACACCGCCCTGCACCAGGAGCTGGAGGGCAAGCTGCACCAGTCCCGGATCCGCGCCTATGTGACCGGCGCGGAGAACGCGGCAGGACCGGTGCCGATCACGCACCCCGCGGAGCGCGAGCGGGCCACCGCACTGTGGCAGCGGCTGCTCGGCGAGGCGACGAACACGCGCCAGCGGGTGCGGCTGCTGCTGTGGGCGCTGGGCGCGCGGCTCACCCCGCCCCGGGAGGTGGTCGAGGCCGAGTCACTGGAACTCGCCCGCGCCCTGCTCGGCTCGGGCGCCGCGGGCCCCGGCCTGCGCCAGGAAGTGGGGCAACTCGTGCACTCGCTGCCGGAGTTCAGGGCCGCGCTGGCGACGGCGGTGCACGAGGTGCTGGGCGAGCGGTCCGGCCAGGAGCAGCTCTTCGCGCAGTTCCCCGCCCACCTGCTCGACGAGCGGGACCTGCGGGAGCGCCCCCGGCTCCTGGAGCACTACTGGCAGGCGCAGGCCGAGCGGGAGCCGGGGCGCACGGTCGAGCTGATGTTCCGCATCCTGGAGGTGCGGGGCCAGGACTCCCCGGACGTCGAGCTGTTGCGCGCCCTGTGGCGGCAGCCCTCCCCGGCCTGGACCCACCAGGAGGCCACCGAGATCGCCCGCGGGCTGCCCCAGGGACGGCCGGTGGACGACGCGGTCGCCGAGTGGCTCGACCGGGCGCTGAAGCAGGAGATCCACGACGAACAGGACCTCACGGCCTGCCTGCGGCTGTGCGACACGCTCTCCGCTCCGGCCCGCCACGCCTGGCTGCGTCCGGTCACCCAGGAGTGCCTGGAGACCACCCTGCGCCTGGACTCCGCACTGCGCGAGGCCACCGAGGTCACGGCCCTCGCTCGCGAGTTCGGGATCCCGGCCACCGAGATGTGGGCGGCTCCACGCGCGCTCAAGCGGTACCGGCTGCTGCCCGCCCTGCTGCGGCTGCCCGCCGACCCGGCCCGGCTGCGCACGGACATCGGGACGTTCGGGTTCTCCCTGGCCGACGCCTATCTGCGGGCGGTGCGATCGGCGGCGGTCGGCGCGGACAGGATCGACGAGGTGCTGCTCAGCCATGTCACCGGTGTCGTCGCGGTGAGCCCGAAGGCGGGACTGCCCCAGGCGCATCTGGACATCGTCACCGCGCTGCGCACCCACACCGCCAACCGCTGGCGGCTCGCGGACCTGAACCTGCTGGAGAGGGCGGTCCGCCCCTTGAACGCCGAGCTCGCCGAGGCCTACCACCAGTGCGCCGAGAGCCGGCTCAGCCCTTCGAAGAAGTTCGTCCGCAGAATGACCCGCCGCCGGTCGCCGGACGGCTCCCGCACGGAAGACGAAGGGTGAGCCCGGGTGGAAGAGATCGTCATGTTCGTCCTTCTCCCCGCGCTCTACATCGGCGTGCTCGTCCTGTACCTGGCCCTCGTCCCGGCCATCGCGGGGCTGCGGGCACTCGCCCTGGTCAGCGAGCTGGCGTGGCGCTACGGCCGGGTGACGGTCGGCGTGCTGCACCGGCGCACCCCCGAGTTCGTGACCATCCCGCCGTACCGCCCGGCCGACGACGAGGTCCAGGCGCACCGCAACTACTTCTTCGGTCCCGCCACCCGGGACCTGCGCCAGCTCGTCACGCTGGGGCGCCGGTCGTACGTCCGCACGAACGGCGACGCGTTCCGCCACGTGACCGCGCGGTACTTCGCCGCGCGCGGCTGGAGCCGGCTGGCGTCGGTGCCGTACGGCCTGACGCTGTACGCGGGTCTCGGCCTCGGGGCGGCGCTGGCCGTCCCGGTGCTCGGCGTGCTCCTCGGGCTGCACGCGCTCGTCGTCGTCCTGCTGATGGCCGGTGCCCGGCTGCTCGCGGGCTCGCTGCGAGCCGTCGACCAGGTCGTGCTGCGGCTGCGCCGGCTGGGCCGGGGCATGATCTGCCCGCACTGCTTCGAGCGCGTTCCCTATCCGGCGTACGACTGCCCGCGCACGACCTGCCGGCGCCGGCACGCCGACATCCGCCCGGGCCGATACGGCATATTCCGGCGTCGCTGCGCGTGCGGTCAGCGCATGCCGACCCTGCTGATGCTGATGAGCCGGGACGCCCGGCTGACCGGGTACTGCACCCACGACCACTGCGGAAAGCCGATGAACACCGACGCCGGGCACATGCCCGAACTGGTGCTGCCGCTGATCGGCGGCCGGGCCGCGGGCAAGACCCAGCTGATGGCGGCGATGCTGATGTCGCTGGAGAACGCGGCGGAGAACGGGGGCCCGGCGATCCGGCTCGCGGACGACGAGTCGGACACCAACTACCGGGTCCTGCGGGAGGTGCTGGAGATCCAGGGCAACACCCGCGGCACCCAGAAGGCACTGCCCCGGGCCCATTCGTTCGTCCTGGGCACCGGCCGTACGGAGCGTCTGGTGCACGTCTTCGACACGGCCGGCGAGCGGTTCGTCAACCGGGACGAGACCGACGAGCTGCGCTATGTCCGCGCGGCCCGGACCTTCGTCTTCGTCCTCGACCCGATGGCGGTGGACGCCTTCTGGACCCGACTCGAACCGTCACCGGAGTCCGTGGTGGACCGCACGCTCGCCTCGACGGTCGATCCCGAGGACGTCTTCGCACGGTCGGTTCAGACGGTGCGCACGATGGGCACCCCGCTCGACCGGGCGCGCCTCGCGGTGGCCATCAGCAAGACGGACCTGCTCGCCGGGCACGGTCTGGTGCCCGAGCGCCTCGACGACAGCGACACGGCCCGCGACTGGCTCTGCGAGCGCCTGGGGCTGCGGAACCTGGTGAAGACGATGGACCTGGAGTTCCGCGAGGTCCGCTTCTTCTGCACGGCCGCGGTGGCGGACACGGACGCCCGGGTCGACGACAGCATCGCGCGGTTCGTGGAGTGGTGCCTGCGAACCTGAGCGACACGTCAGCGGCGACATCTCAGCAGTGACACGTCAGCACGCGATCGGCGGCCTCGCACAGGAGCGGCAGATCGGCGTGGGTCTCGTATGTGGGCCACGTGGTAAGGGCCCGGCGAGTAGCCTGAACCGACAAGGAATACGCAACGCTTTATTTCGATGTTTGAAATCAAGCGAACGGCGGAATCGGGCAAAAATCTATGAATTCCAGAAGGTTTTAGAGCGCACAGATTCAGTTCAGTCGCCGCCATTCGACGAATGGCGGCTCATGGCGAGCCGCCATTACGTGGGCCAGTCGGTGCTGACCGTCACCATCGTGTGGGGTTCTGTCTCTGCCCCGCGGTCACCGGTCGAGCGCCTCCAGCGCGTTCAGCGCCCCGGCCAACGACTCGGGCCCCGCGGGCAGCAGCGGGAGTCGGACGTTGGGGGTGGGGATGCGGCCCTGGGCGTGCAACACGGCCTTGATGACTGTGGGGTTGGGCTCGGCGAAGAGGGCGGCGGAGAGGACGGAGAGCCGGTGCCCCAGTGCGGCGGCGCGGACGCCGTCGCCCGCGTGCCAGGCGTCGGCCAGCGTGACGAAGGCGCCGGTGGCCACATGGGCGGAGGCGAGGATGCCGCCCTCGGCGCCCATGGCGAGCAGCGGGGAGAGGACAACATCGTCGCCTGCCAGCACCGCGAAGTCTGCCGGCCGGGTGGCCATCAGCTTGACGGTGGCGGCGGTGATGCCCCCGACCGCGTACTTCACTCCGGCGATGTTCGGCAGGGCACCGAGTTCGCACAGCGCCCGGGTGCTGAGCTCCTGACCAGTGCGGTAGGGGATGTGGTAGATGACCAGCGGCACGGGGCTGGCGGTTGCGAGCGCGGTGAAGTGTGCGATCACGCCGGCCTCGGAGGGGCGGGTGAAGTACGGCACGAGCGACAGCGCCGTCACGGCCTCGGGTACCGTCTTCAGGGCCGTCAGTGCCCGGATGCTCGCTGCGGTGTCGTTGCTGCCGGCGCCCACCATCAGGGCGGCGCCGCGTTCGCGGCACACCCGCGCGACGACGTCGAGGACGGCGGCCTTCTCGTTCTCGGTGAGCGTCGCCGCCTCTGCGGTGGTGCCCAGGGCTGCCAGGCCCGCGGCGCCGTCGTCCAGGCCCTCGTGGGCGAGCTGTTCGAGGGAGTCCAGGGCGATCTCGCCGGTACTGGTGAACGGCGTGATCAGCGGGACGTGAATCCCGGTCTTCAGTGCGCTGCTTCCCATGGGTGGATCCTGCACTCAGCGGCCCGCCGCGGTCCATCCGGAAGTTCTGACGCTCAGCTTAAGCTGAGCCGATGCTCAACCCTCATCAGTTGCGCCTGCTCCGCGAACTCGCCCGCCGGGGCACCATCGCGGCCGTGGCGGAGGCCTTGTCCTACAGTCCCTCGGCGGTCTCGCAGCAGTTGTCGCTGCTGGAGCGCAGGACGGCAACGGCGCTGCTCGAGCGCAGCGGCCGACGCGTCACACTGACCCCGGCGGGAGTGAACCTTGTCCGCCATGCCGAGGTGATCCTGGCGCACTTAGAGGCGGCGGAGGCGGAGCTGGCGCAGAGCAACGGGATAGCCGGGCCACTGCGGCTGGGCGTCTACCCGTCGGCGGCGCGAGTGCTGGGGGCCGACATCGTCACCGCGCTGCGTGCCGCACATCCGCGGCTCACGCTGTGGGTGCAGGAGATCGACCCGTACGACGCCGTCGACGCGCTGGGCGCGGACCGGCTGGACGTGGCGCTCGTCCACACTTACGAAGGGCTGCTCGCGCCCACGCGGCCAGGCATCCAGAGCGAACCCGTCTTCGTTGAGCGGATGCTGTTGGCCGCCCCGGCGGACCCGGCGGCGCTGGGCTGGCGACTGTGCGAGAGCGGCGATCCGGTGCGCCGATGGCGGCACGCGCCGTGGATCCTGCCCACCACGGGGACGCTCTGCCACACCGTGGTGACGCGGCTGTGCGAGGCGAGCGGCTTCCACGTCGACTCCTGGCACCGGGTCGACGACTACGCCACCACGCTGCGGCTGGTCGCGGCCGGCGCAGGGGTCGCCGTGGTGCCCGAACTCGGCGCGCTCGCGCTGCCGTCCGGCGTGGCGGTCACACCGCTCGCGCTGACCCGGCAGAGCGCGGTGGCCTTCCGTGGCGGCGCGGTGAACCATCCCGCCGTCTGCGCCATGATCGACACTCTGAAGAGCATTCTGCCGCGACTCACGGCGGTGCAGCCGCTGAGCTGAACCCGGATCGACCGGCGGAGGCCAGACGACCTGGTCGCCGCCCGGCGGCGGGTTGTGCAGTGCCCGGCAGCGCGGGAAGCTGCCCAGGGCGGACGGCGCCCGCACCCCGGCGAACGTCACTGCACAGCTATGGCTGGATTTCAATTACGAGATGCCTTGCCGGTCGGGCCGGACAGAAGCGCAGGGACTCCCGTCTTTCCTGCTCAGCGGGCACCTCTCTGCGTGAGTCCCATCCCGTTCCATCACCGATCGGTGCATCCAGGCTGAAGCCTCAACCTGGCTCATTCCATTGGCACTTGCCAAATTTCCCGTTGACGGCGCAGCGATCACACTTCATGATCGCTGAGGTCGCGACCACTTTCCGCGTATTCCCGTGAGCATGCAGGCCCCATCTTTCCGTGTGGCGAAGCGCCAACTTGGCTTCGCATGTGGCCTCTTACTGGGAGAAATGGACATCACCGTGATCGATATTGCGCTCCATCATGTCGGCATTCAGACCGCCGACCTGAAGAACTCCATCGACTGGTACACCGAGTTCTTCGACGCAGACTGTGCCTGGACTCTGGACAGGTTCTCCGAGCTGACTCTGGAGCGGCTCCCCGGCATCACCGAACTCGCCGAGATCAAGCTCGGCTCCGCCCGCTTCCACCTCTTCGAGCGCTCCGCCATCGACCCGGCGCCCGCCGACTCCCGGGCGAATTCCGACTACCAGCACGTCTGCCTGGTCGTCGACAGCCCGGAGACGCTGAAGGAGCTGCGCGAGCGGTGGTTCACCCTGCACCGCTCCGGGCGCTTCGCCTTCGCGGGCGACGAACTGCCCACCGAGATCGTGGTGGACGACGACGGCGTGGAAAGCTTCTACGCCCTTGACCCCAACGGTCTGGAATTCGAGATCACCTACAGCCCGGTGGCACATCGATGACCCGCCGCTTCCGCGCGGTCGCCGTAGCCCCCGGGCTCGGCCTGACATCGCGGGCCATGTCCGCGCTGCGACGCTTATCGGACTCCGCACCCGTCCTGCTCGAACACTGGCCCCCGCCCGTACCGTCGCACGGCGTGGACGCGCTGATCGCCGGCTGGCAGCACGTACTGGACGCGGACGCACTGTCGGCGCTGCCTGACCTGACTTACGTAGCCCTGCGGGCAACCTCGACGGACCGGGTGGACCAGCACGCGCTGAAGCAGCGCGGGATCGCCCTGAACGGGATCACCCACTACGGGGACAACGCCACCGCGGAGTGGGTACTCGGCGCACTGCTGCAGACCCTGCGCACGCCGCTGCGGGGCCGCTTCGCGCGGGAGGCGCGAGGAAGGCGGCTGGGGCTCGTCGGCTTCGGCGCGGTCGCCCAGACCGTTGCGGCCGGGGCCGCCGCGCTGGGCATGGACGTGGCGTACTACGCGCCGTCCGGACCCCGGCCGCACGCCACTGCGGCCCGCTACCTGCCGCTCGATGAGCTGCTCACCAGCAGCGACGTCGTCTCCGTCCACACACCCGCGCGCACGCCCGTACTCGACGCCCAGCAGCTGGCGCTGCTGCCGGCCGAATCGGTCCTGGTCGTCACCACCCTCGGACTGCCCTTCGCGATCGCGGACTTCAGCGCCGCATGGCCCGGCCAGGACCGGCGCGCGGTGTTCGACCTGGTGGCCGCGCACGACAACGCCGAGAGCCTCGCCGCGATCCCCGGCTGTCGCGTGGAAGCCGTGTACGCCGCCCGCAGCGAGGAGTCCGCCCGCGAGGCCGAGGACCAAATCATCCAGGCCATCTTCGATCACCTCCACGCAAGTGAAGGAGAGTTCGTATGACGACCGCCCCTCTCGCCGATGAACGCCCCGCCGCCGGGTGGGACTTCGGTGCCTACCCGTACGCCCTGGAGACCCTGGTGCTGCCGGATCCGGCGGCCCGGCTGCGCGGCGGCGGCCCCGCCCCTGATGCCCTGGACCTCGCGGACGGTCCCGCCGTTGCGCCGGCCGACTCCCCGGAGGAACTGTTCTGGTTTCGCTGGATCACCGGACATCAGGCGGTCTTCGCTCTCTGGCACCTGCTCGACGACGAACTGGAGCTGGTCCTCGCCGACACCGTGGAGAACGCGGCAGTCCGCGCCACCGCGCTGATGGACGCCTACTCGGCGCTGCTCGTCTACACAGGCTCCCCGCCCCGGAAGCTGTACGACAGCCTCATACGCCCGGCGATGATGCTGCAGCACCGCATGTTCAGTGGCCGCTGGGCCCCGGACTACGTCGCCATCCCGCCGAAGCTGCGCGCCCTGCGGGCCCGCTTCCGCCGCAGCACGCCGATGCCCGCCGCGATCGCGGCCCTCAACCAGGCCGGTAAGCTCAACCACCGGGTCCACATGGCGATCGCGGCGAAACTGGTGCCGGACGGGGACTCGCTGTTGCGCGCCGGAGACGCGGTGGCCTACGGGGCCCCGACGGAGGAGACCGCGCGGCTGTACGACTCCTTCTTCGCTACGCACCGGGCGCTGACACCCCGCTCGGAAGTGATCGCCCAGCTGGTGCGCAGACTGCACGTCATCATGCTCGACCTCCGGAGCAACGGGCTGTACCCGGAGGCCTGGTGCTCGGCCGCCGAGTGCCCCGAGGAACTGGCCGACGGGGAGCTCGCCAGGTTCAGCGACCGTATCGAGCCGCTGCTCGCCGAGGCCGGGCGGACCGCCTCATCGCTGTGCCGCTGACCTTTTCCGTCCCACGACCAAGGAACCCCCATGCCCCATATCGCCATCGTCGAGAGCAATCTGTGCGGTCTCGGCGCACTGAACGCCGCCCTGCAGCTCGGCTGTGAGGTCACTTTCGTGCGCTCTCCCCGCTACGAGTACCACTATGCGGGCGACCCGCAGTGGCCCGGGCTGCGAGAGCGGCTGCACCGCGTCGTGGAGCTGGACGACACCTCCGACGCCGCCCAGCTGACCGACGCCCTCGCGGCCCTGCACGCCGCGACCCCGGTCGACGCCGTGCTCAGCGTGATGGAGTACACCGTCCACGCGCTGGCCCTCGCCGCCCGCGCCGTCGGCATCGGCTATCTCGCGCCCGAGGCGGTGGCCCGTACCCGCCACAAGGGCCAGGAGCGGGCCCGCCTGTGGGAGGCCGGCATACCCGCCCCCGGCTACACGGTCGTCACCTCGCGCCAGGAGGTGGAGGAAGCCGCCCGCTCGCTCGGCGGGCGGCTCGTGCTCAAGCCGGCCGCCGGGCTGGCCAGCATGTTCGCCGCCGCAGATCTTCGGTCGCCGGAAGAGGTGCTGGCGGCGTACGACCGGTTCACCGAGGGAGTGGCCGGTTTCTCCAAGGAGATGCGGGCCGTGCTCGGCCAGGAGGTGATCATCGAGGAGTATCTCGACGGCCGTATGGTCTCGTTGGAGCTCGCCGGGACGGGCGACGGGCGCTATGTGCCGTTCGCCGTCATCGAGCGCAAGCGCTACCCCAAGGACGAGACGATCGAACTCGGCTCGTACGCGCCCGCACCGCTCACCGACGAACAGTGGGACGCCGTCTGGGCCTACGGCTGCGAGGTACTGCGTGCGCTCGAACTCGACCGGGGCGTCTTCCATCTTGAGATGATCATTACGGCGGAGGGGCCCCGGCTGATCGAGGCCAACCCCCGGATCCTCGGTGGCTGCGGGCCGGTGCTCATCAGCCAGACCTGGGGACAGGACATGTACGAGGCGCTGGTGCGGGTCCACCTCGGCGAGGAGATCGCCGGATTCCAGAGGAAGCCCGCGCGCTACGGGGTCTCCCAGCTGCTGGCGCCCGAGGCGGACGCCGTTTGCGCGTCGACCGACTTCAGCGGCTGGCTGCCCACGCACGGCGAGCAGGTCCCCGCTTTCCAGTTCAAGCCAAAGGCCGGGGACAAGATCCGCCGGGTCCAGCACGGCTTCGACTACGTGGGCTACTTCATCGCGCTGGGGCCCACGCCCGAGCGGGCGCGGGAGCTGTGCGGCGACGTGCTGGACCGGCTGGTCGCCACCACCCGGGTGCCACTGATGCGGGCGGACTGAGCCGTGCGCACCCCGTCGTCCCTCGGCGATCTGTGGACCGCTCTGCCCCGGTCCGTAACGGACACCATGCTCAGCACCGGACGCTCCCGGGCGTCGGAGATCTTCGCGGGCGTGGCCGGTGCGCTTCCGGGGCCGTGGGCGCCCGTGCGACCCCTGCTGCTGCGGCGGCACGCCGTCGAGGAGCTCGCGCAGGCGCTGCGACGGATCGCGTGGCTGGCGCTCGATGCGTGCCGTCGGCGAGCTGCTACCGCCGGCGAGTTGCTGGAAGTGCTCGGGCATTCCCGGTCCGAGTACCTCTTCTTCGACCCGGCGGAGCCCGTCGGGACCTCGTGGCTCGCCTCGTCGCGCATCGACGTGGTGCTTGCGGGCGGGACGTTCCGCGTCATCGGACTCAATATCGACAGCGCGCTTGCCGGCGCGCTGCAGACCGACCAGCTCACCGGGCGCTTTTTCCACCGCTACGGGGAGGCGGGGCTGCAGCGGGCGCTCGGACTCCGGCCCGGCGGCTCGGCGCTGACCGCGCGGGCCGAGAGCATTCGACGCGCGCTCGGGGGCGCCGCGGGCGTGGCCTTTCCCTTCTTCACCGGGGACGACCTGCCCGCGCACAAACAGCCGGACGCCTTCCGGGCGTTTCTCGAGCGCTTTGCGGCCGGCGCGCGGGAGGTCGGGCTGGACGCGCGGACCTGTGCGCTGGACGAACTGCGCGAGGGGAGCGACGGGCGGCTGCGGATGCCGGACGGGTGGGTCGCCGACGGGGTCTTCCGGTTGTTCGCCGCGGAGGAGGTGCGGCACCACAGATCGGCCGACGACCTGGCGAGGGCCGCCGCTGCCGGAAAGACACACGTCTACACCGGTGAGGCTGCGCGCATGCTGCGCGATCCGAGGGTGCTCGGGTGGCTGTGCAGTGATGTGGGGCTGTTGTCGGATCGGGATGCGAGCCTGATCCGGCGGCATGTGGCGGATCCGGCGGGCAGCGGTGGCGGGGCTCCGGAGCTGGTGCCCATGGAGTTCGTGCACACCGTGAGCGGGGCGCGGGTCGCGGCCGACGTGTCGGTGGTGGTCGGGGCGTTCCTGTTCGATCTGGGTGGCCTCGACCTGACCGGTTCCGACTCGCACACCTCCGACCTGCGCAGTGACGCGGTGCGTCCGCCCGCCGTCATGGTGCGGCACGGCGGGCCTGACGGGGAGTCGGTGCTCAACTGCGCACTGCTGTGCGACCCCCGGAACGAGCCTTCGGACCAACAGCGAGCGGAGTGAGAGAACAGTGAAGGGGACGACCGCGGGGAAGACAGCGGCGGCGGGCACGGCCCGGCCCGCGCTGGGGCGCCGGTTCACAGTGTTCCAGAGCGGTGTGCTGTTCTCGGACGCCGGGGACGGACTGTACCGCTTCGGTGTTCCGCTGCTGGCACTCGCGGTGACCCGGTCGCCGTCAGAGGTGGCGCTGGTCGCCACTGCCACCCGACTGCCCTGGCTGCTGTTCGGCCTGTTCGGCGGAGTCCTGGTCGACCGGTTCGGCCCGCCGGCGGTGATGCTCTGGGCCGGGGTCGCGCGGACCGTGCTGGTGCTGGCGCTGATGGCGGTGGCCTGGCAGGACATGCTGTCCATTCCGCTGCTGATCGCGGCCGCGCTGCTGGTCGGCACTGCCGGGGTGATGTCGGACCTCGCGGCGCAGACCTGGACACTGCGACTGGTGCCGAGCGAGCTGCTGCCCAGGGCGAATGCGCGGATCCAGTCGATCCAGATCACGGTGGGGCAGCTGTTCGGGCCCGCGTTCGGGGGGGTTTTGGTCCCGCTCGGCATGTTCGTGCCGATGCTGCTGGCCGCGGTCGCGTACGGCGTGACGAGCGCGGTGGCCGGGGCGGTGGCGCGGATGCGGGCGCCGGGGGCGACGTTGGCATCCGGAGGAGGGGGTGCCGAATCGCCGTCGGGTGCCGGAGGCACCATCTCGGCGTCCGGGTCCGGTCGGCGTAGAGACGCGGCGTCGCTCGTCTCCGAACTGCGCGACGGTCTCGCCTACTTCCTGCGCCGACGCGACGTCGGGAGGCTGGCCGCACTGGGGGCGTGCACCAACTTCGGCTTCGCCGCCATGATCACGCTGCTCCCGCTCTGGGTGATCGCTCCCGGGCCGCTGGGGATGAGCACGCTCGCCCTGGGGCTCATGGTCACCGCGATCGCCTTCGGCGGGCTGGTCGCTGGAACGTGCGGGCCACGGGTGATCGCCCGGGTGGGCGCGGGTCGGGTACTGCGCACCGCCGCACCCTTGACCGGGCTCGGACTTACTCTCGTCGCCGTCGGACACGCGGCGGCCGCGGTCGTCGGACTGCTGATGTACGGGGCGGCGGTGACGTTCGGGAACCTGGTGGTGGTGTCCTATCGCCAGCGGACAGTTCCCGCGGAGCTGTACGCGCGAGTCAATGCCGCCTATCGGTGGGCCTGCTGGGGGGCGATGCCCCTCGGCGCGAGCGCCGCCGGAGCGCTCAGCACGATACTCGGGCTGTCCGCGTCCTTCGCGCTGACGGGGGCCTTCACGCTGGTCGCGGCGCTGTTGCTGCCGCCGAGGGGCAGGCTGGAGGGGGAGAGCTGACGCCGTCGGGCTGCGGGAGCCCGTCGCGAGTTCCTCCGCCCGGCCGGTTCCTGGACGCGAACGCGCTGGTCAGGGCCCGTTTCCCTAGCACTCGATGATGTTCACCGCGAGCCCGCCCCGGGCCGTCTCCTTGTACTTCACGCTCATGTCCGCGCCGGTGTCCTTCATGGTCTTGATGACCTTGTCGAGGGACACCTTGTGCGAGCCGTCGCCGCGCATCGCCATGCGGGCGGCCGTGACGGCCTTCACCGCGGCCATGCCGTTGCGCTCGATGCACGGGATCTGGACCAGGCCGCCGACCGGGTCGCAGGTGAGGCCGAGGTTGTGCTCCATGCCGATCTCGGCGGCGTTCTCGACCTGCTCGGGGCTGCCGCCGAGGACCTCGGCGAGGGCGCCCGCGGCCATCGAGCAGGCGGAGCCGACCTCGCCCTGGCAGCCGACCTCGGCGCCGGAGATGGACGCGTTCTCCTTGAAGAGCATGCCGATGGCGCCGGCGGCCAGGAGGAAGCGGACCACGCCGTCCTCGTCGGCGCCGGGGATGAAGTTGATGTAGTAGTGCAGGACCGCGGGGATGATGCCCGCCGCGCCGTTCGTGGGGGCCGTGACCACCCGGCCGCCGGCCGCGTTCTCCTCGTTCACCGCCATCGCGTAGAGCGTGATCCACTCCATCGCGTGGGCCAGCGGGTCGCCCTCGGCGCGCAGCTGCCGGGCCGTGACGGCCGCCCTGCGCTTCACCTTGAGGCCGCCCGGCAGGATGCCCTCGCGGGACATGCCGCGGGACACGCACGCCCGCATCACGTGCCAGATGTCCAGGAGGCCCTCGCGGATCTCCTCCTCGGTGCGCCAGGCCCGCTCGTTCTCCAGCATGAGGGAGGAGATGGACAGGCCCGTCTCCTTCGTCAGACGCAGCAGCTCGTCGCCCGTGCGGAAGGGGTACTTCAGGACCGTGTCGTCCAGCTTGATCCGGTCCGCGCCGACGGCCTCCTCGTCCACGACGAAGCCGCCGCCGACCGAGTAGTACGTCTTGGAGAGCAGCTCCGTTCCCTGCGCGTCGTACGCCCACAGGGTCATGCCGTTCGCGTGGTACGGGAGCGTCTTGCGGCGGTGCAGCTTCAGGTCGTCGTCGAAGGAGAAAGCGATCTCGTGCTCGCCGAGGAGACGGATCCGGCCGCCGGATTTGATCTCCTCCACCCGCTCGTCGGCCGTCTCCACGTTCACCGTCCGCGGAGACTCCCCCTCCAGACCGAGCAGCACCGCCTTCGGGGTGCCGTGGCCGTGGCCGGTGGCGCCGAGGGAGCCGTACAGCTCGGAACGTATCGACGCGACGGAGCCCAGGAGGTCCTCGTTGCGCAGCCGGCGGGCGAACATGCGCGCCGCGCGCATCGGGCCCACCGTGTGGGAGCTGGACGGGCCGATGCCGATCGAGAACAGGTCGAAGACCGAGATGGCCACGGTGACTCCTCAATACAGGGGGTGGTGCGAAGGGGGTGGGGCACCGCGCCCACGGAAGCTGTGTGCGCCTCCAGTGTGCGCGGTGCCCGCGCCGGGGCGGAACTACTTGGTGAGCCCGGGATACAGCGGGTGCTTGTCGGCCAGGGCCTTGACCCGGGCCTTCAGGGCCTCCACGTCGTAGGACGGCTTCAGCGCCTCGGCGATCACGTCCGCGACCACGGCGAAGTCCTCGGCCGTGAAGCCGCGGGTGGCGAGGGCGGGCGTGCCGATCCGCAGGCCCGACGTCACCATCGGCGGGCGCGGGTCGTTCGGGACCGCGTTGCGGTTGACCGTGATGCCGACCTCGTGGAGGCGGTCCTCGGCCTGCTGCCCGTCCAGCGCGGACTCGCGCAGGTCGACCAGGATCAGGTGCACGTCCGTGCCGCCGGTCAGGACGTTCACGCCCGCCTCGCGGGCGTCGGCCGCGGTGAGCCGCTCGGCGAGGATCTGCGCGCCCTCGACCGTACGGCGCTGGCGCTCCTTGAAGTCCTCCGATGCGGCGACCTTGAAGGAGACCGCCTTGGCCGCGATCACGTGCTCCAGGGGACCGCCCTGGAAGCCCGGGAAGACGGACGAGTTCAGCTTCTTCGCGAAGTCCTTCTTGGCGAGGATGATGCCGCCGCGCGGGCCGCCCAGCGTCTTGTGGGTGGTGGAGGTGACGACATCCGCGAACGGCACCGGGTTCGGGTGGAGACCCGCCGCGACCAGGCCCGCGAAGTGCGCCATGTCGACCCACAGGTACGCCTCGACCTCGTCGGCGATCCGGCGGAACTCGGCGAAGTCCAGCTGCCGCGGGTACGCCGACCAGCCCGCGATGATCACCTTGGGGCGGTGCTCCTTGGCGAGCCGCTCGACCTCGGCCATGTCGACCAGGCCGGAGTCGTCCACGTGGTAGGCGACCACGTTGAACTGCTTGCCGGAGAAGTTCAGCCGCATCCCGTGGGTCAGGTGGCCGCCGTGGGCCAGGTCCAGACCGAGGATGGTGTCGCCGGGCTGGGCCAGCGCGAAGAGCGCGGCCTGGTTGGCGGAGGCGCCGGAGTGCGGCTGCACGTTGGCGTACTCGGCGCCGAACAGCTCCTTGACCCGGTCGATGGCGATCTGCTCGGCGACGTCGACGTGCTCACAGCCGCCGTAGTAGCGGCGGCCCGGGTAGCCCTCGGCGTACTTGTTGGTGAGGACCGAGCCCTGCGCCTCCATGACCGCGACCGGGGCGAAGTTCTCCGAGGCGATCATTTCGAGGGTGGACTGCTGGCGGAGCAGCTCGGCGTCGACCGCGGCGGCCACGTCCGGGTCGAGCTCGTGCAGGGGCGTGTTCAGGACGGACATACGTCTACGACTCCTCAGCCGGCGGTGAAGGCGGTGTACTCGTCGGCGGAGAGCAGGTCGGCCGGCTCGTCCGTGACGCGCACCTTGAACAGCCAGCCGCCCTCGAAGGGCGCCGAGTTCACCAGCGACGGGTCGTCGACGACGTCCTGGTTGATCTCGGTGACCTCACCGGTCACGGGGGAGTACAGGTCGGACACCGACTTGGTCGACTCCAGCTCGCCGCAGGACTCGCCCGCGGTCACCGTGTCACCGACCTCCGGGAGCTGGACGAAGACGACATCGCCGAGCGCGTTGGCCGCGTGCTCCGTGATGCCGACCGTCGAGACGCCGTCCTCGGCGGCCGACAGCCACTCGTGCTCCTTGCTGTAGCGCAGCTGCTGGGGGTTGCTCATGGCCTGAATTCTCCTGTACGCGGTGGTGTGCTGATGACTGCGGGACTGATGAAACCGCTGGTGAGCAGGGGTGATGTGCCCGGCGTCACAGTGTGTGCGCCGGGCGGCTCCGGTTGCTCAGTGTCTACTTCTGGCGCTTGTAGAACGGCAGCGCCACGACTTCGTACGGCTCGTGGCTGCCGCGGATGTCCACACCGACGCCCGCCGCGCCCGGCGCGGAGTGCGCCGCGTCGACGTACGCCATGGCGATGGGCTTGCCCAGCGTGGGGGAGGGGGCACCCGAGGTGACCTCGCCGATCGCCTCGCCGCCCGCGACGACCGCGTACCCCGCGCGCGGGACACGACGCCCCTCGGCGACCAGACCGACCAGGACCCGCGGCGGGTTCTGCTCGGCGCGGGCAGCGGCCTCGGCGAGCGCCTCGCGGCCCACGAAGTCGCCCTCCTTCTCGAACTTCACCACTCGGCCGAGCCCGGCGTCGAAGGGCGTCAGCGAGGTCGTCAGCTCGTTCCCGTACAGCGGCATGCCCGCCTCCAGGCGGAGCGTGTCCCGGCAGGAGAGGCCGCAGGGGACCAGGCCGACGCCCTCGCCGGCCTTGGTCAGCGCCTGCCACAGCTCGACGGCGTGCTCCGGCTTCACGAACAGCTCGAAGCCGTCCTCGCCGGTGTAGCCGGTGCGCGCGATCAGCGCCGGGACGCCGGCGACGGTGCCGGGCAGGCCCGCGTAGTACTTCAGGCCGTCCAGGTCGGCATCGGTGAGGGACTTCAGGATGCCGGGGGACTCGGGGCCCTGGACGGCGATCAGGGCGTAGGCGTCGCGGTCGTCGCGGACCTCGGCGTCGAAGCCGGACGAACGTTCCGCCAGCGCGTCGAGGACCACCTGGGCGTTGGAGGCGTTGGCCACGACCATGTATTCGGTCTCGGCCAGCCGGTAGACGATCAGGTCGTCCAGGATGCCGCCGTCGGCCTGGCAGATCATGGTGTAGCGGGCGCGGCCCACACCGACGGAGGCGATGTTGCCCACGAGGGCGAAGTTCAGGAACTTCGCGGCCTCCGGGCCGGTCACGGTGATCTCGCCCATGTGGGAGAGGTCGAAGAGCCCGGCCCTCGTGCGCACGGCGACGTGCTCGTCGCGCTCGGAGCCGTAGCGCAGCGGCATGTCCCAGCCGGCGAAGTCGGTCATGGTCGCACCGAGCGAGCGATGCAGGGCATCGAGCGCGGTGAGACGGAGTTCGGTACTGCTCATCGGTCGGTCGTCTCCCAGAGGCATGACAGGCGAGGTCGTTCCTCCCCATCTGTCATCGGAACCTGAGAGGTTCGCCATGACCACCCATGGGGGGATGACCACGACTTGCACCTTGGGTGGGGCCACTGACACAGCGGCCCGCTTTTCAGATGTGCCTCGCCCGCGCGGTAACGGGGCCTGAGAGATTCAAGGGAGGGACTTGCTCCTTCGGCGCCTCGGCAGTGCCGAGGACTCTCCCGCGCGGATTCAAACGGCCGGTATGCAGTTGGCGCCGACATCATTGCACGCCTGGGCCCGCCTCCGGCAGGGCGGCATCTGTAACCGGGCTGTGGCCGTACGCACACGAAAACGCGAGACACCGGGCATTACCTTCTCTTTACGCTCGACGGGCAGGGGATCTCAGAGCTCAAGGGGAGGACGATTCATGGTGAACAGGACCACGGCCTACGCCACGACCACGGGCATGGCACTGCCGAAGCAGCCCGCCGCCCCGGCCCGCGAGCGCTGCGACGAGCGCCCGGCACCCATCGTCCGCGACCTGCGCGACCGGGCCGGTCACAGCCCGCACGGCCTGCTCTTCGGTCCCCGCGATCTCGTCGTGATCACCGGCCTGCCGGGCAGCGGCAAGTCCACCCTGATGCACCGCGCGGTCCGGGGCCTGCGCATCGACTCCCAGGACACCCGGGACCGCTGGGACGCCCGCATGCCCCGCTTCCTGCCGTACGCGGTCTACCGTCCCCTGGTCCGCCTCGCCCACTACGCCGGACTGCGCCGCGCCCTGCGCTCCGGCGAGGGGGTCGTCGTGCACGACTGCGGCACGCAGTCCTGGGTGCGCGACTGGCTGGCGCGCGAGGCCCGCCGCCGTGGCAGAGCCCTGCACCTGCTGCTGCTCGACGTCACCCCGGACACCGCGCTGGACGGCCAGCGCAGCCGCGGCCGGGGCGTCTCCTGGTACGCCTTCCTGCGCCACCGTGGGGCCGCCGCCCGCCTCCTGCGCGCCGTGGAGCGGGGTGACCTGCCCCAGGGCTGCGACTCCGCGGTGCTGCTGGACCGGGACGCGGCGGACGCACTGCGCGGGATCGGCTTCTCGCGGTGAAGGCGTGTCACCCGCACCCGCTAGCCTTGCCAGCCACACCAGTGGTTCCCAGCAGGCGGTAGCAGATGGACTTCCCGGCGGACTTTCCAGCGGACTTCCCGGCACAGGCACACCCCCATCCGCACGGCGGATGGCCCGGCAACGAACTGGAGGAGGTGCTGTCGGCATCCCTCGGCGTGCCCTCGGCCGGCGGCCGGATCGTCGAGGTCCTGGGCCGCAGCTTCCTGTGGATCCCGCTGCCCAGCGGCGGCGGCCCGGACAGCGGCCCCCTCGACCTGCCCACGATGGAGATCCAGGGCCAGGTGTACGTCCCGGTGTTCAGCTCGGAGGAGCAGTTCCGCCAGGTCGTCGGCTCCCACCTGTCGTACACCATCGCCCCCGCCGTGGAGTTCGCCCGCGGTCTGCCCCCGCAGGTCGGCCTCGCCCTCAACCCGGACGGTGTGGTCGGCGTCCCGCTTCCGCCGGAGGCGGTGGCCGAGCTGTGCCGGGTGGGCCGCAGCGAGCTCGACGGCCCGACGACGGGGGGCCGTGTCCGCCTGTTCGAGCCCGACTGGCAGGTCGACCCGGTCGACTTCCTCGCCGCGGCCTCCGCGGAGTTCGCGGCGACGGGCGTGGTCGTCACGGCCCGCCGCTGCCTGGCCGCGGTCGAGACGGCCGAGCCGGTGATGTTCGTCGGCGTCGAACTGTCCCGGTGGGAGGGCGACCTGCGGGCACTTCCCCTGGAGGCACTGGGCAAGGCCTTGGGGAAGGTCCCGGTGCAGTGGCCGGTCAACCTCGTACTGCTCGACGTGGCCGAGGACCCGGTGGGCCACTGGATGAGGGAAAACGTCCGGCCCTTCTATCAATTCGGCCACTAGAAGCGCCCCGTCGGGGACGCGGGGCCGTATCGATGTGCGGCTCCGCCGCGTGGGCGCGACAAGCCACCACGAACCGGTACTCGCCGAGGGACAACGAGCCCCGGGCTCCTGGGCGCTTAAGCTGTTTCCATACGCGGGGCAACTTCTCGAAGGGGCGGTAAACCAGGTGAGCGCGAGCGGCAGCGGCACCGCGACCGGACAGGTCGAGCACATGCTGCGGCAAGTCACGCCCGGGCGTTACGACGCCTACGAGGCGCTTCTCCGCGCCCTCGCCACCCCGTCCTCCGGCCAGGTGTGGATGCTCCTCTGGCACGGCCAGGCCGGCTCCCCCGACGCCCAGTACGGGAACATGGAGGTGGGCGGGTACGGCTACGCCCCCTGTGTCACCTCCGCCCAGGAGCTGTCGGCCAGCGGCTGGAACAGGTCGTACGAGGTGGTCGACGGCCTCGACGTGGCCCGCACGCTCTATCCGGACCACTTCGGCCTCTGGCTCAACCCGCACGCCCCGGGCGGCGGCATGGGCATCCCCTGGCTGGACCTGCGCCGCATCGCCACCGGCCTGGACCGCCAGCCCGCGGGCCCGCTGCGACTGTCGGAACCCGGCATCGAGATCCCGCAGTTCTACGCCCTGCTCACGCAGAACGCCCACCGCACCCCGGCGGTCCGCTCGCTGCGCCGAGCCTGGGTGCAACCGGCCCTCGGGGCACCGTACCTGGCCATCGGCCTGGACGTGTACGACACCTCGCCGCCCGCGGTCGACTCCGTGCGCGCGATGATGCAGCAGTCCATCGGGGCGGTCCCGGACGGGCTCCCGGTGTCGACGGTGGCGATGACCGACGAGTACGACCCGGTCGTCATGTGGATGCGGGCCGGCGCCCGGCCGTTCTACGACCGCGAGGCGCACGGCGCCCCGGTCCAGTCCCCGGCGGCCGGGTTGGGATACCCGGGCACCAGCCCGTACTGAGCACCGTACGGCGAGTCGCCGAGCCGGACGATTGCTCATGCGAATCTCTTGCTCTCCCCCGTTCATCTTCATTTGTTCTTCGGTTTCCCTTCTGCGGGATCCCGATTTTCGTGCAAGGAAGAGGTGGTCACGGTGACGCCCTTGGCCACGGTTTTGTCTCATCGCGAAACCGCCCGGAAGCTTGCGCCGCATTCCTCAAGTAGCCCTCGAATTTGCAATGATGTATAAAATTGAAACATTCGCAAAGTGGCAATTGTCCGAACTGTGGATGCGTAGAAGCCATGAAAAAGCTGGGTGAATCGGACCCCTGTCGAGTGAATGTGATGCCCATCACATGTGTCGGGATGCCTCAACCTGGGCGTGCGTGGGGCGACTTGGGGGCGACGTGCGAGCCGTCGCCGACTGTGACAGGTGCGTCCGCGAGCCGGTTCTGTGCGTTCGGATAACGGAACACCCAGATTGGCATCACGGTTGCGCATACTTTCCCCGTCACATCTGGCGTGTGATCACGAAGGCATTGAAGACTCGCTTCTCAGACGCGAGGCCATCGATCCTGTGTGCGAGTGCCCATCGGCGCCAATCTGAGGATCAGTTGGACAGTTGGGTCGAATCACGACACAGGCCGCGTAGCAGGAATAGCGAACCAAGCCGCCCACAGCGGCGGACAAAGGCCGGTCACCGCCGGCGAGAGGGGTCAGGTCACTGTGACCGCACCGATCGAGACCACCGGGGCGGAGGCTGAAGTGCAGCCCGAGGCCGTGCTCGCCGGGGTCAAGAAGAGCCAGATCGAAGGGCGTTCACTCTCACAGATCGCCTGGACCCGTTTCAAACGGGACAAGCTGGCCGTTGCGGGCGGCGTCATCGTCATCCTGCTCGTGCTGATGGCGGTGCTCGCGAAGCCGATCGAATGGGCTTTCGGGCTGGACCCCAACCAGTTCCACCAGGACCTCATCGACCCGGCTCTGCTGGCCCCCAAGGGCAGCTGGGGCGGTATGAGTTGGGCCCACCCGCTGGGCGTGGAGCCGCAGTACGGCCGTGACATGCTCGCCCGCATCATCGAGGGCTCCTGGGTCTCGCTGCTGGTCGCCGGCGGAGCCACCCTGCTGTCCGTGATCATCGGTACCGTGCTCGGCGTCGTCGCCGGCTACTACGGCGGCTGGGTCGACAGCGTCATCAGCCGGCTGATGGACACCTTCCTGGCGTTCCCGCTGCTGCTGTTCGCCATCGCCATCTCGGCATCTGTGCAGGACGGTTTCTTCGGGTTCGACGGTCTGTCGCTGCGCATCGGCGTACTGATCTTCGTGATCGGCTTCTTCAGCTGGCCGTACATCGGCCGTATCGTGCGCGCCCAGACGATGAGCCTTGCGCGGCGCGAGTTCGTGGAGGCCGCCACCAGCCTGGGCGCCCGCGGCCCGTACATCCTGTTCCGCGAGCTGCTCCCCAACCTCGTCGCGCCGATCCTCGTCTACTCGACGCTGATCATCCCGACGAACATCCTTTTCGAGGCCGCGCTGAGCTTCCTCGGAGTCGGTATCGCACCGCCGCAGGCTTCTTGGGGCGGAATGCTCAGCAATGCTGTGGATCTCTACACCGCAGATCCGCAGTTCATGTTCGTGCCCGGACTGGCGATCTTCATCACCGTCCTGGCATTCAACCTGCTGGGTGACGGGCTGCGTGATGCGCTCGACCCTCGCAGCAAGTGATCCAACGATCGAGGGGGCATTCCTCACGTGAAGACGAGAAGGCTTACCGCCGCCGTGGCGACGGTCCTGGCGGTCTCGCTCGGCGCTGCCGCGTGCAGCGGCGGTAAAGACAGCAACAACAACAGCGGTGGCAGCACCGGCAAGAAGGACGCGGCGCTGGACTCCATCGTCAACGCGTCGAGCAAGAAGGGGGGGACGGTCAACCTCGAGGACTCTGACGTTCCGGACTCCCTGGACCCGGGCAACACGTACTACGGCTTCGTGCAGAACTTCTCGCGTCTGTACGCCCGTACGCTCGTCACGTTCAAGCCGGCAGCCGGCAAGGACGGCCTGACCGTCGTCCCCGACCTCGCCGACTCCCTCGGCAAGGCCAGCGCCGACGCCAAGACCTGGACGTACCACCTGCGTTCGGGCCTGAAGTTCGACGACGGCACGCCGATCACGTCCAAGGACGTCAAGTACGCGGTCGAGCGCTCCAACTTCGCGCCCGAGGCCCTGTCCAACGGTCCCACGTACTTCAAGGCGTACCTCAAGGGCGGCGACAAGTACAAGGGCCCCTACAAGGACAAGAAGGGCCTCGACTCGATCGAGACCCCGGACGACCAGACGATCGTCTTCCACCTGGCCAAGCCGTTCGCCGACTTCGACTACCTGGCGACCTTCTCCCAGACGGCCCCCGTGCCGCAGGCGAAGGACGACGGCGCGAAGTACGTGCAGCACATCGTGTCCTCCGGCCCCTACAAGTTCGCCTCGTACGAGGAGGGCGCCAGCGCCTCCCTCGTCCGTAACCCGAACTGGGACGCCAAGACGGACCCGATCCGCAAGGCGCTGCCGGACAAGATCAACATCAAGTTCAAGGTCAACCCGGTCACGGTCGACAACGACCTGCTCGCCGACAAGATCACGGCCGACATCACCGGCGCCGGTGTGCAGCCGCAGACCCAGCCGAAGATCCTGAACGGCAAGTACGCCAAGCAGACGGACAACTCGTACGCGGGTGCCACGGGCTACATGGCCCTGAACCTGCACGTCGCCCCGTTCGACAACGTCCACTGCCGCAAGGCCGTCCAGTGGGCCCTCGACAAGCAGTCGGTCATCGACGCCATGGGTGGATCGCCCAAGGGTGACGTGGCCACCACGCTGCTGCCGCCGTCGGTCAACGGCTACACCAAGTTCGACACCTACGCCACGGCGGGCCACAAGGGTGACCTGGCCAAGGCCAAGGACGAGCTGAAGCAGTGCGGCAAGCCGAGCGGCTTCTCCACCACGCTGACGGCCCGCGCCGACCGCCCCGCCGAGATTGCGGCCGCCACCGCCATCCAGAACTCGCTCAAGGGCGCCGGCATCAAGGTCGACATCAAGCAGTTCCCCTCCGGCAAGTACTTCTCCAACTTCGCCGGTGTCCCGAGCTACGTCCACCAGCACAAGCTCGGCATGATGATGATGGCGTGGGGTGCCGACTGGCCGACCGGCTACGGCTTCCTGGACCAGATCATCGACGGTTCGGCCATCAAGCCCTCGGGCGGCAACAACCTGATGGAGCTGAACGACCCGAAGATCAACAAGGCTCTGTCCGACGCCATCTCCAACACCGACGCCGCGGCCCGCACCAAGGCCTGGGGCGACATCGACAAGATGGTCCTGGACAACGCCTCGGTCGTCCCGCTGATCTACCGCAAGAACCTGCTGATCAGGCCTACGTCCGCGACCAACGTCACGGTCACGCAGGCGTACCTCGGCATGTACGACTACACGCTGCTGGGCTCCTCGAAGTAACAGCAGGCCGGATACCCCTGAAAGGCAGGTGAAGGCTCCGGGCGGCCGGGACGGACACACTCCGTCCCGGCCCCCCGGAGCCGGACAGCTGTGGCTGCGTATATCATCCGACGCGTCTTTGGCGCCTTGGTACTGCTGCTGGTGGTCAGCGCAGTCACCTTCGCGATCTTCTTCCTGGTCCCCCGCCTGGGCGGCCAGACGGCCACCCAGCTGGCCACCCAGTACGTCGGCAAGGACGCCAACCCCGAGTCCATCGCCGCGATCAAGAAGAACCTGGGCTTCGACCAGCCCATCTACATGCAGTACTGGGACTACATCAGGGGCCTGTTCGTAGGCGCCGACTACAAGTTCGGTCCCGACGCCACGCACTGCAGCGCCCCCTGCTTCGGGTACTCCTTCAAGAGTCACGTCGAGGTGTGGCCGCAGCTCACGCAGCGCATCCCGGTCTCCTTCTCGCTGGCCGTCGGCGCGGCCGTGATCTGGCTGATCTTCGGTGTGACCACCGGCGTCATCTCCGCGCTGCGCAAGGGCAAGCCCGTCGACCGCATCTCGATGTTCATCGCGCTCGCCGGCGTCTCGCTCCCGATCTTCTTCACCGGCCAGGTCATCAACGTCCTGTTCATCTACCAGTGGCCCATCTGGGACAGCACCGACTACGTGCCCTTCACCCAGAACCCGGGTGAGTGGGCCTGGCACCTGTTCCTGCCCTGGGTCAGCCTCGCGTTCCTCTTCTCCGCCACCTACGCCCGGCTCACCCGGGCGGGCATGCTGGAGACGATGAGCGAGGACTACATCCGCACGGCCCGGGCCAAGGGTCTGCGGGAGAGCACGGTCGTCACCAAGCACGGCCTGCGCGCGACCCTCACCCCGATCGTCACCATCTTCGGTATCGACTTCGGCACCCTCATCGGTACCGCGGTGCTCACCGAGACGGTCTTCTCCCTGCAGGGGATCGGCGCGTACTCGATCCAGGCCATCAAGGACAACGACCTGCCCATCGTGATGGCCGTGACCCTGGTCGCCGCCTTCTTCATCGTCTTCTCCAATCTGGTCGTCGACCTGGTGTACGCAGCCATCGACCCCCGCGTGAGGTACTCGTGAGCAAGCTCGAAAAGGCGGCACTGGGCGAACCGGCCACGGACGTCGCCGCCCCTTCCGATGCCCAAGACGCGTTCCTCTCCGTTCGCGATCTGCGCATCCACTTCAGCACCGACGACGGTCTGGTCAAGTCGGTGGACGGCGTCAGCTTCGACGTGCGGCGCGGCCAGACCCTGGGCATCGTGGGCGAGTCGGGCTCCGGCAAGTCCGTGACGTCCCTCGGCCTCATGGGTCTGCACCGCGCGGCGAACGCCACGGTCTCCGGCGAGGTGTGGCTGGACGGCCAGGAGCTGATCGGCGCCGACCCGGACGAGGTGCGCCGGCTGCGTGGCCGCAAGATGGCCATGATCTTCCAGGACCCGCTGTCCGCGATGCACCCGTACTACAAGGTCGGGACCCAGATCGTCGAGGCCTACCGGGTCCACCACAAGGTCAGCAAGAAGGTGGCCCGCACGCGCGCCATCGAGATGCTCGACCGGGTCGGCATCCCAGAGCCCGCCAAGCGCATCGACGGCTACCCGCACGAGTTCTCCGGCGGTATGCGCCAGCGCGCCATGATCGCGATGGCGCTGGTCAACAACCCCGAACTGCTCATCGCGGACGAGCCGACCACCGCCCTCGACGTGACCGTCCAGGCGCAGATCCTCGACCTGATCCGGGATCTGCAGAAGGAGTTCGGCTCCGCGGTCATCATGATCACGCACGATCTCGGCGTGGTCGCCGAGATCGCCGACGACGTCCTGGTGATGTACGGCGGCCGGTGCGTGGAGCGCGGACCGGTCGGGGAGATCTTCGACAAGCCGCAGCACCCGTACACCTGGGGCCTGCTCGGCTCGATGCCGCGCATCGACCGCGACACCGCCGACCGGCTCACCCCGGTCAAGGGCCAGCCGCCGAGCCTCATCAACGTCCCCTCGGGCTGTGCCTTCCACCCGCGCTGCCCGTACGCGGACCTTCCCAAGGGGAACGTCACCCGCACGGTGCGTCCCGAGCTGGAGCTGGCGGAGGGCGGCCACTGGTCCGCCTGCCACCTCTCGGCGGAGGACCGTACGCGGATCTGGACCGAAGAGATTGCGCCGAAGCTGTGAGTGAGACGAACAAGAAGGACACCGCCGAGGACGCCGCCGGGAAGGCCGCGGTCCCGCAGCAGGCGTCGGCTCCCGGGGACGGCTCCGCCGAGCGTGAGGTGCTGCTCCGGGTCAAGGGCCTGACGAAGCACTTCCCGATCAAGAAGGGCCTCATGCAGCGCCAGGTCGGCGCCGTGAAGGCGGTCGACGGCATCGACTTCGAGGTACGCAAGGGCGAAACCCTGGGCGTCGTCGGCGAGTCGGGCTGCGGCAAGTCGACCATGGGCCGGGTCATCACCCGGCTCCAGGACCCGACCAGCGGCACGATCGAGTTCGAGGGCCGGGACATCACGCGGCTGAGCACCGGGAAGATGCGCCCGATGCGCCGCGACGTCCAGATGATCTTCCAGGACCCGTACGGCTCCCTGAACCCCCGGCACACCATCGGCTCGATCGTCTCGGCGCCCTTCCGGCTCCAGGGCGTGGAGCCCGAGGGCGGGGTGAAGAAGGAGGTCCAGCGGCTCCTGGAGCTGGTCGGTCTCAACCCCGAGCACTACAACCGCTATCCGCACGAGTTCTCCGGCGGTCAGCGCCAGCGCATCGGCATCGCCCGCGCGCTCGCCCTGAAGCCGAAGCTGGTCGTCGCCGACGAGCCGGTGTCCGCGCTGGACGTGTCGATCCAGGCCCAGGTCGTCAACCTCATGGACGACCTCCAGGAGGAGCTGGGCCTGACGTACGTGATCATCGCGCACGACCTGTCCGTCGTCCGGCACGTCTCGGACCGGATCGCGGTGATGTACCTCGGCAAGATCGTCGAGCTGGCGGACCGCGCCTCGCTGTACGAGGCGCCGATGCACCCGTACACCAAGGCGCTGATGTCGGCCGTGCCGATTCCCGACCCGAAGCGGCGGGGCACCAAGAGCGAGCGCATCCTGCTGCGCGGTGACGTCCCGTCGCCGATCGCGCCGCCCTCCGGCTGCCGTTTCCACACCCGGTGCTGGAAGGCGACGCAGATCTGCAAGACGACCGAGCCGCTGCTGCTGGAGCTGAAGCCCGGTCAGCGGGTCGCCTGCCACCACCCGGAGAACTTCGCCGACCAGGCCCCGCAGGACACCGTCCTGCTCACGGCGGCGAAGGAGGCCTCCGAGCTGGTCGGTGAAGCGGTCCTGGAGGAGTCGGCGGAGACGTCGGCGGCGGTGGCCGCCGAGGTCGCGGCGGCCGAGGAGGCTGCGGCTGAGGAGGCGTCGGCCGAGGCTGAGGAGGCGTCGGCCGAGGCCGAGGAATCCGAGACGGAGCCCGAGGCTGCCGCGGAACCCGACTCGGAGGAGTCGGAGTCCGCTGACGAATCCGAGGCTCCGGCCACCAAGTCCCAGGAGTCAACCGACAAGTAGGACATGACAACTGGGCAAAGTCATGTGCATGCCTGAACGGGAGAGTGCAGAGTCGACCGTGTCCGTCTACTGACCGGCACACGCTCGAAAGGGACGACTCATGGCACTCTCCCGTTCGGCACGCTTAGGGGCCGTCGCGACCGCGGCGGCCTCCTTCCTTGTCGTCGCCGCCTCCTCCGCCCCCACCCCGGGCGCCGCGGGCATCGGTGACCCGTACTTCCCGCAGCTCGGCAACGGCGGCTTCGACGCCCGCCATTACGACCTGGACATCGCCTACGCCCCGGACACCGGCCGCCTGGACGGCCGTACCACCCTCACCGCCCGGGCCACCCAGAACCTCTCCTCCTTCGACCTCGACCTGCAGCAGCTGGAGATCACGAAGGTCGAAGTCGACGGCAGACGCGCACAGTTCACGCGCGACGGCGACGAGGTCACCGTCACCCCGCGCGGCACCCTCGCCAAGGGCCGCGAGTTCACCGTGTCCGTCACCTACGGCGGCATACCCGAGCCCCTCGGCGGCCCCATCGTCTTCGGCTCCAAGTACGGCTGGATGAAGACCGCAGACGGTGTCTTCGTCGCCTGCGAGCCCAACGCCGCCTCCACCTGGTTCCCGTCCAGCGACCACCCCGCCGACAAGGCCACCTACGACATCCGGATCAAGGCGCCCAAGGGCCTGACCGGCGTCTCCAACGGCCGGCTCGTGTCGACGCACGACCGGGGCGACTCGACGTACACGCACTGGCGCGAGAGCCGGCCGATGGCCACCTACCTCGCCACCGCCACCATCGGGAAGTTCGACGTGCGCACCGGCCGCACCCCGGGCGGCATCCCGATCTACGTCGCCATCGACCCCGTGCTGCAGAACAGCAACAACGTCGACGTGTACGCCGTCACGGCCGCCGCCACCGACTACTGGTCGCAGGTCTTCGGTCCGTACCCGTTCGAGGAGACCGGCGCGATCGTCGACGACATGCCCGAGGCCGGGTTCTCGCTGGAGGTGCAGAGCAAGCCCGTCTACTCGGCCGTGCGCAACGAGTCGACGATCGTGCACGAACTGGCCCACCAGTGGTTCGGCGACTCGGTCAGCGTGGACCGGTGGAAGGACATCTGGCTCAACGAGGGCTTCGCCACCTACGCCCAGTGGCTGTGGGCGGAGCACCAGGGCACCCGCTCGGCGCACGACTCCTTCCTCGCCGCCTACAACGCCCGCCCGGCCGACTCCGCCTTCTGGCAGATCAACGTCGGCGACCCGCAGCGCGACACCATGTTCGCCTCCGCCGTCTACCAGCGCGGCGCGATGACGCTCCAGGCGCTGCGGGAGCGGATCGGTGACACCGCGTTCTTCGAGCTGCTGCCCGCCTGGACCAGGCTGCACCGGTACGGGAACGCGGACACCGCCGACTTCGTTCGGCTCGCGGAGCGGATCAGCGGGCAGCAGCTGGACGATCTGTTCCAGACATGGCTGTTCACGGCAGGGAAACCGACTGTTCCGGGGGTGTGACCCTTGCATTGTAAGGTGCACCCTCGATTCTGAGTAAGAATGGAAGGGTGCTCCAGCAACTCTTCAGTCCCTCCGTCCAGCACACGCTCGATGTGATCGGCATCTTCGTGTTCGCCATCTCCGGCGCGCTGCTGGCTGTCCGCAAGAACTTCGACGTCTTCGGCATCGCCGTTCTCGCCGAGGTCACCGCGCTGGGCGGAGGGCTGTTCCGCGACCTGGTCATCGGGGCGGTGCCGCCGGCCGCGTTCACGGACACGGGGTACTTCCTGACCCCGCTGCTCGCCGCGCTCCTGGTCTTCTTCCTGCATCCGCACGTGGAGCGCATCCAGGTCGCGGTCAACGTCTTCGACGCGGCCGGCCTCGGCCTGTTCTGCGTGGCCGGCACGACGAAGGCGTACGACTACGGACTCAACCTCACCGCGTCCGCGACCCTGGGGCTGGCCACCGCCGTCGGCGGCGGTGTGCTCAGGGACGTGCTGGCCAACGAGGTGCCGTCGCTGCTGCGCTGGGACCGTGACCTGTACGCGGTCCCGGCGATCGTCGGCGCCACCATGGTGGTGCTGTGCATCCACTACGACGTGCTGACCCCCTTCACCAGCGGCCTCGCGGTGGTCACCGCTTTCGTCCTGCGCCTGCTCGCGATGCGGTTCCACTGGCGAGCTCCGCGTGCGTGGAACCGGCGGTCGACGGTGACCGAGGAGTAGTCCCGGTGGTCCTGGCCCAGCTCTTGCCCATCTGTACGGTCAGCCAGCGGAAGACCGTCGTCACCTGCGGCTTCCACAGCGCCATGGTGTGGCCGCCCGCGCTGCGCGGCAGGAACACTACGTGCACGGTCGTCGGCGCCTTGGCGACCGATTCGAGGGCCACGCCCGCCTGGTAGCCGTCGCCGGACTCGCCGGAGATGTAGAGGGCGACCCGGGGCGGCACGGCGGCCTTCTTGAGGATCAGGTAAGGATTGTTCTCGGCGCGTGCCCGCGGGCTCTGGGCGGCCAGCGAGTTGCGCTCGCCGATCGGGTCGTTGTAGCCGGACATGCCGACCGCCGCCCGGAAGCGGTCGGGGTGGGCGACCGCCAGCTTGACCGCGCAGTGCGCGCCCGCCGAGTACCCGGCGACCGCCCAGCCCCCCGCGCCGGGGTCGGCGCGGAAGTTGTCCTTGACCATCTTCGGCACGTCGATGCTGAGCCAGCTGTCGGCGTTCACCTCGCCCGGGGTGTTCGCGCATCCGGTGTCCACGCCGGCCAGCAGAGTGGTGCGCGGCGCCACCATGATGAACGGGGCCACCTGGCCGCTCTTCATCAGCGGCAGCAGCTGCTCGTGCGCCTTCAGCGCCCCGAACCAGGCCTTGGCCGAGCCGGGGTAGCCGGGCAGCACCTCCACCACCGGGAACCTCTTGTGCCGGTAGGCGGGCTCGTTGTACTGCGGCGGCAGCCAGACGTAGACCTCGGCGTTCACGCCCGACACCCGGCCCTTGAGCTGGGTGACGCGCACCCCGCCGGCCGAGTGCATACCCGGTCCGTCGGCCTCCTTGAACGTCTGCTTCACTCTGGGCAGCTTCTTCAGCGCTATCCCGCCGGTGCCGTCCCGGCCGAGGTCCGCGGCCTGCTGCACGTGGTTGCCGGTGCCGAGCAGGTCGGCCCAGTTGTCGTACAGGTTGTTCTCGTTGTTGACCAGGACGAAGACCAGGGTGACGGCCGTGCCCTGGGCGAACAGCAGCATCAGGACCCGGGCCGCGACGCGCAGGACCCTGGGCCCGCGCGTCCTCGACCACAGGACGAGCGGCAGTATGAGGGCGACCACGGACAGCGCGATGGTCGTGTAGAGGAACGGAGTCCCGGTGAGGCTCATGTCCTCATAGAGGGGAACGGACGGCTTCGGGTTGTGGACGTGTCCTGACACTTACCGAGAAATTGCCGGAACCTCACCCAGCAGGCGGATCATCATGTCATCCGCTCACCTTCCGCTCACCATCCGCCCGCCGTCTGCCCGACCCTCCAAAGCTACCGCTTAGTAATTTCTTGTTGTACCGTTCATTCATGCCAGAAGCAGCTACCGCACCCTCCCCCACCCTCGGCTTCGCTCGAGCGGGGGGACCACCGTCGCGGGCCGTGATCGGCGACAGTGAGTTCGACCGCGACACCGCGGTCACCCGGCGCGAGCCCGGCGTCTACGACATCGACCTCTCCGCCGGCTGGACGATCATCGCCGCTGTCAACGGCGGCTATCTGCTGGCCGTCCTGGGCAGGGCCCTCGCGGACACCCTCCCGCACCCGGACCCCTTCACCATCTCCGCGCACTACCTGACGGCGTCCCAGCCGGGTCCCGCGGTCGTCCGCACCGAGACCGTGCGCACCGGCCGCGGCCTCTCCACCGGCCAGGCCTCCCTCTTCCAGTACGACGAGCAGGGCAACGAGGTCGAGCGCATCCGCGTCCTCGCCTCCTACGGCGACCTCGACACCCTCCCCGACGACGTCCGCACGACGGCCGCGCCGCCCGCGTTCCCGCCCATGGACCAGTGCTTCGGCCCCGAGGACGGTCCCGCTCCGGTCGACGGCAGTTCCGCCATCACCGACCGCCTGATGCTCAAGCTCGACCCCGCAACCCTGGGGTGGGCCCTCGGCGCGCCCTCCGGCAAGGGCGAGATGCGTGCCTGGTTCGGCCTCGCGGACGGCCGCGACGCCGACCCCCTCTCCCTGCTCCTCGCGGTGGACGCCCTGCCGCCCACCGCGTTCGAGATCGGCCTCAAGGGCTGGGTGCCCACGGTCGAACTGACCGTGCACGTACGCCACCGCCCGGCACCGGGCCCGCTGCGGGTGTCGATCACCACCCGCAACCTGGCCGGCGGCTTCCTGGAGGAGGACGCCGAGGTCTGGGACAGCGAGGACCGCCTGGTCGCCCAGTCCCGGCAACTGGCCCGGGTCAGGCTCGGCTGAGCGGCTTGCGGCCCAGCCAGGAGGCCAGCTGTCCGTAGGGGCCGGAGCCGTCGGGGGTCTCGACCGCGGAGGCGAAGGGGGTCTCCGCGTCGCGCTCGGGGTCGGGCAGGACCCTGCGGGCGGTGGTGAGGGCGAACTCGGCGAGTTCCGGGTCGAGTCCGTGCGGGTGGCCGAGGGCCTCGGAGAGGTCCCAGGTGTGGGTCACCAGCTCCATCGTGTAGCCGGAGAGCGCCGCGCGCCCGGGGACCTCGCCCCACGGCACGCGGACCGGCGCGGCCATGCGTCCGTCGGCCGACCAGGCCCGGAGCACCCGCTCCCTGACCTCGTCGTACGCGGCCGCCCAGCCGTCGTCCCCGACGCCTTCCGCGAACGGGTGCACGGCCATGCCGTCGCCGCCCTCGCCGACCACCGCGATCCGCAGCGTGCCGCCGACCATGTGGCTCAGCAGGGTGCGGACGTCGAACTCGGTACAGGGCGTCGGCCCCGCCAGCTGCTCGGGTCGTACGGTCTTGATGAGCGCGGCCGCCTGCTCCGTGGCGCGGGCGTAGAGGGGACGGGGGTCGATGGGCAGGGTGTTCGTGGCGTTCATGCGAGCCTCTCCTCGGGTCGATGCGTCGAGGATCGCCGGATAACCTGACAGTTTCCGTCAACATTTGCGCCCGGTCCGTGCGCGGCGGGATTCTGGGCGGGTGAAGTCCGACCGCCTGCTGTCGATCCTGCTGCTCCTGCAGACCCGGGGCCGCGTCCCGGCGCACGAACTCGCCGACCGCCTGGAGGTGTCGGTGCGCACCATCTACCGCGACATCGAGGCCCTGTCGGCCTCCGGCGTCCCCGTGTACGCCGAGCGCGGCCGGCACGGCGGCATCGAACTCCTCGCCGGATTCCGCACGGACGTCACCGGCCTGACCGCCGACGAGTCCCGGGCCCTGTTCATCCTGGCCGCCCAGGGCGCGCACGCCGCGCTCGGTCTGGACGCGGCGCTCGGCTCGGCGCTGCGCAAGGTGATGGCGGCGCTGCCCGCGCCGCACCGGCCGGCCGCGGAAGCCACCAGCCGTCGTGTCCTGGTCGACGCCACGCGCTGGAAGAGCGGTCCGCAGAAGGCCGTCGACCTGGAGGTGCTCCAGGACGCGGTGTTCTCCGACCGCCGCCTGAGGCTGCGCTACCGGCACGGCGGGGAGCGGGAGGCGCGGACGTACACCGTCGACCCGTACGGCCTCGTCGCCAAGGCGGGCGTCTGGTACCTGGTCGCCGACCGGCGGGCGCGGCCGCAGCTGTTCCGGGCCGACCGCGTGCGGTCCGCCAGGCTGCTGGACGACCCGGTGCGGCGTCGCCCGGGCGTCGAACTCGCCGACGTCTGGGAGGTGCTGCGCCGACAGGTCGAGGAGCGTCCGGGCGGGGTCGTGGTGACCGTGCGGGTCCGCAGGGAGCGCCTCGACATGTTCCAGCGCATGCTGGCCTCGGCGCTGACCGAACTCCCGGACGACGACGGCGGGAGCGAGTGGGTGACCGCCCGGCTGTCGTTCCCGTTCGTCCTCGCCGCCCGCCAACTGCTGGCGTTCACCGACCAGGTGGAGGTGCTGTCGCCGCCCGAGGCGCGCGCGGAGCTGGCGGCCGCGGCCCGTTCTGTCACGGACTTGTACCAGCCAGTAGTCGAGGGGCGCGGCTGAAAGCCCAGGTCGGCGCGGTCTCTTGGGCTTCGCTTTACCCGATTGACAGGCAGGGGACAGGGCGGGCCCAAGAATGCCCTAAGCGCCGTTGATTGAGTTCCCGCCTCAGGACTCCCTCAGCATCCGTGGAGCTGTCTCTCATGAAGCGTGTACGTCTCGTCCCCGCCGTCGCCCTGTTGGCGCTGTCCCCGCTGCTGCTGACCGCGTGCGGTTCGGGCGACTCGTCGTCCTCGAACAGCAACTCCGGGCAGCAGGGTTGTCAGGCACCGTCCGGCATGCCCTCCGGCGGTGCGTCGGGCCGCCCGAGCGGTGCCCCGTCCGGCGCGCCCTCGGGCAAGCCGACCGGTACTCCCACCGGCACCCCGACCGGTGTCCCCTCGGGCATGCCGAGCGGTGGCCCCGGTGGCGGCGGCCAGGGCGGACCCGGCGGCGGCCAGGGCGGCGGCTGCGGCGGTCCGGGCGGCGGGCAGCAGGGCCAGGGGCAGCAGGCCCAGCAGGGCTGACCCGGGATTTCGTACGACAGGGGCGGCGCGCTCGGTGAACGGGCGCGCCGCCCCTGTGCGCTGTATTGCCCGGGTGCCGTATTGCCTGCGTGCCGTATTCGGGTCAGTCCAGCCAGTGGCCGCGGCCGAGGCTGATCAGCCGCATCTGACGGGCCGCGATCTGGGCGACCCGCTCCCGCTCCTTCTCCGAGGCCGACGTCTCCAGGGCCTCCAGGAACAGGGAGGCCGTGATGAGCATCTGGTCGACGTAGAGGTGCGCGAGCATCAGCAGGTCGTCGTCGCTCCAGCCGACGGCCTCCGGGTCCTTGGCCAGTTCGGTCCGCACCTCCTCGGCGAACCTGGTCAGCTGGGACCGGATGGCCTCCCGTACCGGCTGGACGCCGCCGTGCCGTTCGCGGGCGATGAAGCGGACGTGGGCGGGGTGCGTCTCCACATGCCGGGCGATCAGGTGGATGGCGCGGGTGATGCGCTCGTCGGTGTCGCCGGCCGTGGACACCGTCGTCCGCACCATCGGGTGCAGGCTGCCCAGCGCCTCGTCGACCAGGGCCACTCCGAGGTCCGCCGTGGAGCGGAAGTGCCGGTAGAAGGCGGTCGGGGCGACGCCGACGGCGCGGGTGACCTCGCGCAGGCCCAGGCTGCTCAGGCTCTGCTCCTCCAGCAGCCTCAACGCCGCGTCCAGGAGCGCCTGCCGGGTCTTCTGTTTCTGGGCCTGCCGGATGCCGAGGGTGTGACTCATGTCATCCAGTTAACAACTGTTCTCCGGAATTTAAAAGCCGTCGGACGCGCTAGACTCAAAGTCAGTGAACAATTGTTACTACAACCGTTCACCGAAACTTCACGGAGGGGGGATCGAATCCCATGCTGTTCCTCGTCGCCGCACTCATGCTGCTCGGTGTGGTGCTGGGCACCGTCGCCCACGCGCCGCTGGCCGTCAGTGCCGCCGTGGCCGCGGTCATCGCCGTCTGGCTCGGCATCTTCGCGCTCCGCGAGCGCCACAGCCGTCGTCGCCGCACCTCGGCCAACTGACCGTCCGAACCGCCCTACAGGAGCTGAGTACCATGCAACTCACCGCACCGGTCACGGGTCGCACCGACGTCCGCCCGACCACCCGCGACGCCGACGGCATGGCCGTGGCGTCCTTCATCCTCGGCCTCCTCGGCCTTCTCGTCCTCAACGTCTTCCTCGGTCCGATCGCCCTCGTGCTGGCGGGTGTCGCCCTCTGGCGCGGCACGGCCCGCCGCGGCCGTGCGTACCTCGGACTGGCGCTGGGCGCGGCCGACCTGGCGGTCCTGGTGATCGCCATGCAGGTGACCAACACCATCTCGTGGAGCCTGTGATCCCGCAGAACAAACCTTGAACGACGGCCGACGCCCCGAGGACGACGGGGCGCCGTCGGTCACACCGTCCGGCCTGGACACCGGGCCGCCGCCCAGGGCCCCGTAGAATCGGGCTCACCATGGCTTACCTCGACCACGCCGCGACGACCCCGATGCTCCCGGAGGCGGCAGAGGCACTGACCGCCGCGCTGAGCGTCACCGGCAACGCCTCCTCCCTCCACGCGTCCGGCCGCAAGGCCCGCCGAACGGTCGAGGAGTCTCGAGAGACGCTCGCCGAAGCGCTCGGCGCTCGCCCCAGCGAGGTCGTCTTCACCTCCGGCGGCACCGAGGCCGACAACCTCGCGGTCAAGGGCCTCTACTGGTCCCGGCGCGACGCGGACCCGGCCAGAAACCGTGTCCTCGCCAGCCCCGTCGAACACCACGCGGTGCTCGACGCCGTCCACTGGCTCGGCGAACACGAGGGCGCCACCGTCGAGTACCTGCCCGTCGACACGTACGGCCGGGTGCACCCGGAAGCGCTGCGCGAGGCGATCGCCCGCAACCCCGACGACGTCGCCCTGGCGACGGTCATGTGGGCCAACAACGAGATCGGCACGGTGCTGCCGGTCCCCGAACTCGCGGAGGCCGCCGCCGAGTTCGGTGTCCCGCTGCATGCCGACGCCGTTCAGGCCTTCGGTCAGATCCCCGTCGACTTCGCCGCGTCCGGCCTCGCCGCGATGACGGTCTCCGGCCACAAGATCGGCGGCCCGTACGGCATCGGGGCCCTCCTCCTCGGGCGTGAGTACACCCCCGTACCCGTCCTGCACGGCGGCGGCCAGGAGCGCCATGTGCGCTCCGGCACCCTCGACGTCCCGGCGATCGCCTCCTTCGCGGTCGCCGCCCGCCTGGCCGCCGAGCAGCGCGAGTGGTTCGCCCGGGAGATCGGCGCCCTGCGGGACGACCTGATCAAGGCCGTCCGTACGGCGGTTCCGGACGCGATCCTCGGCGGTGACCCGGTGGACCGCCTCCCGGCCAACGCCCACTTCACCTTCCCGGGCTGCGAGGGCGACTCCCTGCTGCTCCTGCTGGACGCCCAGGGCATCGAGTGCTCCACCGGCTCCGCCTGCACCGCCGGCGTCGCCCAGCCCAGCCACGTCCTCCTCGCCACCGGCACCGACCCGGACCTGGCCCGCGGCACCCTCCGCTTCTCCCTCGGCCATACCTCCAGGGAGGCGGACGTGGACGCGGTGGCGAGGGCGATCGGCCCGGCGGTGGAGCGGGCCCGAGTGGCGGGCCTGACCTGAGGCTCGCCGCGGACGCGGCAACGAGGGCACGCGGACGCCAGGCGCGTCCCCCGCGTGCGCCCGCACCAACTCTCGGACCGGCGCCGCCGCCGACGCTGCGGACGCGGGGGCGTCGCGGCGTGATCCGTGGTGCTGCCCTCCCATGAGTCTCACGGCTTCCACACCCGTGTCACGCGAGGCCGTGTCATGCGCGGCCCTGCCGCTCGCGGTGCGCCCCGGAGACACGCGGATTGCATCCCAACTCCCTTATAAGAAAGAGGAGTTGGTGGCTAGTTGGTGGCTCTCTCCTCAGCTTCATGGGCGCGGTCCGCGGGCGCCACGTACGCGGTCGGGACGCACCCCTACCAGACCGTGGTCGCCGACTTCGACGGCGACGGACACCCGGACCTCGCGACCGCCGACTTCGGCGGCGCCCAGGTCAGCGTGCTGTTGAATGCCGGCGACGGCACCTTCGGTACCGCCTCCGCCCTCGCGGTGAGCGGGTCGCCGCGTTCGCTTGCCACTGGTGACCTGGACGGCGACGGTGTCCGTGACCTCGCGGTGGCGAACAGCAGCGGCGGCCAGGTCGACGTGTTCCGGGGGACGTGCTAGCCGCCGGAACCTCCCGACTGGCTGCCGCCGGCACTTCCACTGCCGGCGGCAGCCTCCCGGAGAGGCCGAACGGGCCGTCCCTCGCGGCCTTCCAGCGGCCTTCTAGCTGTCCGTGACCATGAGGGAGGCCATCATTCCCTCGTCCTCGTGCTGCAGGAGATGGCAGTGGAGCATGTACATGTAGGTGTCGTCGGAGAAGTCGGTGAACTCCATGGCGATCTCGATGGAACCGCCGCCGACCACTTCGTAGGTGTCGTACCAGCCGAGTTCCACGCCGGTGGGATCCTCGCCGTTGATGGAGATCAGCTGGTACGGCACGTCATGCAGGTGGAAGGAGTGTTCCAGCTGTGTGTTGTTCTTGATCGTCCAGATCTCCTTGGACCCGACCGTGGTGCTGATCATGGCCATCGAGGACATGCTCGTCCCCGCCGACCCGTTGATCAGCATCGTCGCGCCGCTCTGCCCGAGCGTGATCGTCCGCGCGGTGAAGTCGCTGGTGTCGTACCGGTCGATCGTCTGGAGCGTGCTCGGCAGGTCGTCCGGGGTGTCCGTGCCGCTCGCGGTGACGGTCAGGAAGTCGTACGTACCGCTGCCGCCGCGCACCCAGCCGGTGGTGACGACCGCCTGCAGGGTCACGTCGTCCGAGAGGTCCATGACCACCTCGGCGCGGGCGCCGGCCACCAGACGGACCGACGTCACGTCGACGGGCTCGGCCAGATAGCCCTGGTCCGAGGCGATCTGGCTCATCGTGCCGCCGTCGCTGCGCTGGACGGTGATGATGTCGGACGGCGAGGCGTTCAGGATCCGGAAGCGGTTGCGGGTCTTCGTGGCCTCGAAGGTGAGCGTGGTGTCGTCGACGTTCGTGCCGTTGCACAGCACCGGGTAGACCAGGCCGCTGCCGAGGTAGCCGGACAGGTCGTACTTGATGTCGCCCGAGCTGTCGGACGCCAGGCACTGGAGGATGATCGGGATGTCGTCGACGCCGTAGTCGCTGGGCAGCGCCGAGGAGGTGTCCGTGCTGTCCTCGACGATGATCATGCCCGCCAGACCGTGCACGGCCTGCTTGGCCGTGGTGCCGAGGGCGTGCGGGTGGTACCAGAGGGTCTTGGCCTCGTCCTTCACCTCGAAGGTGGGGGACCAGGTCTCGCCGTCGGCGAAGGCGACCTGCGGCCCGCCGTCCATCTTGGCCGGGACGTGGGCGCCGTGGAAGTGGACGGTGGTGTCCTCGCCAAGGCTGTTGGTGATGTTCAGCAGGACGGTGTTGCCGTTGGTCCACTTCATGGTCGGGCCCAGGTACGACTGGTTGTAGCCCATGGTGGTGCTGCTGACGCCGCTGACGACCTCGCTGGTGCCGGTCTTGGCCTCGAGGGTGAACGTGGTCGTGCTGTCCGAGGTGGTGCCCTCCAGGAGGTCGGGGATGGTGAGCGTGCTGGTGCTGGACGCGGCGGACGCCTTGTCGCCGCCTTTGCTCAGCAGGGTGAAGGTCGTGCCGGCCGCCCCGACGGCCGCCAGGCCCAGCCCGACCGTCCCGCCGAGGAACTTGCGCCGGTGCAGGCCCTTGCCGCCCTTGGCCCTGCTGGTCTTGGAGTGCTCGCGCTTGCCGCGCCTGCCCGTGGTGCCCGTGTCGCCCGTGGTGTCGTTGGAGCCGGCGGGCTCTGTGATGTTGTCCATGGCCCGGGATGTTTGGCCTAAGGACTGTGTGAAGACTGGGACGAAGTTAGGAGGGAACCCCACGGGCTGTGAGGTCTCAGTGATTGACGGGCTCCATCAACTCTCCTGAAACAAAGCCAAGTTGAAGCGCCGCAGGTTGAGCGCGGGGCCAGGGACGCATCGGACACTTGATGTACGGAGGCCGCTCACAGCAAAGGGTTGGTATGGCGTACATCATGTCGCGCGGGTTTGCCGGACCAGCCTGATGTACCGCTCCCAGTCCCAGTACCGCCCCGGATCCGTGTGGTCCGTCCCCGGAACCTCCACATGCCCGATGATGTGCTCCCGGTCGACGGGTATGCCGTAGCGCCCGCATATTGCGGCCGTCAGCCGCGCCGAGGACGCGTACATCGCGTCCGTGAAGGACGAGGCCCGCTCCACGAACCCCTCGTGCTCGATGCCGACACTGCGCTCGTTGTAGGCCCGGTTGCCCGCGTGGAACGCCACGTCCAGTTCGCGGATCAGCTGGGTGACGCGCCCGTCCCTGCGCACGATGTAGTGGGCCGCCGCCCCGTGCGACGGGTCCTGGAAGACCTTCACCGCGCTCTTGTAGCCGCCCTGGGTGACGTGGATGACCACCCGGTCGATCGGATAGTCGTCCGGCCGGTCCGCCCGCCGGTAGTTCGCCGGGGACGCGGCCACCCACCGCGCACCCCGGAAGTCCACCGCGCCCTCGACCCGCGGCTTCTCCACTCCGGGCAGCCGCCACCACAGATGGGAGAGCTCCTCGCGGGCCAGCGCCGCGGTCCCCACGGCGGCCGCGACACCGCCGACGAGCAGGGCCCGCCGCCCCAGCCGCCGATCCGAGTCGCCCTTCGCCGCACCCGTCTGAATCGCCCCCATGTGATCGTCAACGGATACTCGCGGGTCCAGGTTCCCGCGCCCCCGTACCCTGGAAGGGCTATGACTGACACCCCGCAGCGCACCCGACCCCTCCGTGTCCTCGCCGCCATGTCCGGCGGCGTGGACTCCGCCGTCGCCGCCGCCCGCGCGGCCGAGGCGGGCCACGACGTGACCGGCGTCCACCTCGCGCTCTCCGCCAACCCGCAGTCGTTCCGCACCGGAGCGCGGGGCTGCTGCACCATCGAGGACTCGCGCGACGCCCGCCGGGCCGCCGACGTCATCGGCATCCCGTTCTACGTCTGGGACCTCGCCGACCGCTTCCGCGAGGACGTCGTCGAGGACTTCATCGCCGAGTACGAGGCCGGCCGCACCCCGAACCCGTGCCTGCGCTGCAACGAGAAGATCAAGTTCGCCGCGCTCCTGGACAAGGCGCTGGCCCTCGGCTTCGACGCCGTCTGCACCGGCCACTACGCCCAGGTGATCGTGAACGAGGACGGCAGCCGGGAGCTGCACCGGGCCTCCGACATGGCCAAGGACCAGTCGTACGTCCTCGGCGTCCTGGACGAGAAGCAGCTCGCGCACGCCCTGTTCCCGCTGGGCGACACGGTGACGACCAAGGACGAGATCCGCGCGGAGGCCGAGCGTCGCGGCCTCGCGGTCGCCAAGAAGCCCGACTCGCACGACATCTGCTTCATCGCCGACGGCGACACCCAGGGCTTCCTCGCATCCCGCCTCGGCAAGTCCGACGGCGACATCGTCGACGAGTCCGGCGCCAAGGTGGGCACGCACGAGGGCGCGTACGGCTTCACCATCGGCCAGCGCAAGGGCCTGCGCATCGGCACCCCCGCCGCCGACGGCAAGCCGCGCTACGTCCTCGACATCTCCCCGGTGACCAACACGGTGACGGTCGGCCCGGCCGCCGCCCTGGACGTCACCGCCCTGACCGCGATCAAGCCCCGCTGGTGCGGCGCGGCCCCGGCCGGCCCCGGCACCTACACCGCCCAGCTCCGCGCACACGGCGGCGAGACCGAGGTGACGGCGGAGCCGGTCGACGGCGAGCTGCGGGTCACCTTCACCGAGCCGGTCCGCGGCGTCGCCCCCGGCCAGGCGATCGTCCTGTACGACGGCACGCGCGTGGTGGGGTCGGCGACGATCGCGACGACGGCCAGGGCCACGTCCGCGACGGTGTAGCCACTGGCAGCCGGCGGTGTGGCCACTGGCAGCTACTGCGTGAAGAACTCCGCCAGCACCGGCGCCAGGACGTCCGGGTCCACCATGTGGGTCTGGTCCTCCAGCGTGCGGTACGTCCCCTCGGGCGCCGCTTCCGCGACCGCCCGCGCCGCCTCGCGCAGCCAGGCCGGGCTCGCCCGGCCCGCGACGGCCAGCACGGGGACGGTGATCGCGGTCAGCCGGTCCCGGGGCACCAGGCCGTCGCCCATCACGGAGTCGTCGTACGCCAGGGTCGGGGCGATCGCCTCCATGTCGGCCCACATGGGGGACTGGCGGGCGCCCCGGATCATCCCCTCGGCCAGGCCCGTGAGCCGCAGGAAGTGCTCCACCGCGTCTCCCCGCCGCCCCTGCGCGAGGGCCTCGGTCAGGTTCCGGGTGTACTCCGCGCGCTCCTTCGCGCCGTCCTCGTGGACGGCGAACGGCGGCTCGTACACGGCCACCTGGCGGACCGGCAGTCCGCTCGCCGCCGCCTCCAGCGCCAGCGCGCCGCCCGACGAGATGCCGTAGAGCGCCGCGTCCCCGCCCACCGCCTCGATCAGCGCCGCCAGGTCCTCGACCTCGCGGGCGACGGCGTACGGCGCCGTGTCCCCGCTCGCACCGCGACCCCGGCGGTCGTACGGCACGACCGTGCAGCGGTCGGCGAGCCGTGCGGCCAGCGGGGCCACCGTGGCGCCCGTGGACATCGCGCCGCTCACGAGGACGACCGTCGGGCCCCGCCCGCGGCGCTCGTACGCGATACGGGTGCCGTCGCGCGAAATGATCTGCTTGTCCATGTCTGAGGAGACTGCCATCAGGGACGCGACCGATCGGTCAGGACACCGCTACTCGTGTCCCCTCGTGTCCCCTCGTGTCCCCTCGTGTCTACTCCTGGACCTCCACTTCGTAGAAGCACAGGTGGTCCTTGATCCGGGCGACCCCGTCCTTGGGCTCGGGATAGGCCCATACGAGGTCGGGGGCGTCCGGCAGGGACCAGTAGGACGCCGTCCCCTTGAAGGGGCATTCGGTGTGGGTGTCGGAGGGGGAGAGAAGGTCGAGGCGCACGTCCTCGGGCGGGATGTAGTACCGGACGGGAGAGCCGGTCTCGCGCAGCACCAGGGGGCGGTCGGTCTCCGCCAGCACCTGGCCCCCGTGCACCACGCGCACGTGCTGCTCGCCCTGCTCGATCGTGATCGTGTGTCCATTGGCCATACTGGGAAAAGCGCTCGCGTGGCCCCGCTTCTTCCCCCCTAGGCTGACCGCATGAGAATCTGCGTCTTCCTCTCCGCCGCCGACCTCGACGACCGCTACACGCGCCCCGCGCGCGAGTTCGCGAAACTGATCGGCAAGGGCGGGCACACCCTGGTGTGGGGAGGGTCGGACGTCGGTCTGATGAAGGTGGTCGCCGACGGCGTCCAGGACGCGGGCGGCAGGCTGCTGGGCGTCTCCGTCGAGTTCCTGGCGGCGAAGGCGCGGCCCGGCGCCGACGAGATGGTGATCGCGAAGGACCTCGCAGAGCGAAAGAGGCTGCTGCTGGAGAATGCCGACGCGGTGGTCGTCATGGTGGGCGGCACCGGAACGCTCGACGAGGCCACCGAGATCCTGGAACTCAAGAAGCACGGGCACACGGACAAGCCCGTCGTCCTGCTCAACACCGAGGGCTTCTACGACGGCCTGAAGGAGCAGTTCCGCCGGATGGAGGACGAGGGATTCCTGCCCCGTCCACTCACGGACCTGGTGTTCTTCGCGGACGAGCCGGTGGGCGCGCTCGCCTACCTGGAGGAGAGCCAGGGCATCGCGTAGGCGTCCGGTGATGCGAGCATGGCGGACATGGCTACTCATGTGATCACCGGGGCGGGTTCCGGCATCGGCGCCGCCGTCGCTCGCCGCCTGCACGCGCGCGGGGACGAACTCGTGCTGCACGCGCGCGACGCGGGCCGCGCGAAGGAACTGGCGGCGGAGTTCCCCGGGGCCCGCACCCTGGTCGGCGACCTCTCCGACCCGGACAAGCTCTCCTGGGCCTTCTCCCACCAGGCGCTCCCGGACCGCGTGGACTCGCTGCTGCACATCGCCGGGGTCGTCGACCTGGGCCAGGTCGGCGAGCTGACCCCCAAGGCCTGGCGTCACCAGCTCAACGTCAACCTGATCGCGCCCGCCGAGCTGACCCGGCACTTCCTGCCGCAGCTCCGCGCCGCCCGCGGCCATGTGGTCTTCGTGAACTCCGGCGCGGGCCTCAACGCCGCCGCGGGCTGGTCCGCGTACGCCGCCTCCAAGCACGGCCTCAAGGCCCTGGCCGACTCCCTCCGCCAGGAGGAGCACGACCACGGCGTCCGCGTCACCTCCGTCTACCCGGGCCGCACCGCGAGCCCCATGCAGGCCAAGGTCCACCAGCAGGAGGGCAAGGACTACGAGCCGGGCCGGTGGATCGACCCGGAGTCGGTGGCGACGACGATCCTGATGGCCATCGACCTGCCCGGCGACGCGGAGGTCAACGACCTGACGGTGCGGCCGGGGCGGTGACACGGTGACCTCCGAAGGACGCGGCGGTCGTGGTGGTGACGAGATCCGTGTCTGGCTGGACGACGTCTGGGACCGCGCCGAGGCCGCGGTGATCCTGCGCGGCGGGGACTACGCCGGGCCGCTCGCCCGGCGCCCCGTCCTGGCCGAGATCTATGACGACGGCACGCTCGCCGAGCTGCGCGCCCTGACCACGGCCGGCGACTTCACGGGCGACATCTGCCGCTGCCACGGCAGCCTGACCGTCGCCCTGCTGGACGCCTACGGCGACTTCATCGGCAGCGGCAGCTACCACGGGCAGACCGACATGGCCTGGGAACGCGGCCGCTTCCGCAACAACCTCGAGGTCGCCGATCCGGCCCGGCTGCTCGCCTTCCTGGAACGGCACGGGGTGTACCGGCTGTCGTGACCGGGTATCGGCCGGCAACATCCAGCCCGTCCGGCGTTCGAGGACGAGGCCGTCCAGGCCGAAGCGGGGGTCTGGGGGCGGCAGCCCCCAGCAGCGGCCCGCGCGGACGCCGGGTACGAGGCACCGGACGGCGCCCCCAATTCGGCTGAACCGCCGGAGGCATAGGCTTCCGGGGTGAGCGATGACAGCCAGTTCAGGTTCGGTGCCGCCACCGGCGTCGGGTCCATGCCCGGTGGGGACGCCCGGGAAGCCGCCAAGACCGTCACCGGGTCCTTCGAGGACTTCCCGTTCCTGCCCGAGCTGCCGGCCCGCGGCCCCGGCGCGGACATGATCGGTCGCACGGCCGGGATGCTCGTCGAGCTGTACGCGCGCGTGGAGCCGAGCGGCTGGCGGATCGGGGACCGGCCCGGCCGGGACACCAAACGGGCCCGGTCCTGGCTGGGCGAGGACCTCGACGCCCTTGAGGAGTTCACCCAGGAGTACGCGGGGCCGCTGAAGGTGCAGGCGGTCGGGCCGTGGACGCTGGCCGCCGCCCTCGAACTGAAGAACGGCGAGGCCGCCCTCTCCGACCCCGGCGCCTGCCGCGACCTCGCCGCCTCCCTCGCCGAGGGACTGCGCCTGCACCTGGCCGAGGTGCGCCGCCGCGTTCCCGGCGCGCAGCTCGTCCTGCAGCTCGACGAGCCCTCGCTCACCGCCGTGCTGCGTGGTCAGGTGAAGAGCGCCAGCGGCTACCGGACCCACCGGGCGGTGGACCGGCAGGTCGTCGAGGCCACCCTCCGGGATCTCGTCGCGGTGCACGGCGACGGGCCGGTCGTGGTCCACTCCTGCGCCCCGGACGTGCCGTTCGCGCTGCTCCGCCGCGCGGGCGCCGCCGCGGTCTCCTTCGACTTCTCTCTCCTCACCGAGCGTGACGACGACGCGATCGGCGAGGCCGTGGAAGGCGGCACGCGGCTGTTCGCCGGTGTGGTGCCCGGCACGGATGCACCGTTGTCAGACCCTGCCGGTAGCGTCATGGGTGTCAGGACGCTGTGGCGCAGGCTGGGGCTGCATCCGGGGCTTCTCGCGGAGGCGGTCACGGTCACGCCGTCGTGCGGACTCGCGGGCGCTTCCCCCGCGTACGCGCGCCAGGCACTCGCCCATTGCGCCCGGGCGGCGAGATCCCTCGCGGACAACCCAGAGTAACGGGAGGACAACACGGTGGCCGGCGACAAGCAAGCGGAGACGACGGTGCCCGCCGAGGCACGGGAGAAGCACGCGCTGCTCGCTGAGCAGATCGAGGAGCACCGCTTCCGGTACTACGTGAAGGACGCTCCCGTCATCAGCGACGCGGAGTTCGACAAGCTCCTGCGCGCCCTTGAGGCGCTGGAGGAGGAGTATCCCGGGCTGCGCACGCCCGACTCGCCGACCCAGAAGGTCGCGGGAGCGTACGAGACCGAATTCACTTCCGTCGAGCACCGCGAGCGCATGCTCTCCCTGGACAACGCCTTCAACGACGAGGAACTGGCCGCCTGGGCCGAGCGCGTCGCCAAGGACGTCGGCACCTCCGACTACCACTTCCTGTGCGAGCTCAAGGTCGACGGCCTCGCCGTCAACCTCACCTATGAGCACGGCCGTCTCACCCGCGCGGCGACGCGGGGCGACGGCCGCACGGGCGAGGACATCACGCCCAACGTCCGTACGATCGCGGAGATCCCGGACCGGCTGACGGGCGACCACGTCCCCGACCTCGTGGAGGTCCGCGGCGAGGTCTACTTCCCGATGGAGAAGTTCCTCGAACTCAACGAGCGCCTGGTCGCGGCCGGTGACAAGCCCTTCGCCAACCCGCGCAACGCGGCGGCCGGTTCGCTGCGTCAGAAGGACCCGCGCGTCACCGCGACCCGCCCGCTGCACATGGTCGTCCACGGCATCGGCGCCCTGGCGGGGTACGAGGGCCTCACCCGTCTCTCCCAGGCCTACGACCTGCTGAAGACCTGGGGTCTGCCCACCTCCACGCACAACAGGGTGGTCGACGACCTCGACGGCGTACGGGAGTTCATCGCGTACTACGGCGAGAACCGCCACTCCGTGGAGCACGAGATCGACGGCGTGGTCGTCAAGCTCGACGAGATCCGCCTCCAGGGCCGCCTCGGCTCCACGGCCCGCGCACCGCGCTGGGCGATCGCGTACAAGTACGCGCCCGAAGAGGTCAACACCAAGCTGATCGACATCAAGGTCGGCGTGGGCCGCACCGGCCGCGTCACGCCGTACGCCCAGGTCGAACCGGTCACGGTCGCCGGCTCCGAGGTCGAGTTCGCCACCCTGCACAACCAGGAGGTGGTCAAGGCCAAGGGCGTCCTCATCGGTGACACGGTGGTGATCCGCAAGGCCGGCGACGTCATCCCGGAGATCCTCGGCCCGGTCGTCGATCTGCGCGACGGCGGCGAGCGGGAGTTCGTGATGCCCGCCGAGTGCCCCGAGTGCGGGACGCCCCTGCGGCCCATGAAGGAGGGCGACATCGACCTCCGCTGCCCCAACGCCCGTACCTGCCCGGCCCAGTTGAGGGAGCGCGTCTCGTATCTCGCGGGCCGCGAGTGCCTGGACATCGAGCACTTCGGCGAGGTGGCGGCGGCCGCCCTCACCCGCCCGCTGGAGCCGGCCGACCCGCCACTGGCCGACGAGGGCGACCTGTTCGACCTGACGGTGGAGAGGCTGCTGCCCATCAAGGCGTACGTCCTCGACCCGGACAGCGGACTGCCCAAGCGGGACCCCAGGACGGGCGAGGAGAAGGTCGTCACCGTCTTCGCCAACCAGAAGGGCGAGCCGAAGAAGAACACCCTCGCCCTGCTGGAGAACATCGAGGCGGCCAGGCAGCGCCCGTTGGCGCGCTTCATCAACGGACTGTCCATCCGGCACGTCGGCCCGGTCGCGGCCGAGGCGCTCGCCCGCGCCTTCCGCTCCATCGACCGCATCGAAGAGGCCACCGAGGAGGAACTGAAGAACACCGACGGCGTCGGCCCGATCGTGGCCGCCGCGGTCAAGGAGTGGTTCGCCGAGGAGTGGCACCGGGAGATCATCCGCAAGTGGAAGGCCGCTGGAGTCCGGCTGGAGGACGAGGCTTCCGGAGAGGACGAAGGACCCCGTCCCCTGGAAGGGCTTACCGTCGTCGTCACCGGCACGCTGGAGAACTTCACCCGCGACGGCGCCAAGGAGGCGCTGCAGAGCCGCGGAGCGAAAGTGACCGGTTCGGTGTCGAAGAAGACGTCCTTTGTCGTCGTGGGTGAGAATCCCGGATCGAAGTACGACAAGGCCATGCAGCTCAAGGTGCCCGTTCTGAACGAGGACGGCTTCGGCGTCCTGTTGGAGCAGGGACCGGAAGCCGCGGCCGAAGTCGCCCTTCCGACCGGGGAGTAGCGGTTGAAGGCCACCCGATCGGCGCATATCAGATGCATACGGGTGGCCGGGGCGCATTCGGGCAACCGTAGACGACCGCTGCCCGTGGAAGCCTTCTGCGGCCTACTGTTGAGATGTGCGCCTGCCGTGCCCAGCTGCGGTTGGGGCATCCCCGTGCTCATGGTGAGCACGGGGAAGGGTTTTCCAACGCGAAGCCGTTGATGGTCGTCGGGCAGCGGACCGCGTGGCGTGGGCACCGCCGGCTGTGAGAGGGACGGGAATGGAACCGACCGAGAGCGCCGCCCCGGACTCATGGCTGCGCCTGCGCCGCAGGGTGGGCGCATGGCGGGGGAACCGGTGGCCGGCGCGGGCCGCGGCACGGACGGGCGCGGAGGTCCGCGCCGCCGCACCGCGCAGCGTGACGGACCCGCGTGTCCCCATACCCCTGGCCATCGAGGCCGCCCCCGCACTCCCGGGCAGTGACCACGAACGGCACCTGTCCTGGCCCGCGCTGCCCGCCGCCGTCGTCGCGGCCGCCGGGTTCGCACTGGGCGCAGGCTTCCTCCGCGCCTTCACCGGGAACCACGCCCTCTTCCCGTCCGGCGCGGTCGGCTGGTCGCTGGCCGTGCTGACCGGCATCATCGTCGGCCACCTGGTCATGCTCGGCCGCTCCCGCTGGTGGGGCGGCACCGGCTCCGGCGCCGCCCTCACCCTCGCCGTGCTCCTGCTGTACGGCTGGGTGCCCGCCGGAATGGTCAGCCTGACCGTCGTCGTCCTGGTCGGCGCAGCCCGCCGCAACCGCTGGCGCCAGGGCGTGCTGCAGGGCGCGGTGGACATCCTCGGCATCGGCGCCGGCGCCCTGGTCCTGGGCGCCTTCGGCCGCGTACCGAGCGTCGAGAAGCCCTGGAACCCCCACAACTGGACCGTCACCACCGCTCCCGAGGTCGTACTCGTGGCGGCCGCCTACCTCGCGGTCACCCGCACCCTGCTGTGGTACCTGCACGCCCCGCGCGGCGGTGGACTGCCCACCGTCGCCCGCACCGCCCTGATCAGACAAGGCCTGGTCGCGGTCGCGCTGCTCGGCATCGCGCCCCTGGTCTGTGTGGTCGCCGAGGCCCAGCCGGTCCTGCTCCCGCTGTTCTCCATCCCCCTCATCGCCCTCGACTCCACCCTGTGGATAGCCCGGGCCCGGGCGGAGGAGCAGTTGCGCGACCCGCTGACCGGGCTGCCCAACCGGCAGTGGCTCCTGGAACGGATCTGGACCGCCCTCGACGACGCCGAACGCATCGGCGCGCGGGCCGCCCTGATGCTCATCGACCTCGACCGCTTCCGCTCGGTCAACGACACCCTCGGTCATCTCGCCGGCGACCGGCTGCTGCTGCAGATAGCCGACCGGCTGCGGCTGGCGCTGCCGCGCGGCGCGGAGGCCGCCCGGCTCGGCGGTGACGAGTTCGCCGTGTTACTGCCCGTCGCCGACTCCACGACGTCGGCGACCCGGGTCGCCCGCAATCTCGTCGCCGCCCTCAGTTCCCCGCTCGACCTCGACGGGCTCACGCTCGTCCTGGAGGCCAGCGCGGGCGTCGCCGTCTTCCCCGACCACGCCCTGGACGCCGAGGGGTTGCTGCGCCGGGCGGACGTGGCGATGTACCAGGCGAAGCGGGACCGTACGGGTGTCGAGGTGTACGAGTCGAAGCGGGACTCCAACACCCCGGACCGGCTCGGGCTGCTCGCCGATCTGCGCCGGGCCCTGGACGCGCACGAGGTCCAGCTGCACTACCAGCCCAAGGTCCGCTTCGACGGACAGGTCGCTGGGCTGGAGGCCCTGGTGCGCTGGGTGCATCCCGAGCGCGGGAAGGTGCCGCCGGACGAGTTCATAGCGATCGCCGAGTCCTCGGGACTGATGCCCCATCTGACCGAGTACGTCCTGGAGACGGCGCTCGGGCAGGTCGCCAAGTGGCGCGCCCAGGGCCTGCGGGTGCCGGTCGCGGTCAACGTCTCCCCGCGTGACGTCCACACGCCCGGCTTCGCGGGCTCGGTGGCCGCACGCCTTGCCCGGCACGGGGTTCCGGCGGGAGCGCTCCAACTGGAGATAACGGAGCACGTGCTGCTGGAGGACCCGCAGCGGGCCGCCGACACCCTGGCCGGGCTGACCGGGCACGGCGTGAAGATGTCCCTGGACGACTTCGGCACCGGGTACTCGTCGCTGGTGCATCTGCGCCGGCTGCCGGTGAGCGAGCTGAAGATCGACCGGTCGTTCGTGGCCCGGCTGGCCGTGGACACGGAGGACGCGGAGATCGTGCGGTGCACGGTCGACCTCGCCCACTCCCTCGGGTTGTTGGTCGTCGCCGAGGGGGTCGAGGACGACGAGACCTGGGAGCGGCTGCGGGACCTCGGGTGTGACGCTGTGCAGGGGTGGCTGGTCGCCGCCGCGATGCCGCCGGAGGAGACGACGGCGTGGCTGCGGGCGCGGGGCTCTCGCGGGTGGCAGCGGCCGCGGGCCGCCTTGCCGGCGGGGGAGTGACGGTTCGTTCCCCCCTCGATGTCGGCGGCCACGGGTCGTCCCTCAGGTCGCGCACGCCGTGAAGCGGGCCGTCAGCAGGGACAGGCGGTCGGCGTGGGCCTCCTTCGGGAGGCGGCCGCTGCGCATCAGGGTCGCCAGGCCGTGCAGGCTCGCCCAGTAGGTTTCCGTGAGGAAGCCGGGGTTCTCGCCCTCCGCCGCGATCGGCTCGACCGCGAGGAGCAGTTCACCGAACGCCTCCCGTAGCGGTGCGGGTGCCTCCTCCGTGGCGAACGGCAGGTCCACGAGGTGGGTGAACATCGCGTCGTAGAGGGCGGGCCGGCGCCGGGCGAAGTCTGTGTACGCCTCGCCGACCGCCGCCAATGACTCCCGTGTGCCCTCGGCCGCCGTACGCGCCTCCCGCAGCTCCACCGCCAGGTCCGCGCAGCCCTGTACCGCGACCGCGGCCATGATCGCGTCCTTGCCCTTGAAGTGGCTGTAGAGGACCGGCTGGCTGTACTCGATCTCGGCGGCCAGCCGGCGTGTGGTCACCGCGTCCCAGCCCTCCGCCTCGGCCAGCTCCCGTGCGGCCGTCACGATCAGCCGCTCGCGTTCCGCTCGTTCGCGCTCCCGGCGCGTCTGGATCGCCATGACCTCGATTCTAGCGTCGCTAGCATTTCTGTCGACGCTCTGCTAGTTTCACTCTTGTTCCTAGCGCTGCTAGCAAGGGGAGATGTCATGACCGTCACCGCCTACACCCTGGCCGTCGTGCTCGATCTGTTCTGCGTGTTCCTCGGGTACCGGTTCCTGTTCCAGCCCGCATCCGCCGCCACCGGCTACGGCCTCCCCGCCCGGCCGGACGGCGACGCCGGTCCCTACCTGACGATCAAGGGCCTCAAGGACGGCGTCTACGGCCTGCTCGGCCTGGCGCTGCTGGCCTTCGTCGGGGCGCGGGCCGAGGCCTGGTTCATGGTCTGCGTGGCTCTGGTCCCGCTCGGCGACACGCTGATAGTCCTGCGCAACGGTGGTACGAAGGCCGTCGCCTTCGGGATCCACTTCGCCACCGCGGTCGTTGTACTGATCAGCGCCGCGCTGCTCTTCCTCGTCTGACCACGGCACCACCGTCACCACGTCTGACCACGGCACCACCGTCACCAGGGGGTTTCGAGATGTCGCTGTTCGTTCCGAAGTTCGACGAGTCCGTGATCGTCCGCGAGGCCGAGGCCGAGGTCGTCGGCCGCGCGCCCACCACCATGCGCCTGCTGGCCGACAGCAGCCGGACGGGCGGCGCCCTGTCCACCCAGCGCGTCACCCTCACGGCGGGCGCCGACGGCGCCAAGCCGCACTGGCACGACAACTCCGCCGAGATGTTCTTCCTGCTCGACGGAGCCGCTGAGATCCTCTCCGGCGAGGAGGTCGTCACCGCCGGCCCCGGTGATCTCGTCATCGTCCCGCCCGGCAAGCCGCACGCCTTCGCCGCCGTACCCGGCGCCGACGCCGACCTGCTCATCGTCATCACGCCGGGCGTCGAGCGCTTCGAGTACTTCCGCCACCTGCAGCGCATCGCCCTCGGAGAGATCCCCCCGGAGAGCCTCCTGGACGTGCAGGAGCTGTACGACAACCACTTCCTGAGGAGCGAGGTCTGGGCCGCGAGGCAGCGCTGACGGAGTGCTGTCGGAGGGGCCCCGGCAAACCGTTTCACGGCTACCGGGGCCCGACCCATAGGATTGGGCCCTAACCACACACACTCACCCCAGAGGATCGCTGCATGCCTGGCATCACGCGCGAGGAGGTCGCCCACCTCGCCCGGCTGGCGCGTCTGGAGCTGAAGCCCGAAGAACTCGAACACTTCGCAGGCCAGCTGGACGACATCATCGGCGCGGTCGCACGCGTCAGCGAGGTCGCCGACCAAGACGTACCGCCGACCTCTCACCCGCTCCCGCTGACGAACGTCATGCGCGCGGACGAGGTCCGTCCCTCGCTCACCCCCGAGCAGGCGCTCTCCGGCGCCCCGGCCCAGGAGCAGCAGCGTTTCAAGGTGCCGCAGATCCTGGGGGAGGACTGACCCATGACGGACAACGTCAACATCATCAAGCTCACGGCCGCCGAGACCGCCGAGAAGATCGCCTCCGGCGAGCTCACGGCCGTCCAGGTCACCGAGGCCCACCTCGCCCGGATCGAGGCCGTCGACGAGAAGGTGCACGCCTTCCTGCACGTCGACCGAGAGGGCGCCCTGGCGCAGGCCCGTGCCGTCGACGAGAAGCGGGCACGGGGGGAGAAGCTCGGTCCGCTGGCCGGCGTTCCCCTCGCGCTCAAGGACATCTTCACCACCGAGGGCGTTCCGACCACCGTCGGTTCGAAGATCCTCGAGGGCTGGATCCCGCCGTACGACGCGACGCTCACCAAGCGCCTGAAGGCCGCCGACGTCGTCATCCTCGGCAAGACCAACATGGACGAGTTCGCCATGGGGTCCTCCACCGAGAACAGCGCGTACGGGCCGACCGGCAACCCGTGGGACCTCACCAAGATCCCCGGCGGCTCCGGCGGCGGCTCCTCCGCCGCCCTCGCCTCCTTCCAGGCCCCGCTGGCCATCGGCACCGACACCGGCGGCTCCATCCGCCAGCCGGCCGCCGTCACCGGCACGGTCGGCGTGAAGCCGACGTACGGCGCGGTCTCCCGCTTCGGCATGGTCGCCTTCTCGTCCTCCCTCGACCAGGGCGGTCCCTGCGCCCGTACGGTCCTGGACGCGGCGCTCCTGCACGAGGTGATCGCCGGGCACGACCCGCTCGACTCCACCTCCATCGACGCCCCGGTCCCGCCGGTCGTCGAGGCCGCCCGCAACGGCAGCGTCCAGGGCATGCGGGTCGGTGTCGTCAAGCAGTTCCGCGGCGAGGGCTACCAGGCCGGCGTCATCCAGCGCTTCGACGAGTCCGTCGAACTGCTGAAGGAGCTGGGCGCCGAGATCGTCGAGCTGGACTGCCCGTCCTTCGACCTGGCGCTGTCGGCGTACTACCTGATCGCCCCGTCCGAGTGCTCGTCCAACCTCGCCCGCTTCGACGGCCTGCGCTACGGCCTGCGTACGGGCGACGACGGCTCCCACTCGGCCGAGGAGGTCACCTCGCTCACCCGTGAGGCGGGCTTCGGTCCCGAGGTCAAGCGCCGCATCATCCTCGGCACGTACGCGCTCAGCTCCGGCTACTACGACGCGTACTACGGCTCCGCCCAGAAGGTCCGCACGCTCATCACGCGGGACTTCGAGAAGGCCTTCGAGCAGGTCGACGTGATCGTCTCCCCGACGACCCCGACCACGGCCTTCGCGATCGGCGAGCGCGCCGACGACCCGATGGCGATGTACCTGGCCGACCTGTGCACCATCCCGACCAACCTGGCGGGCAACGCGGCCATGTCACTTCCCTGCGGTCTCGCCCCGGAGGACAACCTCCCGGTCGGCCTGCAGATCATCGCCCCGGCGCTGAAGGACGACCGCCTTTACAAGGTCGGCGCCGCCGTCGAGGCCGCCTTCGTGGAAAAGTGGGGGCACCCGCTTCTGGAGGAGGCTCCGTCGCTGTGAGCAAGGCACTGTCGAAGGCCAAGGGCTTCAAGAAGTCCAAGTCCGGTACGTACCTGTCGATGGCCACCACCGCCTTCGGTGCGGTCGGTGTCGCCAAGCAGATCAAGAAGGCCCGCGCCGAGCACGACACGCTGCGGCTCATCGACGCCACCGTCTCCGCGGTCGCGATCGTCACCGGCCTCGCCATCCTGTACCGCGAACTGAAGCGGCTGGGCGACGACGACGTCCTGCTGGGCTGAGAGGGAAGTTTCACCGTGACCACCACGACCGACCTGGTGCCGTACGAGGACGCGCTCGCGTCGTACGACCCCGTCATGGGCCTTGAGGTCCATGTCGAACTCGGCACCAAGACCAAGATGTTCTGCGGGTGTTCGACCGAGCTGGGCGCCGAGCCCAACTCGCAGACCTGCCCGACCTGCCTCGGCCTGCCCGGCGCGCTCCCGGTCGTCAACGCGACCGGCGTCGAGTCCGCGATCAAGATCGGTCTCGCGCTCCACTGCGAGATCGCCGAGTGGTGCCGCTTCGCCCGGAAGAACTACTTCTATCCGGACATGCCGAAGAACTTCCAGACCTCCCAGTACGACGAGCCGATCGCCTTCAACGGCTACCTCGACGTGCAGTTGGAGGACGGCGAGACCTTCCGCGTGGAGATCGAGCGCGCCCACATGGAGGAGGACACCGGCAAGTCGACGCACGTCGGCGGCGCCACCGGCCGAATCCACGGCGCGCAGCACTCGCTGCTGGACTACAACCGCGCCGGCATCCCGCTCATCGAGATCGTCACCAAGCCGATCGTCGGCGCGGGCGACCGTGCCCCCGAGGTGGCGAAGGCGTACGTCCGTGAGCTGCGCGAGCTCATCAAGGCGCTCGGCGTCTCCGAGGCCCGTATGGAGATGGGCCAGATGCGCTGCGACGTGAACCTGTCGCTGATGCCCAAGGACGCCGACAAGTTCGGCACGCGCTCCGAGACGAAGAACGTCAACTCGCTGCGTTCCGTGGAGCGTGCGGCCCGCTTCGAGATCATGCGGCACGCGGCCGTGCTCTCCTCCGGCGGCACGATCATCCAGGAGACCCGTCACTTCCACGAGGACACGGGGTCGACGACCTCCGGCCGCGTGAAGGAGGAGGCCGAGGACTACCGGTACTTCCCGGAGCCCGACCTCGTCCCGGTGGCGCCGTCCCGTGAGTGGGTCGAGGAGATCCGGACCGCGCTCCCGGAGATGCCGCTGGCCCGCCGCACCCGTCTGCTCGCGGAGTGGGGCGTCTCGGCCACCGACATGCAGGCGATCCTCAACGCCGGCGCGCTGGACCCGATCGTGGCCACGATCGAGGCCGGTGCCGACGCGGCCTCCGCCCGCAAGTGGTGGATGGGCGAACTGGCGCGCAGCGCCAACGAGTCGGGCAAGGCGCTGGACGAGCTGGCCATCACGCCCGAGCAGGTCGCCCGGGTCGCGCAGCTGGTCTCTTCCGGTGACCTGAACGACAAGCTGGCCCGCCAGGTCATCGAGGGCGTCCTCGCGGGCGAGGGCACCCCGGACGAGGTCGTCGAGAAGCGCGGTCTGAAGGTCGTCTCCGACGAGGGCGCGCTGACGGCCGCCGTCGAGGAGGCCATCGCCGGCAACCCGGGCATCGCCGACAAGATCCGCGGCGGCAAGGTGGCCGCGGTCGGTGCCCTGGTCGGCGCGGTCATGAAGGCCACGCGCGGCCAGGCCGACGCGGCCCGCGTCAAGGAGCTGATCCTGGAGCAGCTGGGCGTCAGCGAGGGCTGAGCGGACGCGCGGTACGGCCCCGGAGGCATCGCCTCCGGGGCCGTACGGCTACTTACGGCGGCCCACGACCCGTACGAAGCCCAGCGCGCGGCCCTCGTCCGCCCGCACCATCTCGCCGACCCGGCGGGCCATGGTGCGGTGGAACTCCTCCGGGCTCTCCTCGGCGACCACGTCGCACCACAGCAGCCAGTCCCGCCAGCCGTCCGGCTGCCAGTCGGCCGCCTCGACCTCGACGGCCCCGCTGCGCGTCCAGTGGCGCCGCCACCAGCCGGGGGAGTGGAAGCACCAGAAGTCCGGCTCCCACCAAGGCTTGAGATGCGCCGGCGGCTCCGTGCCCTCCGGCTCCTCCCGAAGTGCCGGTACGACGGCACCGATCCGCCCGCCGGGCTTCAGCAGCCGGGTCAGCGTGGGCAGATACAGGTCGTTCGTGCCGAAGTACTGGTACGCGTCGACGGAGACGATCGCGTCGAACGTCCCCTCGCCGAAGGGCAGATCGTGTGCCTCGGCGAACACGGGCAGCACGCGGTCGGCGACGCCGGCCTCGGCGACGCGCGCGGCGTTGTCGTCGGGTTTCACCCACAGGTCGGCGGCGACGACCTGGACGCCGTACTCCTTCGCGAGGAAGACGGAGGTCATGGCGCGGCCGCAGCCGAGGTCGAGGACGCGCGCCCCGGGGCGCAGCTCCTCCAGGCCGAGGGCGGGGGCCAGCCACTCCAGCAGCCACAGGGCGTGCGGGCCCATCTGGTTCTCGATGGCCCAGCGGACGTCGTAGCGGTCGCTGCGCGGGTGACGGGGGTGGGTCAGGCGGTCAGCCAGAGGGTCGTTCGAGGTCCTGGATGTGGCGTTGGACATGGTGTCGGACATCGGTGAACGGGCTCCTTGAGTCCTTCGTAGGGAAAAGGTATGCGTAGGAGCTCGGTCGGACCTTCAAACAATGCACCTGCTTCGGTCGGCGGCGATGTGCCGGCTGCCGGGACTGCGGACGGCGGGACGCTAACAGCTGTCCCCGCGTCCCACACCCGGATTTCTCAGGTGCAGGTACTACGCTCGCCCGCCATGAGTGGACGCACCGATTCCGACACGCGACCCGAGACGGCCGGGGCGAAAGACGTGAACGACGTGAACGACACGGACGACGTGGACGACGACGGGGACGACCCCGCCGAGGACGCGCGCCGGGCCCGCTGGACGGCGACCGGCACCGGAGCCCTGCTGACCCTCGCGGGCCTCGCCGCGTCGTTGATGCGCCTCACCGGCTCGGCCCCTGCCCTCGTCCCGGCCGCCTACGCGTTCGGAGCCGCGGTGTGCGCGTTCGCCGCGGTCCTGGGCTCCCGGGGCCGTACCCGCCGGGCCCTGTGGCTGCTGATCGTCGGGACGATGATCATGGCGCTCGGAGACCAGTTCGACTGAAGTACCCGTCGCGGCGCCAGAGTTCACCGGACTGTCCTGTGACGTGTCTCCCACTCTTGTGGACAACCCCGCGAAGGCGGCGAACGGTCACTTTCGCCTGCAAGAGTGTCCTGCGATTGCTCATACGTTCTTTCTGCTCATACGTTCTTTGCGGGCTGTTCAGTACCTGGACGATCTCTCCCGGTCAAAGATCCACAAATCGTCACCTGGGAGCATGTCCGTGGCAGCCCTTGCACGTTGGTGTGTCCGGCACCGCCTGGTAGCCGTCCTGCTGTGGCTCCTCGCCTTCGGCGGCGTCACCGCGGCCGCCGCCGTCACCGGCTCCGCGTACTCGAACGACTACGAGGTCCCCGGCACCGAGTCGGGCCGCGCCACCCAGCTGCTGAGGGACGGGTTCCCGGGCCTCGGCGGCGACACCGACACCGTCGTCTGGCACACCACCTCCGGCACGGTCCGCGCCTCCGACGTCGAGCAGACGATGAGCCGCACGCTGGACGAGATCGCCGACCTGCCCGGGGTGTCGTCCGTGACCGGCCCCTACGACACTTCGGCAGGCCGCCGGATCAGCCGTGACGGACATACGGCGTACGCCACCGTCACCTTCGGCCGGCCGGCCGAGGACATCACGAAGTCCGAGGCACAGGCCGTCGTGCGCGCCGCCAAGTCCGCGGAGACCGACGGCCTCCAGGTGGAGCTGGGCGGCAGCGCCATCGGGCTCACCGAGTCGTCGAGCGGGCACGTCGCTGAGACGGTCGGCGTGGTCGTCGCCGCCGTCGTGCTGTTCCTCGCCTTCGGCTCGCTCGTCGCCTCGCTGCTGCCCATCGCCACCGCGCTGGTGAGCGTCGGCACCGCGTACGCCGCGATCGTGCTGCTCGGGCACGCCATGACGGTCGCCGACTTCGCGCCCATGCTCGGCATGCTCGTCGGGCTCGGCGTCGGCATCGACTACGCGCTGTTCATCGTGACCAGACACCGGCGCGGCCTGAAACGCGGCCTCACCGTCGCCGAGGCCGCCACCAACGCCGTCGCCACCACCGGACGCGCGGTCGTGTTCGCCGGCGCCACCGTCTGCATCGCCCTACTGGGCATGCTGATCCTGCGGCTGGGCTTCCTCAACGGCGTCGCCGTCGCCGCCTCGTCGACCGTCGTGCTCACCGTCGCCGCCTCGGTGACCCTGCTGCCCGCACTGCTGTCCTGGATCGGACCGCGCGCCCTCAGCCGCCGCGAACGGCGCCGACTGGCCGAGCACGGGCCGCAGCCGGAGCTGCCGACCGGCTTCGCCGCCCGCTGGTCCGCGTTCGTCGAACGTCATCCCAAGCTCCTCGGCTCCGTCGCCGTGGCCGTCATCGCGCTCCTCGCGCTGCCCACGCTCTCCCTCCGCCTCGGCACCTCCGACCAGGGCAACGACCCCAGGACGTCGACCACACGGCAGGCGTACGACCTCCTCGCCGAGGGCTTCGGCCCCGGTGTGAACGGCCCGCTGACCCTGGTGACCCGGGTCGACGGCGCCGCGGACAGGCTCGCCCTGGACAACCTCGACACCACCCTGCGCGACACCGCGGGCGTCGCGTCGGCGACACCGGTGAGGTACGACACCGGGGGCGACACAGCCTGGCTGACCGTCGTCCCCGACTCCGCGCCCCAGTCGCAGCGGACCAGCGACCTCGTCGACCGGCTGCGCGCCGAGGTCCTCCCGCGCGCGGAGACCGGCACCTCGCTCGACCTGTACGTCGGCGGAGTGACGGCCGGCTACGACGACTTCGCCGCCGTGATCGTCGGCAAGCTGCCGCTGTTCGTCGGAGTCGTCATCGGGCTCGGCTGCCTGCTGCTCCTGCTCGCCTTCCGGTCGCTCGGCATCCCGCTGAAGGCTGCCGCCATGAACATCGCCGCCGTCGCCGCCGCCTTCGGCGTCGTCGTCGCGGTCTTCCAGTGGGGCTGGGGCAGCGAACTCCTCGGCCTCGGCCGCGCCGGCCCCATCGAGCCGTTCCTCCCCGTGATCATGGTGTCGGTCCTCTTCGGACTCTCCATGGACTACCAGGTCTTCCTGGTCAGCCGGATGTACGAGGAGTGGCTGGAGACCGGCGACAACCGGCGGGCCGTCCGCGTCGGACTCGCCGAGACCAGCCGGGTGATCAACTCCGCCGCGGTCATCATGATCTCGGTCTTCCTCGCCTTCGTACTCAGCGGCGACCGCGTGATCGCCATGTTCGGCATCGCCCTGGCCTCCGCGGTCGCCCTGGACGCCTTCGTCCTGCGCACCCTGCTCGTGCCCGCCCTGATGCATCTGCTCGGCGGGGCCAACTGGTGGCTGCCGGGCTGGCTGGACCGCCGTATGCCACGGCTCAGCATCGAACCGCCCGAGTGCCGCGCCGCGCATGAGAGGCTCACCGAGGCCGTGGAGGAACTGACGAAGGAGCGGCGGCAGGATGTACGCGATATCCCTGGGTGACGACGGAGCGGAACTGCGTCCCCTGGAGTCCTGGCACGCCGGGGAGTTCCTCGCGCACCTAGACCGGGGGCGGGAGTTCATCGGGCAGTACATCGGCTTCGGCGCGCGCGAGACCGACGTCGAGTCCGCGCGGGCCCTGCTCACCTCGTACGCCGACAAGCGAGCCGCCGACAGCGGCGGACTGCACGGGATCTGGCTGGACGGGGAGTTGGTCGGCGGGGTGCTGTTCCGGACGTTCGACGCCGTGCAGGGCACCTGCGAGGTCGGCTGCTGGCTGGAGCCCGCCGCGGCCGGGCGGGGCCTGGTCACCCGCGCCGTCACGGTGCTCATCGACTGGGCGGTCGACGTGCGCGGCATCCACCGTGTGGAGTGGTACGCGGCCTCCGCCAACCGGCCGAGCATCAACGTCGCCCGGCGGCTGGGGATGACACGGGACGCGGTGCTCCGCGAGTGCCGCCTCCACCGGGGCGTCCGGCACGACATCGAGGTGTGGTCGGTGCTGGCACCCGAGTGGCGTGCGGCACGCGCGCGTACCGCCCACGACGATCATTAAGAGACCTCTCAGACAGCGTCCGTACGGTGCGGGGCATGGGAATGAAGACAGTTGACGGCGCCGGGACCGGCACCGAGGCGAAGAGCGACGACGCGAAGATCGACGAGGCGACGGAGACCGAGGTGACGGACTCCTCGGTGACGGACTCCTCGGTGACGGAGACCGAGGAGACGGAGTCCGAGGAGACGGACGAGGCCGAAGCCGAAGCCGAGGCTGAAGCTGAGGCCGAGGCTCAGGGCCCCTCCGGTGTCGGACAGGGCGCCGCCGCCGTCGTCTCCGCCGCACTGGGCCTCGTCTCGCTCAGCGGCGGCTGGATCGGCACCGTGGCCGCCGCCCGCGAGACCCTGGTCGGCCAGCTCCAGACCTCGTCCACCGCGAGCGTCGCCAAGCAGGTCAAGGAGGTGTACGGCGACGCCTGGCACACCACCGCGCTGTGGGCCGGGCTGTTCGCGCTGACCGCGCTGATAACCGGCGTCGTCGTCCTGGCCCGGCCCGCGTTCGGCGCCCCCGGCAGGCCGCAGGCACCCTGGATCAAGTCGGTCGCCTGGGCGGGCCTCTCGCTCGGCGTCATCGGCCTGCTGCTGGCCGTCCTCAAGTACTCCGACGCACTCCTCGCGCTGCCCTCCACGAGCTGAATCACCGCAGATCACAAGGGGTCTTAGGGCGTCCGTAAGTACCTTACGGACGCCCTAAGACCCCTTACGCGCGTCAAGGGCCCGTCACCCGCCCGAAGATGCGGAACTCTCCCGATGTGGCACACCCCCCTGGGAGACGAAGGTGGAGGCATCGCGGAAAGCGAAGCCCGAAACCCGACTCCCGAACTCTCAGGGGACACACCATGTTCGCGTACGAACTCCACCGCATCCGTTCCGCCGAACTGCGCCGCCAGGCGGAGCTCGACCGCCTGGCCCGCGAGGTGGTACGGGGCCGCCGCGCCGCCCGCCACGCGGAGCAGGCCCGCCGGGCCGCGACCGAAGCCCATACCGACCGCCCCCACCGGCACCGACTCGCCCGCGCCGCATGAGCGCCGGCGGACTCGCCGGTACGACGAATCCCCTGGGGCTGTGGAAAACCGATGCCGTACCGTCCGAGCCCCGTGCGATGCTCGGACTCGTGGAGACCAGGTCCGTCAGTCCCGTCTTCGTCGGCCGCGCCGACGAGTTGGACACGCTGAACGACGCGCTCGCCCGTGCCGCCGCGGGCGAGCCGCAGGCATTGGTGGTCGGCGGCGAGGCGGGCGTCGGCAAGACCCGCCTCGTCGAGGAGTTCGCCACCGCCGCTTGCCGTCGGGGCGCCGTCGTGGCGCTCGGCGGCTGTGTGGAGATCGGCGCCGACGGACTGCCGTTCGCCCCCTTCTCCACCGCGCTGCGCGCCCTGCGCCGCGCCCTGCCCGGCGAACTCGCCGCCGCGGCCGCCGGACAGGAGGAGGAACTGGCCCGGCTCCTGCCCGAACTGGACGAAGCCGCGCCCACCCGGACCACCGGCCGGCACGACGAGGAGGGCATGGCCCGCCTCTTCGAACTCACCGCCCGCCTGCTGGAACGGGTCGCCGCCGACCGCACGGTCGTCGTCGCCCTGGAGGACCTCCACTGGGCCGACGCCTCCACCCGCCACCTCCTCTCCTACCTCCTGCGCACCCTGCGCACCGGCCGCCTGGTCGTCCTCGCCACCTACCGCTCCGACGACATCCACCGCCGCCACCCGCTGCGCCCCCTGCTCGCCGAACTCGACCGGCTGCGCACCGTCCGCCGCGTCGAACTCGCCCGCTTCAACCGTGCGGAGGTCGGCTGCCAGATCGCCGGCATCCGCGCCACCGAACCGGACCCCGCCTGGGTCGACGAGATCTTCGAACGCTCCGACGGCAACGCCTTCTTCGTCGAGGAGCTCGCCGTCGCCACCCACGAGGGCTGTTGCACGGGACTCACCGACTCCCTGCGCGACCTGCTCCTCGTGCGCGTCGAGGCACTGCCCGAGACCACCCAGCGGGTCGCCCGGATCGTCGCCGAGGGCGGCTCCACCGTCGAGTACCGGCTGCTCGCCGCCGTCGCCCGGCTCGCCGAGGACGACCTCATCGAGGCGCTGCGGGCCGCCGTGAACGCCAACATCCTCACCGCCGCACCCGGCGGCGACGGCTACCGCTTCCGTCACTCCCTGGTCCGCGAGGCCGTCGCCGACGACCTGCTGCCCGGCGAACGCTCCCGTCTCAACCGCCGCTATGCCGAAGCCCTCGAAGCCGACCCGACGCTCGTCCCCGCCGACGAACGCCAGATGCGCCAGGCCAGCTACTGGTACCACGCCCACGACCCAGCCAAGGCCCTCCCCGCCGTCCTGGACGCCTCCGTCGTCGCCCGCCGCCGACACGCCTACAGCGAGCAACTACGGCTCCTGGAACGGGCAATGGAGCTGTGGGACAACGCCCCCGAGGAGGTACGGGCCGCACTGCGCCCCGCCGACTACACCGACTGCCCCGCCTGCGGCTGCGACCCCGCCACCACCCCCCTGCGCTACCTCGACCTGATGGCGGAGGCCGCCGTCGCGGGACGGCTGTGCGGGGAACGCGAACGCGCCCTGAAGATCACCAAGAGGGCGCTGCGCCTGCTGGAGGACGAGGGCGACCCCCTGCGCGCCGCCTGGTTCTGGACCCAGTGCTCCAGCCTGGTCCAGGCACAGGGCCGAGGCGACGGACGGCAGGAACTGGCCACCGCCGAGGAACTGCTGCGAGGCCTGCCGCCCTCCGAGGTGCACGCCGAGGTGCTGGGCAGCGTCGCCAACTGGTCGATGCTGCACGAGCCGGGACCCGAGGCTCTCGCCGCCGCCGAACGGGCCGTGGAGTACGCGCGCATGGTCGACGCCCGCGAGATCGAGCTGAACGCGCGCGTCACCCGAGGCAGCCTGATGGTCGACTCGGGCGCGGTCGAGGCAGGCCTCGCCGAGCTGTACCGGGCCAAGGAGCGATCCCTCCAGGAGGGCTTCCCCTACGTCGCCGGCCGTGCCTATGTGAACCTCCCCTCCAAGCTCCAAGCGGTCGGCCGCTCCCGGGAAGCCGCCCCCATCCTGGAGGAAGGCACCCGCTTCACCCAGAAGTTCGGTCTGCTGGGCTCCGAGGCCTGGGTCTGGGCCAACTTCTGCGAGTCGCTGTACTCCCTCGGCCGCTGGGAGGAGGCCGCCCGGGCCGCGGCCAACGCGGCACGCCGGGGGCCGAGCGCCAAACCCCTGGGCACGGCCGCCATGTGCCTGGCCCACCTCGCCCTGGGCCGTGGCGACCTGGCCGAGGCCGCCCGCCAACTCGCCGCCGCCCGCCGATACTTCGGCACCCACGATCCCATGCCCCAGCAGTGGCTGCCGCTGGCCCGCACAGCCGTCGGAGTGGCCGCCGCGGAGGGCCACCTGCTCGACGCGCGCGCCGAGCTCGAACGGGCCCTGGACTGCGGCATCCCGCCCGGCACACACCACTGTGCCTGGCCCCTGCTCCTGGCCGCCGCCACCGCGGAGGCGGACGCCCGCGTCCTGCCCGCCGCGCAAGCGGGCCGCGCCGAAGCCCTCGAACGCATCCGCGAGGCCGCCCGGACCCTCACCACCGGCGCACCCGTCTGGCTCGCTCATGACGAGTGGGTCCGCGCCGAACTCCGCCGCGCCGAGGGCACGGACACCCCGGACACCTGGTCGGAGGTGGTCACCGCCTTCGAGGCACTGGAACGCCCCTACGACCTCGCCCGCGTCCGCCACCGCCTCGCCCAGGCCCTCCTGTCCGAGGGGGGCGACGACGAGCGCGACCGCGCCGCGGAACTGCTGCGCCTCGCCCGTGCCGTCGCCGGCCACCTCGGCGCCCGCCCGCTCGCCGACTCCGCGGCACTCCTCGCCCAGCGCGCCCGCCTGCCCCTGACCTGCGCCGCGCGACAGGCGCCCGCCGACCCCGTCGAGGCCCTCGGCCTCACCAGCCGGGAACGCGACGTGCTCCGCCTGGTCTCCGTCGGCCGCACCAACCGCCAGATCGCCGAGGAACTCTTCATCTCCCCGAAGACCGCGAGCGTCCACGTATCGAACATCCTGGGCAAGCTCGGCGTCTCAGGAAGGGGCGAGGCGGCGGCGGTGGCCCATCGACTGGGGCTGTTTCCGTCCGGCCCGCACCCCGCCGCGACGGCGGGGTGAGTCCGGCACCGCTGAAAACCGGCATGGGGGAGGCGCTGTGTTCAACATCTTCGAGGAACTGTTCGCACCGGGCCGTAAGCACACGGACGAGGAGCGGAACAGGCTTGAGCTGACCCGGGAGGACGTCGGGGACAACGATCCCGGGCGCGGGCCGATAGACCTCGCATCCGGGAAGGTCGTCGTGCGCCGGCCCAAACCCTCGGACGAGTCCGAGTCCGAGTCCGAGTCCGAGTCCGAGTCCGAGTCCGAGTCCGAGACAGAGGGAGAGGCGGAGGTGGAGGAGTAGGCCGGCTGTCAGTGCACCTCCAGCTCCAGGATCCGGTCGTCGCCCTTCTTCGGTGTGCCCCGGCCGTCGGTGTTACTGGTGACCAGCCAGACCTTGTCGCCGCCCGCCGCGACCACCGTGCGCAGCCGGCCGTACCGGCCGGTGAGGAAGTCCTGGGGGGCCGCCGAGGCCGCCGTGCCGTCAAGGGGGATGCGCCACAGGCGTTGCCCCTTCAGAGCGGCCATCCAGATGACCCCGTCGACATGGGCGATGCCGCTGGGGGAGGCCTCGTCGGTGTGCCACTGGGCTATCGGGTTGTGGTAGGCGGGGTCGGACGACCTGCCCTCGGCCTCCGGCCAGCCGTAGTTGTCGCCGGGCTTGATCGCGTTCAGCTCGTCCCAGGTGTCCTGGCCGAACTCCGAGGCGAACAGCCGCTGTCTGTCGTCCCAGGCGAGCCCCTGCACATTGCGGTGGCCGTAGCTGTACACGGGGGAGTCGGGGAACGGGTTGCCCGGGGCCGGCTCGCCCTCCGGGGTCATGCGCAGGATCTTGCCGCCCAGGGACTCCTTGTCCTGGGCCAGGCCCCGTCGGCCGCTCTCGCCCGTGCCGGCGTAGAGCATGCCGTCCGGGCCGAACGCGATCCGGCCGCCATTGTGGATGCGGCCCTTGGGGATGCCCTTGAAGATCGTGTCCGGCGCGCCAAGCTGTTCACCGGCGGGCTTTCGCTCGTCGTACAGCATGCGGACGATGCGGTTGTCCGAGGCCGAGGTGAAGTACGCGTAGATCATGTGGTCCGAGGCGTAGCCGGGGGAGAGGGCGATGCCGAGGAGGCCGCCCTCGCCCGCCGGGGACACCCCGGAGACCTTGCCCAGCTCGGTCCGCCCGCCCGTCTTCTCGTCGACCCGGGTGATCGTCCCGTCGTCGCGCGAGGAGACGAGCAGGGCGCCGTCCGGCAGGGGAGCCAGGCCCCACGGGGTCCTCAGGCCGTCGGTGACCGTGCGCAGCACCTCGACCGAGCCCTTCGCGGGCGGGGTCGCGCCGCTCGCCCGCCCGGAGGGGGAGGCACTGGCCGCCGTCCCCTTCGACGCCGTGCCCCCGCCCCCGAACGGTGAGCCTCCTCCGCCCGAGGAGCAGCCGGCCGTCAGCAGGAGTGCGGCCGTGGCCAATCCGGCCGTCACAGCTCGACGTTGCACGATCAGGTCCCTTCGACACGGCGGTCCGGCGGCGTCTTCTCCCTGTCATACACCGCTCGCGCCACCCGGGTTCCCGATCCCCGGCACCGAATCCGGCCCGCCGGTCACCGTGCGGGGCCGGAGCCCGCCCGGCAGGCCCTGGGACCGGTCTCAGTCCCAGGAGCCCTGCGCGGGCGGCAGCTGGGCCAGTTCCATCAGGTCTTCCGCGGTCAGGTGCACGTCGGTCGCGGCGGCGTTCTCCGTGGCCCAGCGTTCCTGTTTGGTGCCGGGCACCGGGACCACGTGGCGGCCCTGCGCCAGTACCCAGGCCAGCGCCACCTGGGCGGGAGTGACCTCCGCGCCGTGCCGGCGGGCCACGCGGCGCAGGCCGGCGACGACGGGCTGGTTGGCGGCCATCATGTCGGCCGTGAAGCGGGGATGGCGGGCACGCACGTCATCGGGTTCGAAGCCCTCGCCCGGGGTCAGGGTGCCGGTCAGGAAGCCGTTGCCCAGCGGCATCGCCGCCAGGAAGCCGACGCCCCGCGCCGCGCACCAGGGGAGCAGGGACTCCAGGGCCTCCGGCGACCACACCGACAGCTCGGCCTGCACCGCGCTCACCGGGAAGACCTGCTGCACCCGCCTCAACTGGCGGAGCGTGGCGTCGTGCAGACGGGTGCCCGAGCGGCGCCCGCCGCGCGCGCCCACCGCGCACAACCCCAGCGCACGCACCTTTCCGGCCTGCACCAGTTCCGCCATCGCGCCCCACGTCTCCTCGACCGGGACCTCCGGATCGGCACGGTGCAGCTGGTAAAGGTCGATCACGTCCGTCTGGAGGCGCCTGAGCGACGCGTCGCACGCCCGCCTCACATACCCCGGGCGGCCGTTCGCCACGATGTGCTGCTCGCCGACGAGCAGGCCGACCTTCGTCGACACGAAGGCGTCCTCGCGTCGTTCCTTCAGCACCCGGCCGAGCAGCAGTTCATTTGTGAACGGGCCGTACATGTCGGCTGTGTCCAGGAGCGTCGAGCCCAGGTCCAGCGCCCGGTGCGCGGCCCTCAGCGACTCGTCGCCCCGCTGCCGTGACCCGCTGTACGCCCAGCTCATCGGCATGCATCCAAGTCCGACGGCCCCCACCGCGAGTGCCCCCGCGCCGATCGTCCTGCGCTCCACCTGCTCGTGAACCTCCCTCTCCTGCCACCCCAACCTAACCTCTGTGCACACGCACTCCTGACATAGCCTCCTGAGCATGACTGCAGACGTGTGGCTTCCCATTCCGCCGGCGGACATCGAGGGGCTTCCCGAGGGGCTCCACTACCTGTTCTGGGACGGGGGTGAGGACGGGCAGCAGGAGTTTCCCGGCGATCCCGGGGAGTGCGTCGTGTACGTGGTGCCGTACATGAAGCGACAGCCGGTGAAGGTGCGCCCCCTGGAGCAGATGCGGAACCTCCAGGTCATCCAGACCCTCACGGCCGGAGTCGACGACATCACCGCGCGGCAGTCGTGCATCGTGCCGGGCGTACGGCTCTGCAACGCGCGCGGTGTGCACGAGGCGAGCACGGCCGAGCTCGCGCTCACCCTGACCCTCGCCTCCCTGCGCGGCATCCCGCAGTTCGTCAGGGAGCAGCAGCAGGACACATGGCAGGGGGAGTTCCGGCCGGCCCTCGCCGACAAGTCCGTCCTCATCGTCGGCTACGGCGCCATCGGCTCCGCCATCGAGGACCGGCTCACGCCCTTCGAGGTGGCGCGGGTGGCGCGCGTCGCGCGCTCTGAGCGCACCACGGCGCGCGGACCGGTGCATCCGCTCACCGAACTGCCCAAGCTGCTCCCGGAGGCGGACGTCGTCATCCTGTCCACCCCACTCACGGAGACCACGCGGGGCCTGGTCAACGCCGACTTCCTCACGCTGATGAAGGACGGAGCGCTGCTCGTCAACATCGCCCGCGGGCCCGTCGTCGACACCAAGGCGCTGCTCACGGAGCTGGAGACCGGGCGGATCACCGCGGCCCTGGACGTCACCGATCCGGAGCCGCTGCCCCCGGGACATCCCTTGTGGCAGGCGCCCGGTGTGCTGATCACCCCGCATGTCGGCGGGCCCACCTCGGCCTTCCTGCCGCGGGCCAAGCGGCTGCTGGTGGACCAGTTGCACCGCTTCGTGAACCGGGAGCCCCTGCGCAACGTGATCCTTACGACGGGCTCCACCGGCGTGTGACGACCAGGGCGACGCTCTTGTGATCCGGTTCGGTCACCCTCCGCAATCTTCCGAACGCGGTGTGTGCGCGCATTGCCTTTGATCGTCACGGAGCGTAGAGAAGCTATGTCCCTGAGTGACGAGACTGGTGTATCGTCCCGACAGGGGCTGCGCCGCGCACCGTTTCGGCGCCGGGGATGAACATTTCAGATCTGTGAGGGGGGCGACGGGCGATGCACGGCCTATGGACGAACGATCCGACGCGGCGGAGCCGCCGACGGAGGCCCTGGCGCACAGCTGCGCGCAGACGCGGCCACCACACCAGCCACCACCACACCAGCCACCACCGCAGGCACAGCGGACGCAGGGGGCATGCTCACTCAGCGCACCGGGACCCGCGGGACCCGGGAGCGGCGCGGACCGGGAGGCCCCGGTGAGTTCCCCGCCGACTGTGACGACCGCCCTCAACGGAGCGCTGCGGGCACAGCCTTCGTCGGGGACGCCGCTGTCCCGCCCGCCGGCCCTCGGCGGCGGGTCCGGCCTGGTCCACCAACTGGTCCTGGCCCTGCTGTGCGCGGCATACGCCGTCGGTTCCGCGCTCGGCTGGGGTTCGGACGTGCTTGCGCTGATCATGGGCGACTTCGGACTGACCGCCGCGGCGGGCACCGCCGCCGTCTCGTGCTTCCTCTACGCCCGAAGCTCCGGTGTCCGCTTTCGACCCGCCTGGCTGCTGTTCGCCCTCTCCTCGGCGATGGCGGCCCTGGGCAACGCGATCTGGGGGTGGTACGAGGTCGTCCTGCAGCGGCCCGTGCCCAGCCCCAGCTACGCCGACCTGTTCTTCCTGTGCTTCGCGCCGCCCGCCATCGTGGGGCTGCTGGTGCTGGCCAAGCGGCCGGTGTCGAAGGCGGGATGGATGTGCCTGGCGCTGGACGCCTGGCTGATCGGCGGCTCGCTGCTCACCCTGTCCTGGAGCCTCGCGCTCGCCCAGGCCGCAAAGTTCGACGGGCCGAGCGTGGCGCACACCGCGCTGTCACTGGCGTACCCGCTGCTCGACATCGCGCTGGTCAGCATGGTGCTCGCGACGCACTTCCGGCGCTCACCGGGCAACCGCACGGCGGTCAACACCGCCATCGGCGCGCTCGCCCTGACCGTGATGTGCGACGCCCTGTTCACCTCGCCGCTGCTGCACAGCAGCTACCACTCCGGCCAGCTGCTCGACGCGGGCTGGTTCGCCGGCTCGCTGCTCCTCGCGTACGCCCCCTGGGCCGCACCCCGGCGCCAGGGCCAGCAGGAGTCCGACCGGCACGGCGACGACCGGCACAGCGGCGACGGCCACACGCGCGTGGTCCACGAGCACCTGCCCGGACAGCGGACAGCCGGCCACCTCCAGACGCCCGCGCCCGCCCCGGGGGGTGATCACAGCCGGTATCCGGCCGGCCCGCCCATCACCGGCTCCCTGGCCGCGCTCACCCCGTACCTGGCCGCGGCCGTGTGCACCCTGGGCATCCTCTACAACGTCCTCAACGGCCGCAGTCCGGACCACGTCGTGCTCATCACCGCCGGTGCCGTCGTGCTCGCGCTCGTCGTGCGGCAGGGCATCATGCTGCTCGACAACATCATCCTCACCCAGGAACTGGCCCAGACCGAGAGCCACTTCCGCTCCCTGGTGCAGGGATCCAGCGACGTCATCATGATCGCCGCGCCCAACGGCATCCTCCGGTACGTCTCCCCGGCCGCCGCCGGGGTCTACGGGCGGTCCGCGGAGGACCTGGTGGGCACGGAACTCGCCAATCTCATCCATCCGGAGGACCTGGGCTGCGTGGTGCACGAGGTGCGCCGCTTCCTCGCCGCCAGCCCCCTCGAAGAACCCACCACCCGCATCGAATGCCGCTTCCGGTCCGGCGGTGGGGGCACCTCCCGCTCTGGGGGCACCTCCCGGCCGGAGGCTGGGGGAGAAGCCGGGAGTGGGGGAGGCTGGCTCAACGTCGAGTCCACCGTCAACCGCCACCACGGCGGCCTCATCTTCAACAGCCGAGACGTGACCGAGCGCGTACGTCTGCAGGCGCAGCTCCAGCACAACGCCGAGCACGACCCGCTCACCGACCTGCCCAACCGCGCGCTGTTCACCAAGCGTGTGCAGCAGGCACTGTCCGGCCGCCGTGCCTCCGACCGCGGCGCCCACCTGCGCGGCACCGCCGTCCTCTTCATCGACCTGGACGGATTCAAGGCCGTCAACGACACGATCGGGCACCAGGCCGGGGACGAGCTGCTCGTCCAGGCCGCCCGCAGACTCCATGAGGCGGTGCGGCACGGGGACACCGCCTCCCGGCTGGGCGGCGACGAGTTCGCGGCCCTGTTCGTCGGGGACGGTACCCGTGACCGCAGTGCCCGGGAGCGGCACATCCTGGAGCTCGCCGACCGCCTCAGGATGACCCTCTCCCAGCCGTACCTCATTGACGGCAACGATGTCCGTGTCAACGCCTCCATCGGCGTCGCCTTCGCCGAGCCAGGTCTGGGAGCGGGCGAGTTGCTGCGCAACGCCGACCTCGCCATGTACCGCGCCAAGTCGGCGGGAAAGGGCAGGGTCGAGCTGTACAAGCCGCAGATGCAGCAGGACGTCGTACGGAAGGCGGAGCTGGCCACGCGGCTGCGTGCCGCACTGCACGACGGCGAGTTCACCCTGCTGCACCAGCCGGTGGTGTGTCTGGAGAACGGCCGGATCGCATCGGTCTCCGCGCAGGCGCGCTGGCGCTCCTCCCAGGGGGTGCTGTTCACACCGGCCGAGTTCCTGCGGGTCGCCGAGGACAGCGACAAGACCTCCGAACTGGACCGCTGGATCCTGGAGGAGGCCGTGGAACAGGCCGCCGAACGCGCCGCGACCGGGCTCACCGTGCCCGTGGCCGTCCGGATGAGCGCCCGGCGGCTGCTCGACCGGTCGATGCCGCTCGGCTCGGTGGAGGCCCTGCTCACCCGGTACGGGCTGCCCTCCGGCTCCCTGATGATCGAGCTGGCCGACACCGACCCACGGGTCTCCCTGGACGAGCTGGAGCGCCGTCTCGGGGCCCTCAGGCGCCTGGGCGTCCGGATCGCGCTGGACGGCTTCGGCAGCGGCTACGCGGCGATCACCGCGCTCCGCCGGCTCCCCGTCGACGTGCTGAAGCTCGACCGGGGTCTGGTCGAGGGCGTCGTCGAGTCCGCACGGATGCACAAGATCACCTATGGGCTGCTGCGCATCGCCGCCGACCTGGGCATGCAGTCCGTGGCCGAGGGCGTGGACCTCCCGGAGCAGGTCGTCGCGCTCCGCTCGATGGGCTGCACCCACGGGCAGGGCATGGCGTTCGCCGGGCCGCTGGACGAGTACCCGCTGCGCCGGGCGCTCGGATCCGGCCAATATCCGGTTCCCCATGGACCGGTCGAGCCGGCGTTCGCGGGCGCCGCGAGAGAGCCGGAGGGGCGCCCCGGAGGTGAACGTGCCATGAAAAGCGGCGCGGGGGTGTACACAGGTGGTGTGCCCGCTGTCTTCGGAGGCGGAAATGCCCTTCGCTCACATAATGAGACTCCCGTCCCACCCACTTGACACGTGGTACGCGTCGGGGGGAGGGTCAGTGCCATGCGCACCCGAATTCTCGTACTTGGACAGCGCGTCGGCTGAGCTGGGACCCACCGGAGGACGATCCGGAACTCCCAGCGACCACACCGGCGCGCTCCCCTCGCTTGCCTTTTGGCACGAGGGGTTTTTTGTTGCACCAGCACCATCCGTACGGACGTAAAAACCCGTACGAACTTCGCGAAAACCCTCAGCATCGAGAAGAGAATGCCGATGACCGAGCAGGCCACCGGGGCCCGCCATCCGCACCCGCGGCCCCGTTCCGGAGGACAGCAGTCCGCGACCGTCGAGCACGTCACGGGTGCGCAGTCCCTCATCCGTTCGCTTGAGGAGGTCGGCGCGGACACGGTATTCGGCATTCCCGGTGGCGCGATCCTGCCCGCCTACGACCCGCTGATGGACTCCACCAGGGTCCGCCACGTCCTGGTCCGCCACGAGCAGGGCGCCGGCCACGCGGCCACGGGCTACGCGCAGGCCACCGGCAAGGTCGGTGTCTGCATGGCGACCTCGGGCCCGGGTGCGACGAACCTGGTCACGCCGATCGCGGACGCGCACATGGACTCGGTGCCGCTCGTGGCGATCACCGGGCAGGTCGCGTCCAAGGCGATCGGCACGGACGCCTTCCAGGAGGCGGACATCGTCGGCATCACGATGCCCGTCACCAAGCACAACTTCCTGGTCACCAAGGCCGAGGACATCCCGCGGGTGATCGCGCAGGCGTTCCACATCGCCTCCACCGGACGCCCCGGCCCGGTCCTGGTCGACATCGCCAAGGACGCGCTGCAGGCGAGGACCACCTTCTCCTGGCCGCCCACCATGGACCTGCCCGGCTACCGCCCGGTGACCAAGCCGCACGCCAAGCAGATCCGCGAGGCGGCCAAGCTGATCACCTCCGCCAAGCGGCCCGTCCTCTACGTCGGCGGCGGTGTCCTCAAGTCACACGCCACGGCGGAGCTCAAGGTCCTCGCCGAGCTCACCGGAGCGCCCGTCACCACCACCCTGATGGCGCTCGGCGCATTCCCCGACAGCCACCCGCTGCACGTGGGAATGCCGGGCATGCACGGTTCGGTCGCCGCCGTCACCGCGCTGCAGAAGGCCGACCTGATCGTCGCCCTCGGAGCCCGCTTCGACGACCGCGTCACCGGCAAGCTGGACAGCTTCGCCCCGTACGCCAAGATCGTCCATGCCGACATCGACCCGGCCGAGATCGGCAAGAACCGCGAGGCCGACGTGCCGATCGTCGGTGACGCCCGCGAGGTCATCGCCGACCTGATCCAGGCCGTCCAGAAGGAGCACAGCGAGGGCCACAAGGGCGACTACACCGCCTGGTGGAAGGACCTCAGCCGCTGGCGCGACACCTACCCGCTCGGCTACGACCAGCCCGAGGACGGCTCCCTGTCCCCGCAGCAGGTCATCGAGCGCATCGGGCAGCTCGCCCCGGAGGGCACGATCTTCGCGGCGGGCGTCGGCCAGCACCAGATGTGGGCCGCGCACTTCATCCAGTACGAGAAGCCCGCCACCTGGCTGAACTCCGGCGGCGCCGGGACGATGGGCTACGCGGTCCCGGCCGCGATGGGCGCCAAGGCCGGCGTGCCGGACAGGGCCGTCTGGGCGATCGACGGCGACGGCTGTTTCCAGATGACCAATCAGGAGCTCACCACCTGCGCCCTGAACAACATCCCGATCAAGGTCGCCATCATCAACAACGGCGCCCTCGGGATGGTCCGCCAGTGGCAGACCCTCTTCTACAACCAGCGTTACTCCAACACCGTCCTGCACAGCGGCCCGGGCGACGTCAACCCGGAGGCCAGGGGCACCCGCGTCCCCGACTTCGTGAAGCTGTCGGAGGCCATGGGCTGCTACGCGATCCGCTGCGAGCGGCCGGAGGACCTGGACAAGGTCATCGAAGAGGCGAACTCCATCAACGACCGCCCCGTCGTCGTCGACTTCATCGTCCACGAGGACGCGATGGTGTGGCCGATGGTCGCCGCCGGCACCTCCAACGACGAGATCATGGCCGCCCGGGACGTCCGCCCCGACTTCGGCGACAACGAAGACGACTGAGCGAGAGAGACCACAGAGAAATGTCCAAGCACACGCTCTCCGTCCTGGTGGAGAACACGCCGGGCATCCTGGCCCGGATCGCCGCCCTCTTCTCGCGCCGCGGCTTCAACATCGACTCGCTCGCGGTCGGTGTCACCGAGCACCCCGACATCTCCCGCATCACCATCGTGGTGAACGTCGAGGACCTGCCGCTGGAGCAGGTGACGAAGCAGCTCAACAAGCTCGTCAACGTGCTGAAGATCGTCGAACTGGAGCCTTCGCAGGCCGTTCAGCGTGAACTCGTTCTGGTGAAGGTCCGCGCCGACAACGAGACGCGCTCCCAGATCGTCGAGATCGTCCAGCTGTTCCGCGCCAAGACCGTCGACGTCTCGCCGGAGGCCGTGACCATCGAGGCCACCGGGAGCACCGACAAGCTGACCGCCATGCTCAAGATGCTGGAGCCGTACGGCATCAAGGAGCTGGTGCAGTCCGGCACGATCGCGATCGGCCGCGGCGCCCGCTCGATCACGGACCGCTCGCTGCGCGCGCTCGACCGATCCGCGTAAGGCTGGATACGGGCGGTCCACGGCCGCCCGTATACCGAGACCCCGAAACGTCACTTCCGCCCGCCGTCATACGGTGGGAGCAACATCTGCACCCCAAGGAGAGAACCCAAAGTGGCCGAGCTGTTCTACGACGCTGACGCCGACCTGTCCATCATCCAGGGCCGCAAGGTCGCGGTCATCGGCTACGGCAGCCAGGGCCACGCGCACGCCCTGTCGCTGCGCGACTCCGGTGTCGACGTCCGTGTCGGTCTGCACGAGGGCTCCAAGTCCAAGGCCAAGGCCGAGGAGCAGGGCCTGCGCGTGGTGAGCCCGGCCGAGGCCGCCGCCGAGGCCGACGTCATCATGATCCTCATCCCGGACCCGATCCAGGCCCAGGTCTACGAGGAGTCCATCGCCCCGAACCTGAACGACGGCGACGCGCTGTTCTTCGCCCACGGCTTCAACATCCGCTTCGGCTTCATCAAGCCCCCGGCCGGTGCCGACGTCGCGCTGGTCGCCCCGAAGGGCCCGGGCCACCTGGTCCGCCGCCAGTACGAGGAGGGCCGCGGCGTTCCGGCGATCGCCGCCGTCGAGCAGGACGCCACCGGCAACGCCTTCGCGCTGGCCCTGTCGTACGCCAAGGCGATCGGCGGCACCCGTGCCGGCGTCATCAAGACGACCTTCACCGAGGAGACCGAGACCGACCTGTTCGGTGAGCAGGCCGTGCTGTGCGGCGGCACCTCCGCCCTGGTCAAGGCCGGCTTCGAGACCCTCGTCGAGGCGGGCTACCAGCCGGAGATCGCCTACTTCGAGTGCCTGCACGAGCTGAAGCTGATCGTCGACCTCATGTATGAGGGCGGCCTGGAGAAGATGCGCTGGTCCGTCTCCGAGACCGCCGAGTGGGGCGACTACGTCACCGGCCCGCGCATCATCACGGACGCCACCAAGGCCGAGATGAAGCAGGTCCTCGCCGAGATCCAGGACGGCACGTTCGCGCAGAACTGGATGGACGAGTACCACGGCGGTCTGAAGAAGTACAACGAGTACAAGAAGCAGGACTCCGAGCACCTGCTGGAGACCACCGGCAAGCAGCTGCGCAAGCTGATGAGCTGGGTGAACGAGGAGGCGTAAGCCCCACGTCAGGGGGGTCGGGGCACACTGCTCCGGCCCCCTTTGTCCACCCCGTCCAGCCACGGACGGGTGATCCTTCCGCAGAGGCGCAAGACGCCCTAGGGCACGCCACTACACTGCTGCACAACATACGCGTCAGGCCCACAGCGTCGTGCGTCTTCCGCGGCTAGCCCCCTCCTCCGCCTGCGGCCGTCGGGACGGCCGTCCGCACGCATTGGACTTGTGAGGACCTCACGTGAGCTCGAAACCTGTCGTACTCATCGCTGAAGAGCTGTCGCCCGCGACCGTGGACGCACTCGGCCCGGACTTCGAGATCCGGCACTGCAACGGCGCCGACCGCGCCGAGCTGATCCCCGCCATCGCCGACGTGGACGCGATCCTGATCCGCTCCGCCACCAAGGTCGACGCCGAGGCGATCGCCGCCGCGAAGAAGCTGAAGGTCGTCGCGCGCGCCGGCGTCGGCCTGGACAACGTCGACGTCTCCGCCGCCACCAAGGCCGGCGTGATGGTCGTCAACGCCCCGACCTCCAACATCGTGACCGCCGCCGAGCTGGCCTGCGGTCTCCTCGTCGCCACCGCCCGCCACATCCCGCAGGCCAACGCCGCGCTGAAGAACGGCGAGTGGAAGCGCAGCAAGTACACGGGCGTGGAGCTGGCCGAGAAGACCCTCGGTGTCGTGGGCCTCGGCCGCATCGGCGCGCTCGTTGCCCAGCGCATGTCCGCCTTCGGCATGAAGGTCGTCGCGTACGACCCCTACATCCAGCCCGCTCGCGCCGCGCAGATGGGCGTCAAGGTGCTGTCGCTGGACGAGCTGCTGGAGGTCTCCGACTTCATCACCGTCCACCTGCCGAAGACCCCCGAGACCCTCGGCCTCATCGGCGATGAGGCGCTGCGCAAGGTCAAGCCGAGCGTGCGCATCGTCAACGCGGCGCGTGGCGGGATCGTCGACGAGGAGGCGCTGTACGCGGCGCTGAAGGAGGGCCGGGTCGCCGGCGCCGGCCTCGACGTCTACGCGAAGGAGCCCTGCACGGACTCCCCGCTGTTCCAGTTCGACCAGGTCGTCTGCACCCCGCACCTCGGTGCCTCCACCGACGAGGCGCAGGAGAAGGCCGGAATCGCCGTCGCCAAGTCGGTGCGCCTCGCGCTCGCCGGTGAGCTGGTGCCGGACGCGGTGAACGTCCAGGGCGGTGTCATCGCCGAGGACGTCAAGCCGGGTCTGCCGCTCGCGGAGCGCCTCGGCCGCATCTTCACCGCGCTCGCGGGCGAGGTCGCGGTCCGCCTCGACGTCGAGGTGTACGGCGAGATCACCCAGCACGACGTGAAGGTGCTGGAGCTGTCCGCGCTCAAGGGCGTCTTCGAGGACGTCGTCGACGAGACGGTGTCGTACGTCAACGCCCCGCTGTTCGCCCAGGAGCGCGGTGTCGAGGTCCGCCTCACCACCAGCTCCGAGGCGACGGACCACCGCAACGTCGTGACCGTGCGCGGCACCCTCGGCAACGGCGAGGAGGTGTCGGTCTCCGGCACCCTGTCCGGCCCGAAGCACCAGCAGAAGATCGTCGCGGTCGGCGACTACGACGTCGACCTCGCGCTCGCCGAGCACATGGTCGTCCTGCGGTACGAGGACCGTCCGGGCGTCGTCGGCACCGTCGGCCGCATCCTCGGCGAGGCGGGCATCAACATCGCCGGCATGCAGGTCGCCCGCTCGGTGGCGGGCGGCGAGGCGCTGGCCGTGCTGACCGTCGACGACACGGTGGCCGCCGGCGTGCTGGGTGATGTCGCCGAGGAGATCGGGGCGACGTTCGCCCGTTCGGTGAACCTCGTCTGAGGTGACCGTCCCTGGGGGCTGCCGCCCCCAGGCCCCCGCTTCGGCCTGAAAGACCTCGTCCGCACGCCGGACGGCCGAGACGGGTCGCCCCGTGACAAAGCGCCGGGCGGGCTGGTGGATCCAGCCCGCCCGGTGCTTTCGCGTGTCGTGTCGGTCGGTGTCGTGTCAGTCGGCTACCGGCTCCGGCTCCGGGACGGCCACCGCCTCCGGCTCAAGCAGGTGGATCCGGCGCAGGGTCAGCGCCGCCCCGGCCGCCGCCCCCGCCAGCAGCACCGCCCCGGCGATCGCCGCGCCCTGCATCCCGCTGACGAACGCCTCCCGCGCCGCCGTGACCAGGGCGTCGCCCGCGTGGCCCGGAAGGCGGGCGGCGGTCGCCAGCGCGCCACCGAGGGTCTCGTGGGCCGCGGCCGGGGCCGAGTCCGGGATCTCGTGGCGGTAGACGGCGGTGCCGATGGAGCCGAGGACCGCCATCCCGAGCGCGCCGCCGAACTCCGTGCCGGTCTCCAGCAGGGAGGAGGCCGTGCCCGCCTGCTCGACCGGGGCGGTGCCCATCGCGAGGTCGGTCAGCTGGGACATGACCACCACGACCCCGCAGGCCAGGACGCCGGACGCGGCGAGCACCAGCCACAGGGAGTCGGTCCCTGCGAGGGTGAGCATCGCGTAGCCGCCCGCCGTGATGGCGAAGCCGGCGGCGACGACGTACCCGCGGTTGACGCCCTTCTGGACGATCTGCGTCGTCACCGGTGCCGCCACACCGATGAACACCGACGGGAGCAGGCTCCACAGCGCGGCCTGGAGCGGGGTCTTGCCGAGCACGGACTGCAGGTACTGGGTGGTGAAGATGGCCGAGCCCATCATGCCGAACGCGGACACGAGGGTCAGGACCACCGCCGGGGTGAAGCCGTGGCCGCGGAGCAGGGCCGGCGGGATCAGCGGAGAGGCCGCGGTGCGCTGCCGGCGGACGAACAGCGCGGCGAAGAGCAGGCCGACGGCGATCGAGGCGCCGTAACGGATGTCCCAGCCCTCGGACGGGATCTCCTTCAGGCCGTAGATGACGGGGAGCACGGCGGCCATCGACAGGGGGATGCTCGGCCAGTCGAAGCGGCCGGGGTTCGGGTTCTTCGACTCGGGGAGCAGGAACGGGCCGAGGACCAGCAGCAGCGCCATCGCGGGCAGGTTGACCAGGAAGACCGAGCCCCACCAGAAGTGCTCGACGAGGACGCCGCTCATCACCGAGCCGAGCGCGATCCCGCCTGTCATCACGCCGGACCACAGGCCGATCGCCTTCGCGCGCTCGCCGGGGTCGGTGAACATCGTGCGCAGCAGGGCCATCGTCGACGGCATCAGGGTCGCGCCGCCGATGCCGAGGATCGCGCGGGCCGCGATCAGGGTCTCGGCGCTGTTCGCGTACGCCGCCAGCAGCGAGGCGGCGCTGAAGGCGGCGGCGCCCATGAGCAGGAGCCGGCGGCGGCCGATGCGGTCGCCCAGCGAGCCCATCGTCATCAGCAGGCCGGCCAGGACGAAGCCGTAGATGTCGAAGATCCACAGCTGCTGGGTGCCGGTCGGCCGCAGGTCCGCGCTCATGGCCGGGACCGCGAAGTAGAGGACCGAGACATCCATCGAGACCAGCAGCAGCGGAAGCATCAGCACGCCGAGCGCCGTCCATTCGCGGCGGCCGGCACGGGCGGTCGGGGTCGTGGTGGTGCTCGTCGAGTTCGTCATGACAGCGAATGTACAGGCGTCTTAAACGCTTGTCTAGAACGTTTGTATAGGTCATGCGTCTAGGACGCTCGTATGGATCGGAGGTAGGCTGGTCCGCATGGGACACCGTGAGGATCTGCTCGAAGGCGCCAAGCGCTGCCTTCTGGAGAAGGGCTTCGCGCGCACGACGGCGCGCGACATCGTCAAGGAGTCGGGGACGAACCTGGCCTCGATCGGCTATCACTACGGCTCGAAGGACACGCTCCTCGCACAGGCGTACATCTCCCTGGTGGACGAGATGTCCTTCGAAGGTGGTGGGGACGCGGGGCTCAGCGGTGCGCCCGGCTCGTTGGAGCGGTTCCGCGAGGTGTGGTCGAACATCGTCGACTCCATGCGGGAGCCCGGCTCGATCTGGCGGCTCAGCATGGAGGTCATGACCATCGATCTGCCCGAGGTGCGCGACCATCTGGCCCGTGCGCAGCGCGAGGGCGGGCGGGGCATGGTCGCGCTGCTCATGGACGTACCGGAGGAGGACGTGTCCGACGAGACCGCGGACACGCTGGGCCGGTTCTACCTGACGCTGATGTCGGGCCTCATCGCGCAGTGGATCTTCGACCCGAAGACCGCCCCCGACGGGGACGTCCTGACGGAGGGCCTGCGCCAGGTCGTCGAGGCCGCCACGCGGACGTGACCGGTCCCTCCCGCGGCTCCTCCGCCCGGCGGCGGCGGGCGACCCGCAGTCCGTCCGGGTACGGCATGAAAGCCTGCCGATCCCCGGGTGCCACCGAACCGGCCCGGCTCGTCCCGGGATTCGGCGATGCGACGGAGCGTCCGATCGCCGTGGGGACGGCCGCCGCGGGGGACGGGTTCTAGAGCCGCGCCCCCTTCAACGCCATGTGCAGCAGCAGCCGGTCCTCGCCGTCGTCCAGGTCGAGGCCCGTCAGCTGTTCCACGCGGGACAGCCGGTAGTAGAGGGTCTGGCGGTGGATGCCCAGTTCGGCGGCGGCACGCCCGGCCTGGCCCGCGCGGTCCAGATAGACCTCGGCGGTGCGGGCCAGCTCCTGGTGCGCAGGGGAGAGGAGCGGGCCGACCACGGGGTCGTGGACGGACTTGGGGGGCAGCGCGGTCAGCATCCGGTACGGCCCGATGCGCCCCCACTCGGCGACGGGCCCGAGCCGCGGCTCGGCCAGCGCGGCCCGCGCGGCGGCGGAGGCCTCCCGCCAGACGGCGCCGAGGTCGGCGAGGCCGGCGCGGGGTTCGCCGATACCGGCGGCGGCCCCGGCCGCGTGCCCGCGCGTCCCCTCCGCCTCCTTCAGCAGCCGCGTGGCCGCCGTCAGCGCGGGTGCGGCCACATCCGTCGAGCGCAGCCGCACCAGGATCGCGAGGCTCTGACCAGTCTCCCCCGCTGCCTTGAGGGCGTGGGAGGCACCCCCACCCCACGGCACCGTGCACAGGGCGGTGGCGTGCGGGACCGTACGCGGGGACGGGGCCTGCTCCGGGTCCGCGGAGGGCCAGGGGGCGACACAGACCACCGTGTGGGGGCCGTCCGCGCGGGGGCCGAGGGCGGTGCGCAGCTCCACCACCGCCATGTCCCGCTGCCAGCCGCTCTCCGCGGTCAGCACCGCCCGCAGCTCCCGGCTCAGATCGGCCCCCGCCCGCGCCTCGTCGGCGAGCAGCGCGCCGATCCGGCCCGTCACCCGCATGGCGGCGGCCAGCTGCGCGTCCGTCGGACCCGGGTCGTCGTCCAGCAGCCAGACATAGCCGAGGACGACACCCCGATGGCGCACCGGCAGGCAGATGCGCCCGCGGTAGACGCCGGCCTCGGGCGTCGGCGGGATCCGCACCGGTTCCGTGGCCCGGGTGATGCCGAAGCCCTCGAACCACGTCCGCACCGCCGCCGTGGAGCGCCGGGTCAGGATCGAGCGGGTGCGCACCGGGTCCAGGGCCGAGGGATCCAGGTCGCCCTCGCTGTCGTACGCCCCGAAGGCGATCAGCTCGAAGTCCCGGTTCTCCAGGGTCGCGGGCGCCCCCAGCAGCTCCGAGATCTCGTCCACCAGCTCCTGGTAGCCGCCCGCGTAGTGAAAAGGTCCAGCATCCGTCGCCACTCGGGCATTCTGTCGCAATTCCGGTCTGCCTTCATACATCTGTCTGAGATCCCGCACGCGGATGCGTGACAGCTGTCGATGGCAGACGATCGGAGGGATCCTTAGATTTCACGGTGGTTCTCCGTGCCGTACCCAAAAAATCATCTGCGTCGGGTCGGCATTCCGTAGGTCTTGTTGTGGAGGTGCCCCGTGCTGGGTCCCGTGATTCTCGCCGCTTCGCGCAGCGACCGGATGCGACGCCTGATCTCGGCGGCCCCGGTGACCAAGCAGGTCGTCGACCGCTTCATCCCCGGCGAGACCGTCGGTGACATCGTCCCGATCATCCGGGAGCTCACCGCCAAGGGCCTGGAGCTGACCATGGACGTGGTCGGCGAGGACATCACCACCCGTGAGCAGGCCACCGCCGCCCGGGACGCGTACCTGCTGCTCATCGACCGCATCAAGGACCTGGGGCTCGGCACCAAGGTCGAGATGTCGGTCAAGCTGTCGATGTTCGGCCAGGCGCTGGAGGGCGGCCACGAGCTCGCCCTGGAGAACGTCCGCCCCGTCGTCGAGGCCGCCGCCGCGATCGGCACCACGGTCACCCTCGACGCCGAGGACCACACCACCCTCGACTCGATGTTCGCCATCCACGAGGAGCTGCGGAAGGACTTCCCGCAGACCGGCTGCGTCATCCAGGCCTACCTCTTCCGCACCGAGGCCGACGCCCGCCGCCTCGCCGCGGCCGGCAGCCGGGTGCGGCTCGTGAAGGGCGCGTACAAGGAGCCCGCCGAGGTCGCCTACCAGCAGAAGCACGAGATCGACAAGGCGTACGTCCGCATCCTGAAGACGCTGATGGAGGGCGAGGGGTACCCGATGATCGGGTCCCACGACCCGCGCCTGATCTCCATCGCCCAGGAGCTCGCCCACCAGGCCGGGCGCAAACTGGACGAGTACGAGTTCCAGATGCTCTACGGCATCCGCGGCGAGGAGCACCTGCGCCTCGCCGCCGAGGGCCACCGCATGCGCGTCTACACCGCCTACGGCACCGACTGGTACGGCTACTTCATGCGCCGCCTCGCGGAGAAGCCGGCGAACCTGCGCTTCTTCGTCCGCAGCATGATCACCAAGGGCTGAGCCCGAACACCCGCTCACGTACAAGGAGTCAAGGATCTCATGGACGCTGTGACCCAGGTCCCCACCCCCGTCAACGAGCCGGTGCACGGCTACGCCCCCGGCTCGCCCGAGCGTGCCCGCCTGGAGGTCAAGCTGAAGGAGCTGGCCGAGAACCCGATCGACCTGCCGATGACCATCGGCGGGGAGAAGCGGATGGGCGGCGGCGAGGCCTTCCAGGTCGTCCAGCCGCACAACCACAAGGCCGTCCTCGGCACGCTCCGCAACGCCACCCAGCAGGACGCGCGGGACGCCGTCGACGCGGCCCTCGCCGCCGCGCCCGCCTGGCGCGCGATGTCCTTCGACGACCGCGCGGCGATCATCCTGCGCGCCGCCGAGCTGCTGGCCGGCCCCTGGCGCGAGACCATCGCGGCCTCCACCATGCTCGGCCAGTCCAAGACCGCCCAGCAGGCCGAGATCGACAGCCCCTGCGAGCTGGTCGACTTCTGGCGCTTCAACGTCCACTACGCCCGCCAGATCCTGGCCGAGCAGCCCCCGGCCAACTCCCCGGGCGTGTGGAACCGCATGGACCACCGCCCGCTGGAGGGCTTCGTCTACGCGATCACGCCGTTCAACTTCAGCGCCATCGCGGGCAACCTGCCCACCGCGCCCGCGCTGATGGGCAACGTGGTGGTCTGGAAGCCGTCCCCGACGCAGACCCACGCCGCTGTCCTCCTCATGCAGCTGCTGGAGGAGGCCGGTCTGCCCAAGGGCGTCATCAACCTCGTCACCGGCGACGGCATCGAGGTCTCCAAGGTCGCCCTTGAGCACCGCGACCTCGCCGGCATCCACTTCACCGGCTCGACCAGGACCTTCCAGTACCTGTGGAAGACGGTCGGCAACAACATCGAGAAGTACCGCACCTACCCCCGCCTGGTCGGCGAGACCGGTGGCAAGGACTTCCTGGTCGCCCACCCGAGCGCCGACCGCGCCGTCCTGAAGACCGCCCTCACCCGCGGTGCCTTCGAGTACCAGGGCCAGAAGTGCAGCGCGACCTCCCGCGCCTACATCCCGGCCTCCATCTGGAACTCGGGCTTCAAGGAGGAGTTCGCCGCCGAGGTCGACTACCTCACCATGGGTGACGTCACCGACCTGTCGAACTTCATCGGCGCCGTGATCGACGACCGTGCCTTCGCCAAGAACAAGGCCGCCATCGACCGCGCCGAGGAGGACCCGACCTGCACGATCGTCGCGGGCGGCTCCTACGACGACTCCGTCGGCTACTTCGTCCGTCCGACCGTCATCGAGTGCACCGACCCGGAGAACGAGGTCTTCCGCACCGAGTACTTCGGCCCGGTCCTCGGTGTGTACGTCTACGAGGACGACAAGTACGACGAGATGCTGGAGCAGATGGAGTCGGTCTCCGACTACGCCCTGACCGGCGCGGTCATCTCCAACGACCGCGCCGCGGCGGCCCACACGATGGAGAAGCTCCGCTACGCGGCGGGCAACTTCTACATCAACGACAAGTCGACCGGCGCCGTGGTCGGCCAGCAGCCCTTCGGCGGCGGCCGCGCCTCCGGCACCAACGACAAGGCCGGCGCCCCGCAGAACCTGCTGCGCTGGACCCTGGCCCGCGCCATCAAGGAGACGCTGGTCCCGCCGACCGACTACACGTACCCGCACATGGGCTGATCAGCCCTCCCCCCGAGCAACGGGCCGGGAAGCCTGCCACCCGAACAGGCTTCCCGGCCCGTTTCCAATTGCCCGGCAGTCAAACTGGGCCCATGACGGTGACGACGGACGACGGGATACGGCTGTGGGCGCGGCGCTCGGGCGGCGCGGGTGACCCGCTGGTGCTGTGCCACGGCGGGCCGGGCCTGTGGGACATGTTCGGTGACGTGGCCGAGCTGCTCGCGGACGTGACCCCGGTGATCCGCTGGGACCAGCGCGGGTGCGGGCGCTCGCAGCGCTGTGACGGGCCGTGGACGAGCCAGCGGTTCGTCGCGGATCTGGACGCCGTACGACGGCACTTCGGGCCGGCGCGGATGGCGGTGCTCGGCCATTCCTGGGGCGCGCAGCTGGCACTGAGCTACACCCTGGCGCACCCGGACCGGGTGAGCACGCTGGTGTACGTCGCGGGCACGGGCATCGGTCCGGACACCGACTGGCACCCCGGCTACCGCCATGGCTTCCGCACCCGTCTCGCCGACCATCCCGAACGCCTCGCCCGCTGGCAGGAGTTGACCGATCGCGCCGAGCGTACGGAGGACGAGGAACGGGAGCGGGCCGTCCTGCAGTGGTCCGTGGAGTTCGAGGACCGGGACGGGGCCCTGGAGCCCGCCCGGCGCATGGCCGACCCGTGGTTCGGCATCAACCATGCGTGCGGCAGGGCGCTCAACGAGGAACGCGAGCGCACCTGGGGCACTCCCGAGCTGGCCACCGCCTGCCGGGCCCTCGACGTGCCGGTGCTGATCGTCGACGGCGCCCGGGACATCCGCCCCCGCGCCGCCGTCGACTCCCTCGCCGAAGCCCTGCCCCACGTCCGCCGGGTGACCCTCCCGGACGCGGGCCACCAGCCGTGGGCGGAGGACCCGGAAGGCTTCCGGACAGCGGTGGCGAGCGCGCTCTAGCGTGATCCCATGACTCTCCGGCTGCGCACCGCCCACACCGCCGAGCTCGACCCCGCCGACCTGCGCGCCGCCCGCGCCCTGCTGGACGCGGCGTTCGAGGGGGACTTCGACGACCAGGACTGGGAGCACGGCCTCGGCGGCATCCACGCCCTCGTGTACGACGGCACCGGGCTCGCCGCGCACGGCTCGGTCGTGATGCGGCGGACACGACACCGGGGGCGCTGGCTGCGCACCGGATACGTGGAGGCCGTCGGCGTACGGCCCGACGCGCGCCGTACCGGACTGGGCGGGCGGGTGATGGAGGCGCTGGAGCGGTTCGTCGACCGGGCCTACGACCTCGGTGCGCTCTCCGCGAGCGACGACGGCGCCCGGCTCTACGCCGCCCGTGGCTGGCAGCTGTGGACCGGACGCGTCCACGCGCTCTCGCCGGACGGGATCGTCCGCCTTTCGGAGGAGGAGGGCAGCACCTTTGTGCGGCCCGCGCTCGCCGGTCCGCTCGACCCCGCCCACGAGCTGTTGTTCGACTGGCGGGACGGTGACGTGCTCTGACGGCCGGCCTCACCCCGTATGAAGAAAGGCCAGCTCACGGCGGTGTGACCGGATCGGCCGTCTCAGATAGTAGGAAGTCCGAGTAATTGTGGAGACAGGAGCGCGTCCCTCCTTTAGCTTTGTAGAAGCCGAACGTCTCGCTCGATCAAGCGAATGGCGGTCGTGAGCCGGGCCCCGTGCAGGCAACCCCTGCGGCACCGCTCCCCGCCCCTTCCGGCGTCTCGTATCCCCCCTTGCCGAACCTTGCCGAACCTCCAGGTTTGCCGAAGGAGTCGATTTCCCATGGCCGAGACGACCGTCCGCCGCCGAGTCCGCCACGTGTCCCGCACGAGCGAGTCCGACCGCAAGAACGCCGCAGCCGCCCTCCAGCGCGCCCTCGACCGCCGCGACAACGGCGGCGAGACCGGCCACTGAGCCGAGCCGCGCCACCCCACAGCCGGGAGCCGCACCCGTGAGGTGCGGCGCGGCCTCATCCGCCGCGCCGCACCTCGAAGTGGTCGATCCGCTCGCCGCTCTGCGCCAGGGCCGACACCTTCAGCCTCGGGGTCGTACCCGCCTCCGCCTCGACCGAGAGGAAGGAGAAGCCGGTGTACCGGACGCGCGACCACTCCACCGTCTCCGCGCTGGGGGCCTGGGACTTCGTCCAGTGGAAGGTCTTCACCTCGTTGTGCCGGGTGACGTGTCCCTCGTAGCTGTCCTTGACGCCCGTGGGGAACGAGTAGAGGTTCCGGCCGCCGCCGCCCGCGGTGACGTAGACGATTCCGTCCCGCTGCGGATCCGTCGACGCGCCGATCGGCACGGTCCTGCCGACCTCCCCCTGCCTGATCGCGTCCGTGCGCTCATACACATGGTTGTGCCCGTTGATCACCAGGTCCACCTGGTGCTTCGCGAACAGCGGCAGCCACTCCTTGCGGACACCGCCGTCCGAGGCGTGCTGCGAGGTCGAGTACGCGCAGTGGTGGAAGAAGACGACCACGAAGTCGACGTCCTTCGCCGCCCGCAGCTCGCCGAGCGTGCGGTCCAGCCACTTGGTCTGCCGGCCTCCGGTGTGGCCGAAGTTGGCGGGGATCTCGTACGACACGTCGTTCGCGTCCAACGCCACGAAGCCGACGTTGCCGTAGGTGAACGCGTACACGCCCGGCGCCCCGTGCGGGTCGAAGCCGCTGTCCGGGAGGGAGAAGCGGGCCAGCTGGCCGCCGTAGCCGTCCGGTGAGTACCAGGCCTCCATGTCGTGGTTGCCGGTGGTCACCATCCACGGCACCGACTTCGCGACCGTCTCGGTCTGCTTGAGGAACAGGTCCCAGAACTGGGGGTCGTACCCGTCCGTCTTCTTGCCCGCGCCGTTGACGTCGGCGTAGCAGATGTCGCCCGCGTGCAGATGGAAGGCCGGCTTCTGGCGCAGCAGGACGTGGTCGTTGGTGCTCGCGGCCGTGCCGACGCCCTGGTCGCCGAAGGCGGTGAACACGAACCGCTCCGGGGTCGCGGGGGCGGTACGGAACGAGGTGATCGTCGAGCGGTGGACGGGGGAGACCGGGTCCCAGCCGTCGTGGCCGACGCCGTAGTAGTACGTCGTGCCGGGCTTCAGGCCGTCCAGGGCCGCGTGCACGTAGTACTGCTCGACCGCCGGCCGCACCCCCTGTACCCCCGGCGTGTGCAGGTTGCGCACCTCGGCCTCGACACGGCGGCTCAGGTCGTCGGGCCGCAGCCCCACCCGGACGAACGGCCGCTCGACCGCGAACGGCACCTGCCAGGAGATCCGCATCCGGGTCTTCGGGTCCGCGCCGAAGGCGAGGTGACGGCCGAAGGGGCGGACGGCCGCGCCGCGGACCCGCGACGTGGCCGGGGCCGGGGCCGGGCTCGCGACCGTGCTGCCGGACGCCGTCGAGCAGCCGGCCAGCAGCCCGCTCGCCACCGCGCCCGCCGTCACCAGGGTGCGGCGCCGGGTGAGCCGGGTGCGCAGGTACTCGTACTGCTCGGCCATGCTCATCCGGCGGGCGAGCTGCGGCGGAATGCCGAAGTCAGGGGTCTCCATGCGGGAGAAGTTCCCAGCGAATCCCAACACCGGCCCCACATACGGGTGAACGGCGGCCAACAGGATGACGCCGACCCCCGCCCGGCGTCCGTATGGCGGACAGTGTGTGTCATCCCATGGGACGAGGAGTAGGGTGCCGACATGTCTCGCAGCATCAATCTCGCAGTGATTCCCGGTGACGGCATCGGCCAGGAAGTCGTGGCCGAAGGCCTCAAGGTCCTCTCCGCCGTCCTTCCGCAGGATGTGAAGCTGGAGACCCAGGAGTACGACTTCGGCGCCAAGCGCTACCACGCCACCGGTGAGACCCTCACCGGCGCCGACCTCGACGCGCTGAAGCGGCACGACGCCATCCTGCTCGGCGCCATCGGCGACCCGAGCGTTCCCTCCGGCGTCCTGGAGCGCGGCTTCCTGCTCAAGCTCCGCTTCGCCTTCGACCACCACGTCAACCTGCGTCCGTCGAAGCTCCTCCCGGGCGTCGCCACCCCGCTGGCCGGCCAGCCCGAGATCGACTTCGTCGTCGTCCGCGAGGGCACCGAGGGCCCGTACACCGGCAACGGCGGCACCATCCGCAAGGGCACGCCGCACGAGGTCGCCACCGAGGTCTCCGTGAACACGGCCTTCGGTGTCGAGCGCGTGGTCCGTGACGCCTTCGCACGCGCCCAGGCCCGCCCGCGCAAGAAGCTCACGCTGGTCCACAAGAACAACGTGCTGGCCTTCGCCGGGCACCTGTGGACGAACATCTTCAACCAGGTGGCCGCGGAGTACCCCGAGGTCACCACCGAGTACATCCACGTCGACGCGGCGACCATCTACCTGGTCACCCAGCCCGAGCGGTTCGACGTGATCGTCACCGACAACCTCTTCGGCGACATCATCACCGACCTCGCCGCGGCCGTCTCCGGCGGCATCGGCGTGGCCGCCTCCGGCAACATCAACCCGAGCGGCGAGTTCCCGTCCATGTTCGAGCCGGTCCACGGCTCGGCCCCGGACATCGCCGGCCAGGGCAAGGCCGACCCCACCGCCACGGTCCTGTCGGTCGCCCTCCTGCTGCGCCACCTCGGCTACGAGGCCGAGGCCGCCCGCATCGAGGACGCCGTCTCCGCCGACCTCGCGGAGCGCGGCGCGCTGCCCGCCCGCTCCACCTCCGAGATCGGTGACGCGCTCTCCGTACGAGTAGCCGGCTGACCCGCCGCGCCGCACGAAGCCGTCGGGTAGCCCAGGCGCCCGGCGGCTTCCCCATGTCCCCGCCGGGGTGCCACCATCGACCCCTGGGTCGCATTCACGCCGATTCCTTCCGCCCACGCCTCCGCGCGATAATCGAACGCGGAGCCGCGGTATGAGGTAATGCTCGGACGTCCTAACACTGGCCACCGGCCGTGCGGGCGTGAGCGCGGCCCGTCACTTACAACCCCGGTGAAGGACAACCACTCATGACGACGCCCACGATCGAGCTCAAGCCCTCCGCCCATCCGCTCGCCGCAGCGGAGCGCGAGGCGATGCTGGCCAACCCCGGGTTCGGCCGCCACTTCACCGACCACATGGTGACGATCAAGTGGACCGAGGGCCGGGGCTGGCACGACGGCCAGCTCGTTCCGTACGCGCCGATCCCCCTCGACCCGGCGACCAACGTCCTGCACTACGCCCAGGAGATCTTCGAGGGGCTGAAGGCCTACCGTCGCCCCGACGGCTCGGTCGCCACCTTCCGCCCGGACCAGAACGCCAAGCGCTTCCAGCGCTCCGCCAAGCGCCTGGCGATGCCGGAGCTGCCGGTCGAGACGTTCATCGAGGCCTGCGACGCCCTGGTCCAGCAGGACAAGGACTGGGTGCCCGCGCACGGCGGCGAGGACTCCCTCTACCTGCGTCCCTTCATGATCGCGACCGAGGTCGGCCTGGGCGTGAAGCCCGCCAACGAGTACCTCTTCATCGTCATCGCCTCCCCGGCGGGCGCCTACTTCCCGGGCGGTGTGAAGCCGGTCTCCATCTGGGCGTCCGAGGACCGCGTCCGCGCCGTCCCCGGCGGCATGGGTGACGCCAAGACGGGCGGCAACTACGCGGCCTCCCTGCTCGCCCAGGCAGAGGCCGCCGCGCAGGGCTGTGACCAGGTCTGCTACCTCGACGCGGTCGAGCACAAGTGGGTCGAGGAACTCGGCGGCATGAACCTGTACTTCGTGTACGGCAACAAGATCCTCACCCCGACCCTCACCGGCTCCATCCTGGAGGGCGTCACCCGTGACTCCCTGCTGACCGTCGCCCGCGACCTCGGCTACGAGTCGGTGGAGGCCCGCGTCTCCATCGACCAGTGGCAGACCGACTCCGAGAACGGCACCCTGACCGAGGTCTTCGCCTGCGGCACCGCCGCCGTCATCACCCCGGTCGGCACGGTCAAGCGTGCCACCGCCGAGTGGAAGCAGTCCGACGGCGAGCCGGGCGAGGTCACCCTCAGGCTCCGCCAGGCCCTCCTCGACATCCAGCGCGGCATCACGGAGGACAAGCACGGCTGGATGCACCCGCTGGGCTGACCGAACCCCGCCCGTCCGTTCGACGCGTATCGCCTCCCCCGTGCGGGTATCTCCTGATTCCACGGGGGAGGGAGCACGCGTGAGCGGACGGTCGCCGATGCCACGGCTGCGCTGGCTCATGCGGACGTTACGGACGCCGCGCCGCCCGCAGAGTCTCACCGTGCTCGCGCTGCTCACCGCCGTCGCGGGCCTGCTGCTGTGGCGGGCCTCGACGATGGGCAACTACGGCCAGAACCTCGCCCTCAACCTCGGCACCGACATCATCGGCGTGGTCGTCACCGTGTTCGTCATCGGACCGCTGATATCCCGGGCCCAGGAGGGCCGCGTCCGCGAACACACCCGGCTGGACTACGAGTGGTTCGCCGCACAGGTGTACGGCTCGACGTCCAATGTGAAGGTCCTGGACACCTTCTCCAACCTGTTCGGCCCGCAGTTCTCCGAGCGTCTCTTCCGGGGCATCAGGTCCGCCACCGCGCACGGCACCCGCGTCCAGATCCTCCTCCTCGACCCGGACTCCCTCGCCGTCATCCTGCGCGGCCGGGAACTCGGCGAGCAGAGCGCCGACATCCGCCGCGACATCATGCGCAACCTGCGCACCCTCGACGAGTTCGCGCGCCGTCTGGACGACACCTCCCGGCAACTGCTGGAGGTACGGCTGTGCTCGACGTCCCCCGGCGTCACCCTCTACCGCTGGGACGAGCGCTGCCTGGTGTCCTTCCTCACCGTCGGCCGGCTCTCCGGCGAGGGCGTCCAGCTGGAGGTCGCGGTCCGCTCCCCGCTCGGCACCTTCGTGGAGCAGCGCTTCGACGAACTGTGGCAGCAGGGCATGCCGATGGAACGGTTCACCCGTCTCCCCGTCACCCTCGTCGACGCCACCGACGGGCGGCGCGAGTTCACCTGCCGCTTCGTCTTCGCCGACGACCGCCTGTACGTCGCCGCGCCCGACCTCGTCACCTATCTGGCCCGCCGCCGGCTCGACCGACTCAGCGCGTACAGCCCGGCGCTGAGCGGGTCCGGGGCGCACGAGGTCATCGTCGTCGACGACGAGAGCGAGCTGCATCGACGGCTCATCCACCACTTCGGGGAGAAGTACGATGCGCAGGCGGCCGCCTTCGTGGAGTTGCGGCCGTCTACGGTCCTGGTCACGGAATAGAGGGCCCCGGCACCATGAGTTCAGCGCACCACCCCCGTTTCCGCGCCTTCACGCCCCGTGACCTGGACGGTCTGCTGCGGCGTGTGTCCCTGACGGACGATCAGCGACTGGCGCTGCGGGCGGTCTCGTCGGTCCTGCCGTTCCGTACGAACGCGTATGTCGTCGACGAGTTGATCGACTGGTCGGCCGTGCCCGAGGATCCGATCTTCCGGCTGACGTTCCCGCAGGCCGGGATGCTGCCCGCGCCCGATGTCCGCCGGATGGCCGGCCTGCTCGCCCGTCAGGCGCCCAAGGCCGAAGTCCTGCGTGCGGCCCACGAGATCCGGATGAGGCTCAACCCGCACCCCTCGGGCCAGCTCGACGCCAACGTCCCCGTGCACGAGGGCCGCCGCCTCACGGGCCTCCAGCACAAGTACCCGGAGACCGTGCTGGTCTTCCCGCGCCAGGGCCAGACCTGCCACGCCTACTGCACCTACTGCTTCCGCTGGCCGCAGTTCGTCGGCGAGGCCGACCTGCGCATCGCCACCGACGACATCGCCGCCACCAGCGCCTATCTGCGCGCCCACCCGGAGGTGGCCAGCGCCCTGATCACCGGCGGCGACCCGCTGGTGATGAGCACGGACGTGCTGCGCCGCTATGTCGAGCCGCTCCTGGAGATCGACACGATCCGCTCGGTGCGCATCGGCACCAAGTCGCTCGCCTTCTGGCCGTACCGCTTCACGACCGACCGCGATGCCGACGAGCTGCTCCGCCTCTTCGAGCAGGTCGTGGCGAGCGGCCGCCATCTCGCCCTGATGGCCCACTTCACGCACCCGCAGGAGCTCCGCCCGCCCGTCGTGCGGGAGGCGATGCGCCGCGTCCGCGACACCGGAGCCGTGATCCGCTGCCAGGGCCCGCTGGTGGCCGGGATCAACGACAGCGCGGACGCCTGGGCCGAGCTGTGGGAGGAGACGACCAGCCTGGGCGCGGTGCCGTACTACCAGTTCGTGGAGCGGGACACCGGTCCGCAGGGCTGGTTCGGCGTCCCCCTGGCCCGTGGCCACGCCATCTTCCGCAACGCCTACGCCCGCGTCTCCGGCCTCGCCCGCACCGTCCGGGGCCCGGTCATGTCGGCGATGCCCGGCAAGGTCTGCGTGGACGGCGTCGCCGAGGTGGCAGGCGAGAAGGTCTTCGTCCTGCACCTGATCCAGGCCCGCGACCCGGACCTGGTCGACCGCCCGTTCTTCGCGGCGTACGACGAGGGCGCGACCTGGTTCACGGACCTGAAGCCGGCGTTCGGCGCCGCCCGGTTCCTCCCTGGGCTGGAAGCGGGCTGACCAGCGCTCGGCACCCCGCGACGGCCGCCTGACACTTTGAGCGACGTTCAATGTGACGTGACCTGCGCTCCTCCATCGATGCTTCTGTTTCGCGAACCCTGTGTTTAGAGTGGTGCTCTAAGTGGGTGGAAGCAAGGAGGTGCCGCGTCGTGAGACTGACCCCCACGGAACGTGACCGGCTGCTGCTCTTCGGAGCCGCCGAGCTGGCCCGCGCCCGCCGCGCCCGCGGCCTGCGGCTGAACGTGCCGGAGGCCACCGCGCTGATCGCGGACACCGTCTGCGAGGCCGCCCGGGACGGCGCCCGGCTCGCCGAGGCCATCGAGCGCGCCCGCGCGGTCCTCGGCCCGGCCGACGTGCTGCCTGGCGTCGCCGACGTCGTCACCGAGGTGCATGTCGAGGCCGTATTCGACGACGGTTCGCGGCTCGCGGTCGTCAGCGACCCGATCGGCGGCGGGCTGGGCGAGGACGGCCCGGGCGCGCTGCTGCCGGGGCCCGAGCACACCGAGCCCGAGCCGGTCGTACGGCTGACGGTCACCAACACCGCGACCGTGCCCGTCTCCGTCACCTCCCACTTCCACTTCTTCGAGGCCAACCCGCGGCTCGACTTCGCCCGCGCCGACGCCTACGGGATGCGGCTGGCCGTGCCCGCCGGCTCGTCGGTGCGGTTCGGGCCGGGGGAGTCGCTGGAGGTCGGCCTCGTGCCGGTCGGCGGTGCCCGCGTCGCCGTCGGCTTCGCCGGTCTCGTCGACGGACCGCTGGACGCGCCCGGCGCCCGCGAGGAGGCGCTGCGCCGCGCCGCCGCCTGCGGCTACCTCGGCGTACCGGAAACCCCTGACCGGGAGGTCGAGCGATGAGCCGCCCCGGAGGCCACCCCGCCGAGGCCCGCCACCTCACCCCGTACGAGTACGCCGCCACCCACGGCCCCCGCGCCGGCGACCGCGTCCGCCTCGGCGACTCCGGGCTGACGGTCAAGGTCGAGTCGGACTCCCAGTCGTACGGCGACGAGTTCCTCGCCGGGTTCGGCAAGACCGCCCGCGACGGGCTGCACCTCAAGGCCGCCGCCGTACGCGAGACCTGTGACGTGGTGATCAGCAACGTCGTCGTGATCGACGCGGCGCAGGGCATCCGGAAGGTGTCCATCGGGATCCGGGAGGGGCGGATCTGCTCGATCGGGCGCGCCGGGAACCCCGACACGCTCGACGGGGTGGACGTCGTCGTCGGCACGGGCACCTCGATCGTGTCCGGCGAGGGGCTGATCGCCACCGCCGGTGCCGTCGACACGCATGTCCACCTGCTGTCCCCGCGCATCATGGAGGCCTCGCTCGCCTCCGGGGTGACCACGATCATCGGGCAGGAGTTCGGACCGGTGTGGGGCGTCGGCGTCAACTCGCCCTGGGCGCTGCGGCACGCGTTCAACGCGTTCGACGCCTGGCCGGTCAACATCGGGTTCCTGGGCCGCGGTTCGTCGTCCCACTCCGCACCGCTCGTCGAGGCCCTCGCCGAGGGCGGCGCGTCCGGCTTCAAGGTGCACGAGGACATGGGCGCCCACACCCGCGCCCTCGACACCGCGCTGCGCGTCGCCGAGGAGCACGACGTCCAGGTCGCCCTGCACAGCGACGGGCTGAACGAGTGCCTCTCGGTGGAGGACACCCTCAGGGTGCTGGAGGGCCGTACGATCCACGCCTTCCACATCGAGGGCTGCGGCGGCGGACACGTGCCGAACGTGCTGAAGATGGCGGGCGTGCCGAACGTCATCGGCTCCTCCACCAACCCCACCCTCCCCTTCGGCCGGGACGCGGTCGCCGAGCACTACGGCATGATCGTCTCCGTCCACGACCTGAAGACCGACCTGCCCGGCGACGCCGCCATGGCCCGCGACCGCATCCGCGCCGGGACCATGGGCGCCGAGGACGTGCTGCACGACCTGGGCGCGATCGGCATCACCTCCTCGGACGCGCAGGGCATGGGCCGGGCGGGGGAGACGGTCCGCCGTACCTTCGCGATGGCCGGGAAGATGAAGGCCCAGTTCGGCGCCCCCGAGGACCACGACAACGAACGCGTGCTGCGCTACATGGCCAAGCTCACGATCAACCCCGCCATCGCGCACGGCCTCGCCCACGAGGTCGGCTCCATCGAGGTCGGCAAGCTCGCCGACATCGTGCTGTGGCGCCCGGAGTTCTTCGGCGCCAAGCCGCAGCTCGTCCTGAAGGCCGGCTTCCCGGCGTACGGCGTGACCGGCGACCCCAACGCGGCCACCGATACTTGCGAACCCCTCGTCCTCGGCCCGCAGTTCGGCGCGCACGGCGCCACGCCCGCCGACCTCTCCGTCGCCTTCGTCGCCCGCGCCGCCCTGGACCAGGGCAACGACTCGATGCCGACGCGCAGAAGGCGGGTCGCCGTCCGCGGCACGCGCGGCATCGGCCCCGCGGACCTGCGCCTCAACTCCCGTACCGGTGCCGTCGACGTCGACCAGCGCACCGGCCTGGTCACCCTCGACGGCGACCCGATCGGCTCGGAGCCCGCCGACTCGGTCTCCCTGAACCGTCTCTACTTCCTCTAGTCCTCACTTCCTCCAGTCCTCACTTCCTCCAGTCCTCACTTCCTCCAGTCCTCCGATTCCTCCAAGGACCCCTGATGTCTGCTGCCGCCGACGGCTTCCGCATGCCCGCCGAGTGGACCCCGCACGAGCGCACCTGGATGGCGTGGCCGGGCCCGAACCCCACCTTCGACGACCTCGACGACCTCGCCGCCTCCCGTGCCGCCTGGGCGTCGGTCGCCCGCACCGTCCGCCGCTTCGAACCGGTGACGGTGGTGTGCGGCCCCGGACAGTCCGCCGAGGCCCGCGCCCTGCTCGGCCCGGACGTCGACACCGTCGAGCGCGACCTCGACGACGCCTGGATGCGGGACATCGGTCCCACGTTCCTGACCAACGGCAAGGGCGAACTGGCCGCCGTGGACTGGACGTTCAACGGCTGGGGCGCCCAGGCGTGGGCCCGCTGGGAGCACGACGCGAAGATCGCCTCGTACGTCGCGGACCTCGCGGGGGCCAGGACGTACGCCTCGAAGCTGGTCAACGAGGGCGGCGCGATCCACGTCGACGGCGAGGGGACGGTCCTGCTGACCGAGACCGTGCAGCTGGGCCCCGAGCGCAACCCGCACTGGAGCCGCGAGGAGGTCGAGGCCGAGATCCACGACCGGCTCGGCACCCGCAAGGCGATCTGGCTGCCGCGCGGCCTCACCGGTGACTACCCCCCGCACGGCTTCGGCACCCTCGGCCATGTCGACATCGTCGCCGCCTTCGCCCGCCCCGGCGTCGTGGTCGCCCACCACCAGCCGGACCCGGCGCACCCCGACCACGAGGTGACGAAGGAGGCCATCGGCATCCTGCGCGCCCAGACGGACGCGCACGGCCGCCCTCTGGAGGTCGTCGAGGTGGCCGCCCCGACCGTCCTGGAGGCCGACGGCCACTGGGCCGACTACTCCTACATCAACCACTACCTCTGCAACGGCGGCGTCGTGCTCTGCGCCTTCGACGACCCGCGCGACGAGCTCGCCGCCGATGTCTTCCGCCGTCTCTTCCCGGAGCGGACGGTGACCCTGGTGGACGCCCGTACGATCTTCTCCGGTGGCGGTGGCATCCACTGCATCACACAACAGCAGCCGAAGGTCTGAAGGAGTCACGGATGGCCGGTGCGCGCAGGAACGCGCCGCCGCGCGAGGAGGTACTCGCCGCCGCCATGGGCATGATCGCCGAGCGCGGTCTGGAGAAGCTCACCATGGCGGCGCTGGGCCGCGAGGTCGGCATGAGCAGCGGCCATCTCCTTTACTACTTCCGCACCAAGGACGAGCTGCTGCTCCAGGCCCTGGAGTGGAGCGAGGGCAGACTGGGCGCCGAGCGCGGCCGGCTGCTCACCCGCACGGCCCCCGCCCGTGAGCGCCTCGACGCCTATGTCGACCTGTACGTCCCCGACGGCCACCGCGACCCGCACTGGACGCTGTGGCTGGAGGTCTGGAACCGCTCGCAGAACGCTGCCGCCGACGCCGACGCCCGCGATCGCCAGGCCGCCATCGAGGGCGCCTGGCACCGCGACCTCGTCGCCCTGATCGCGGAGGGCATCTCCCGCGGTGAGTTCCGCCCAGTCGATGCCGACCGCTACGCCGCCCGGCTGCGCGCCCTCCTCGACGGCTTCTCCATCCACGTCGCGGTGGGCCTGCGCGGTACGGACCGCGGGCAGATCCTCGCCCACGTACGGGAGTTCCTGGACGACTCCCTCGGCCGGCCGAAGATCACGGACCGTTGATCACCCATATGCGTACCGCATCCTGAGACAGTCGGTGAGCCGGGGGCGGGGGTGTGCCAAACTGCCTCCGTGCTCTCGTTCGCCACGATTATTGGCAGCAGGCGCGCCGGTCCGCAGTGACCACCACGTACGACCAGGTACGGGTGGCCACCGTCGTCCTCGACCCGCGCGCAGACCTCTCGCACCCGCGAGGGGTTTTTTCGTTTTCCTGGCCCACCTTCAGCCGGGGGCGGAGCGCGAGGGAGTATGGAGGGACGGTGGAGCCGGTCATTCCGGTAAGACCGAGATTCAACACAGGAGCCTTGAGACCATGACCGCAACCAGCGAGCTCGACGATTCGTTCCACGTCTTCGACACCACGCTGCGCGACGGCGCGCAGCGCGAGGGCATCAACCTCACCGTCGCGGACAAGCTCGCCATCGCACGGCACCTGGACGACTTCGGCGTGGGCTTCATCGAGGGCGGCTGGCCGGGTGCCAACCCGCGGGACACCGAGTTCTTCTCCCGCGCCCAGCAGGAGATCGACTTCAGGCACGCCCAGCTGGTCGCCTTCGGCGCCACCCGCCGGGCGGGCGCGAAGGCTGCCGACGACCCCCAGGTGAGGGCGCTGCTGGAGTCCGGCGCCCCGGTGATCACCCTCGTGGCCAAGTCGCACGACCGGCACGTGGAGCTGGCGCTGCGCACCACGCTCGACGAGAACCTGGAGATGGTCCGCGACACCGTCTCCTACCTGCGCGAGCAGGGCCGCCGCGTCTTCGTCGACTGCGAGCACTTCTTCGACGGCTACCGGGCGAACCCGGAGTACGCGAAGGCGGTCGTCCGGGCGGCCTCGCAGGCCGGCGCGGACGTGGTGATCCTCTGCGACACCAACGGCGGCATGCTCCCCGCGCAGGTACAGGCGGTCGTCTCGACCGTCCTTGCGGACACCGGCGCCCGCCTCGGCATCCACGCCCAGGACGACACCGGCTGCGCCGTGGCCAACACCCTCGCGGCGGTGGACGCGGGCGCGACCCACGTGCAGTGCACGGCGAACGGCTACGGCGAGCGGGTCGGCAACGCCAACCTCTTCCCGGTGGTCGCGGCCCTGGAGCTCAAGTACGGCAAGAAGGTCCTGCCGGACGGCCACCTGCGCGAGATGACCCGCATCTCGCACGCCATCGCCGAGGTCGTCAACCTCACCCCCTCCACCCACCAGCCGTACGTCGGCGTCTCCGCCTTCGCCCACAAGGCAGGACTGCACGCCTCCGCGATCAAGGTCGACCCGGACCTGTACCAGCACATCGACCCCGAGCTGGTCGGCAACACCATGCGGATGCTGGTCTCGGACATGGCGGGCCGCGCCTCGGTCGAGCTCAAGGGCAAGGAGCTCGGCATCGACCTGGGCGGCGACCGCGAGCTGGTCGGCCGGGTGGTCGAGCGGGTCAAGGAGCGCGAGCTCAAGGGCTACACCTACGAGGCGGCGGACGCGAGCTTCGAACTGCTGCTGCGCGAGGAGGTCGAGGGCAAGCCCCTCAAGTACTTCGAGGTCGAGTCCTGGCGCGCCATCGTCGAGGACCGCCCCGACGGCACCCACGCCAACGAGGCCACGGTCAAGCTGTGGGCCAAGAGCGAGCGCATCGTCGCCACGGCGGAGGGCAACGGCCCGGTCAATGCCCTGGACCGGGCCCTGCGCGTCGCCCTGGAGAAGATCTACCCCCAGCTGGCCAAGCTGGAGCTCGTTGACTACAAGGTCCGCATCCTGGAGGGCAAGCACGGCACCCAGTCCACCACCCGGGTCCTCATCTCCACGTCCGACGGCGCGGGCGAGTGGTCCACGGTGGGCGTGGCGGAGAACGTGATCGCCGCCTCGTGGCAGGCCCTGGAGGACGCGTACGCGTACGGCCTGCTCCGGGCCGGCGTCGAGCCCGCCGCGTAGCGGACGCTCAGCAGGAGTCCTCGGCGAGTTTCTCGAACTCGCCGAGGCTCATCGCCCGGTCGTCGGCCCAGACCTGACCGGGCTTCAGCCTGCCGATGTCCTCGGCGGAGAACTCGACGATCCCGTTGTACGAGTCGCCGGTGACGTAGTGCCCGAAGCCCAGCGAGTAGCGATGCTTCGGGAGCAGCCGCTGCGCGCCCCGGTGCCGGGCCCGCCAGGCGTCCGGCGGCGAGAAGAGCGGGAACTCGGCGTCCCCGCTCAGCTTCTCCTTCCGCACGTCCCACCCCGTGGTGACCGGCCCGTCCCCGCCGCCCTCGGCCCATCCGTCGAGCGAAGGCGTGCGGTACTCGTCGTCACCACAGGGCCGGATCAGCGCGTACGGCTTCCCGTCCGCCCCGGCCCGCACCCCGGCGAGCGGCAGATCGACCGCAGCGCACCCGCTGAGCAGCAGCGCCCCGGCGACGACACCCGCCGCTGCGGCACCCGCACGTCTCATGTCCCGTCCCCCTCATGGACGGGACACGGCCCGCCCTACTGCAAGTGCCACTTCTGGTTGGCCGCCCCGGAGCACGACCAGATCTGCGCCCGAGCCCCGTTCGCCGACGAGTTGTCCGTCACGTCCAGGCACTTGTTCGCCGCCGTGTTCACGACATCACCGGTGGAGGAGTTGTACGACCACCGTTGCGCACCGGTTCCGTTGCAGTCGTACAACTGCGCCTTGGCGCCGTTCGCGGTCGAACCCGACGTCACGTCAAGGCACTTGCCGAGCGCCTGGACGGAGCCGTCGGCCGCCACGGTCCACTGTTGTGCCGTGCTGCCGTTGCAGTCGTAGAGCTGCACCGCGGTCCCGTTGGCGCTCGAACCGCCCGCTACGTCCAGGCACTTGCCCGCGAGCCCCACGAAGGTCCCCGACTGGCCGCCCCCGCCCGACTGCGTGCCCGACCAGGTGAAGGTGGCCGATGTCTTGCCCGGCAGTGAGTAAGTCGCGTGCTGCGAGCCCCAGTTGATCGTCATCGTCTTGGCCGCCGACGAGTCGTTGTAGGCGATCAGCGCCTTCGAACCGTCGGGGTTGCGCCATGCCACGTTCGGCACGGCCGACGACGCCGTCGACGCGATCCGCTGGGCGCCCGGCCGGACGAACTTCGTCAGGTGGCCCATCGTGTAGTACTCGACCGTGTAGTCGACGCTCCCGCTCTGACCGTCCCCGTTGTGCACGGTGATCAGCCCGCTGCACGTCCCGCAGCCGCCGTTGTGCGGGCCCCGGTTCTGGTCCACCGCCAACGACCACTTCGTCACCGACTTCGCCCAGTTCCGGGTGTAGTCGACGATGTTGAGCATGTCCTCGCGCTGCTGGTTGGCGATCCAGGTACCGCCCGAGTGCTCGGTGCCGAACGCGTCCAGCTGCGGGTACTGGTTGTGCACGGTGGTCTGCTTGGCGACGTCCCCGCCGTAGCCGTGCCAGGCGATTCCGCCGAAGTTGGGGTGGTTGCGGATCGCCGCGTCGTCGACCGTCTGGGCGGCGTAGGAGTCGTACACGTCCCAGTTCCAGTCGTGCGCCAGCACCTTCGTCGACAGGCCGGCCGCCTGGAGCTTCGGCAGCAGCTCGCTCTTGAGGAAGTACTGCAGGCCGGAGGCGTTCCAGCTCATCGACGGATAGCCGGAGCAACACGTGGGTTCGTTCTGCGGGGTGACATACGAGACGTTGATGCCCTGGTCCCGGTACGCCTGGAGGTACTTCACGAAGTACGAGGCGTACGCCCCGTAGTCCTCCGACTTCAGCCAGCCCCCGTTGAGCTGCCCGCTGTCCTTCATCCAGGCGGGCGCGGTCCACGGCGAGGCCATGACGGTGAGGGACGGGTTCAGCTGGAGGGCCTGCTTGGTGAGCGGGACGACGTCCGCGAGGTCGTGCGAGATCGAGAAACCGGTCAGGTTCGGGTCGGTCTGGCCGGCCGCCACGTCGTCGTACGTGTACCCGTACCGAGCCAGGTCCGACGCGCCCATCGGATTGCGCAGGAACGACAGCCCGATCCCGTCCGTCGGCGAGAACAGCTTGCGCATGGTCGCGTCGCGCGTCGTCTGGGACAGCGCCCCGCTGCTGTTCATCAGCCAGGCCGCGGTGTCCGTGAAGGACGCGCCGCCTCCGGTGAAGGTCTGGTAGCGGGTGTTCTCGTCGACGGTGATGTTCTCGCCGCCGCCTGAGGTGCCGGACTGGAAGGCGAACGGCGTCTGGGCCTGGAGCCCGCGGACCACATGGCGTCCGCCGTCGTCGTCGGTGGTGGTGAGCCAGGCGGTGACCTGTTCACCGGCCGCGTGTGCGGGAGTGGTGGCCGCGGTGATGCCGGCCGTGGAGAGCAGTCCGGCCAGCAACAGCCGGACGGCGCGGGGGGTTCTCCTCATGATGCGTCGCCTTTCCCGAAATGTGTGACGCGACGTCTTGACGGTTCTGTGGGGCCGTTAGTTAACTCACGGCGTGATCTAAGTCATGAGTGAAACACGAGAGTTGAGGGTTGGTCTATGCCAAGAACCGCTCTGCTCGTCTCCGCGGCGCTCCTCGCCGCCCTAGTGCCGCTCTCCTCGGCTCGCGCGGCCGACGACCCCGCCCCCGTCCCCGTCGACCGCTTCGAGGGAGAGGTCCCCTTCGCCTCCCAGCCCGCCGACGGCATCTTCACCTGGGGCGGCGACAGCGACGACCCGCCCGCGCTCCAGCTGACCGCCCGCGCCGACGCCCCCGAGGGCGAGAAGGTCCTCACCGGCACCTACGACATCAGCGGCTACGGCGGCTTCACCCACGACTTCGCCGCGACCGGACCCGCCCACGACTGGTCCGCCCACAAGGGCATCCGCTTCTGGTGGGACGGCCAGGACAACGGCAAGAAGATCGCCTTCGAGATCAAGGACGGCGGCGCGAACGGCGAGGCCTCCGAGCTGTGGACGACCTCCTTCACCGATGACTTCACCGGCTGGAAGCAGATCGAGATCCCCTTCACCGACTTCGTCTACCGCACGGACTACCAGCCCGTCGGCGGCATCGACCACGTCCTCGGGCTGACCGGGATGTGGGGGTACGCCGTCACGCTCCCCGTCGGCGTGCACGGCCGGTTCGCCATGGACGACGTGGAGTTGTACGGCAGGGCCGACCAGTCCCTGCGCGCCTCCGTCACCACCGACGCCGCCGTGTACCCGGTGAAGGAGGGCGGTACGGCCGCCGTCAAGGTCACCGTCGCCACCACCGGCGCCGCCCCGATCGACGACCCGGTGACCGTCACGTACGAGACCACCGGCGGCACCGCCGATCCCGGCAAGGACTACACCCCGGTCTCCGGCACCGTCACCTTCCCGGCGGGCACGGCCTCCGGCGTCTCGCGGACCATCCAGGTCCCCACCCTGAAGGACCGGACCGCCGAGTCCGCCGAGACCGTACCCCTCAAGCTCACGGTGACCGGCGCCAAGGCCCCCGCCGAGACACCGCAGGTCGTCATCGGCGCGCACGGACTGCCGTATCTGAACGCCAAGTTGCCGGTGAAGAAGCGCGTCGCCGATCTCCTCTCCCGCATGTCCCTGGAGGAGAAGGCCGGCCAGATGACCCAGGCCGAGCGCGGCGCGATCGGCACCGGCGGCGACCTCACGACGTACGGCCTCGGCTCACTGCTCTCCGGCGGCGGCTCCACCCCGACGCCCAACACCCCCGAGGCCTGGGCGAAGATGATCGACGGCTTCCAGCTGAGGGCACAGGCCACCCGCTTCCAGATCCCGCTGATCTACGGCGTCGACGCGGTCCACGGCCACAACAACCTGGCCGGCGCCACGATCATGCCCCACAACATCGGCATCGGCGCCACGAGGGATCCCCGACTCGCCGGGAAGACAGGCGCGGTGACGGCGGCCGAGGTGCGCGCCACCGGCATCCCCTGGGACTTCGCCCCCTGCCTCTGCGTCAGCCGCGACGAACGCTGGGGCCGCTCCTATGAGTCCTTCGGTGAGGACCCGGCGCTCGTCCAGTCCATGGAGACGATCATCCAGGGCCTCCAAGGGCGGGCGAACGGCAAGGACTTGAGCCGGAACGACAAGGTCCTCGCCACCGCCAAGCACTTCGTCGGCGACGGCGGTACCGAGTACGGCTCGTCGACGACAGGGAAGTACAAGATCGACCAGGGTGTCACCAAGGTCACCCGGCAGCAGCTGGAGGCCGTGCACCTGGCGCCGTTCCAGACCGCCGTCGACCGGGGCATCGGCACGGTCATGCCCTCGTACTCCTCCCTCGACATCATCGGCGACGGTCTGGGCCCGGTGAAGATGCACGCCCGCGCCGACATGATCAACGGCGTGCTCAAGGACCGCATGGGCTTCGACGGCTTCGTCATCAGCGACTGGAACGCCATCGACCAGCTCCCCGGCGACTACGCCTCCCACGTCCGCACGTCGGTCGATGCGGGCGTGGACATGATGATGGTGCCGTACAGCTACAAGGACTTCACCGCGGCCCTGATCGCCGAGGTGAAGGCGGGCCGGATCGGCGAGCAGCGGATCGACGACGCGGTCTCCCGCATCCTCACCCAGAAGTTCAGGCTGGGCCTCTTCGAGCACCCGTACGCCGACACCACCGGCGCCGCCGCGATCGGCTCGCCGGAACACCGGGCCGTCGCCCGCCGGGCCGCCGCCGAGTCCCAGGTGCTGCTGAAGAACGACGGCGGGGTGCTGCCGCTGAAGAAGAGCCAGAAGGTCTACGTCGCCGGCTCCAACGCCGACGACATCGGCAACCAGACCGGCGGCTGGACCATCACCTGGCAGGGCTCCTCCGGCAACATCACCAAGGGCACGACCATCCTGCAGGGCCTGCGCAACGCCGGCGGTGACGTCACCTACTCCAAGGACGCCTCGGCACCGACCGGCGGCTACGACGTCGGCGTGGTCGTCGTCGGCGAGACCCCGTACGCCGAGGGCGTCGGAGACGTCGGCAATGGCCACGACCTGGAGCTGTCCGCCGCCGACAAGGCGGCCGTGGACAAGGTGTGCGCGGCCATGAAGTGCGCGGTGCTGATCGTCTCCGGGCGGCCGCAGCTGATCGGCGACCGGCTCGGCGAGATCGGCGCGCTGGTCGCCTCCTGGCTGCCGGGCACGGAGGGCGACGGCGTGGCCGACGTGCTGTACGGCAAGCGGCCCTTCACCGGGCAGCTTCCGGTCACCTGGCCCCGGTCCGAGGCCCAGCTGCCGATCAACGTCGGCGACTCGTCGTACGACCCGCAGTTCCCCTACGGCTGGGGGCTCACCACCCTGACCAAGGCGCCGGGGGGCGGCGCGGCGACACTGCGGGCGCTCGGCGTCGCGGCGGCGAAGGCCGAGAAGGCGGGCGCGGACGAGACCGGGCGCGCGCTGGTCGCCAAGGCGCGGCTGATCGTGCAGAACAAGGTCGGCGAGCGCATCACGGCGGCGGTGGCGAAACCCTTCGCCGACGCGGACCACTCGCTGCTGACCGGGCGGTACGCACAGGCCGTGCGACAGCTGACGGAGGCCTATCGGGCCGCCTGAGCCGCAGGTGGGAGGCGCACTCGACGGTGGGCGCCTCCCACCTGCTCCCGTGCCCATCCGAACGGGTTCGGGTAGCGTCGAATCATGAAGGCCGTCGTGCGGACCCGAAGCCTGGCCGGACTGTTGCTGGCGCTGGCGCTCACCGTGTTCATCGTTCTCGCGCCGGGCGCCTCGGCGGCCACCGGTGTCTCGGCGGCCAAAGGCGTCTCGGCGATCGCCGAATCCCTCCGCAAGAGCCCGGTCTACGTCGACCCGGCGGCCTCCGGACAACTGACGCCGGCGGGCACGGCGGCCCTCAGCCGACAGATCAAGCGCGCCGGCAAGCCTCTCTTCATCGCGGTCCTCCCGGCCGACTACCCCACCCGGAACCTCTTCACCGACCTGCGCACCGCCACCGGCATCACCGGCCTGTACGCCATCCGCCTCGGCGACCGTTTCGACGCCCGCGCCGACTCCTCGGTCATGTCGCGCACGGCCGTGCGGAACCTGGTCACCAGCGTCCAGGGCGAGAACGCCAGGACCCAGCTGACCGACTTCACCGACCGTGCCCTGGCCAACATGGGCGGCCATGCCCCCGCGTCCTGGGGATCCCCCGGCGGCCACGGCGTCTCCAGCACGGCGCTGATCACGGCCGGTGCCGTGGTGGTGGCTGGCGGCGCGGGCGCGTACGCCCTGGTCCGGCGCAACCGCCGGCGCCACGAGGAGGAGCAGCGGGCCGCCCTCGAGCGGCTGCGGGTGGTGGTCGACGAGGACATCACCGCCTTCGGCGAGGAACTGGACCGGCTGGACTTCCATCCGGCGGAGGCGGGTGCCGACGACGCGATGCGCGCGGACTACGAGCGTGCGCTGGACGCCTACGAGCAGGCCAAGCAGTCCATGGCCGAGGCCCGCAGACCGGAGGACGTCCGGGCCGTCACCCAGGCACTGGAGGACGGCCGTTTCTCCCTGGCCCAGCTGGCCGCCCGCCGGGAGGGCCGCCCGCTGCCCGAACGCCGGCCGCCCTGCTTCTTCGACCCGCGCCACGGCCCCTCGGTCGCCGACGCGACGTGGACCCCGCCCGGAGGCGCCGCCCGTGAGGTCCCGGTCTGCGCGGCGGACCGGACCCGCCTGGCCGACGGCCGCGACCCCGTCGTCCGGGAGGTGGACACCGACTACGGCCGCCGCCCCTACTGGGACGCGGGCCCGGCCTACGGTCCCTGGGCGGGCGGCTACTTCGGCGGCGGCATCCTGCCCGGCCTGCTCGTTGGCACCCTGCTCGGCAGCGCGATGGCCACCCCGTCCTACGCGGCCGACTACGGCACCGGGTACGGCGACTTCGGCGGCGGCTACGAGGGCGGCGACGTCTCCGGCGCGGACTTCGACCCCGGCGACTTCGGGGGCGGGTTCGGGGACGGCGGGGGCGGTGGCGGGGACTTCGGCGGTGGCGGCGACTTCGGTGGGGGCGGCGACTTCGGCGGCGGCGGTTTCTGAGCGGACGTCCTGACCGGGGCGGTGGTCCGCCGCTGGTTCACGCCTCCCGGCCGGTGGTTCACGCCTCCTGTCCGGGCAGGTCGGCCAGCCGCTCCAGCAGCGCGGCCGCCAGCGCCAGCACCCCGCGCTCGGTCTCCCCGAGGGACGCCAGCGCGGTGGCCAGCCAGGCGTCGCGTTCGGCCATGTCCCGCTCCAGTGCCCGCCGTCCGTGAGCCGTGAGCGTCAGCACCGACCGGCGTCGGTCCTCCGGGCCCGGCTCCCGCACGATCAGCCCCTCGGTCTCCAGTTCCGCGAAGACCCGGGTGAGCGACTGCGGCCGCTGCCGCTCGGCCGCCGCGATCTCACCGGGGGTGGCGGAGCCGTGCCGGTGCAGATGTCCGAGGACGACGAGCTGGTTGAGGGTCAGGCTCCCGTCCCCACGCTCCTGCCGCAGGCGGCGGTTCAGCCGCACGAGACCGTGTCGGATGCGGGCGGCTTCGGAGAGATGGTCCATGACCCGGATCGTACGCGAGAACTTACTATTCTGACGGAGGAACAGCCTGAACGGCCCGTAATATCGGCCGAGTGACCGCCAAACTAATACGCAATGCGTACGAAGCAGCGCTGACGATGACGGCCGTGCTGCTCTGCTGGGCCGCCACCCTCCGGCTGGAGGGCGCCGCCGGACTGCACACGGACTCCCTCGTCCTCGCGGTCGCCCTGACCTTCACTCTCGCCAGGAGCCAACGGACGGCCGACTTACGCGGACGGCTCACCGCCCTCGCACTGCTCCCCGCGGTCGCCGCGGTCTGCACGCTGGTCGGCCGACTGATCGCCGCGCACTACGCGCTGGGCGCGGCCGTCTTCACCGCCGGAATCTCGCTGCCCATCTGGATCCGCCGCTACGGCCCCGCCGCCACCAGGGCGGGCACGCTGATGACCCTGCCGTTCGTCGCGCTGCTGGTCGTCCCCGGCCCTGCACTGCCGTCCGAGGCGCAGGGAGCCCTGGTGGGCTGGGCCTGGTCGGCGCTGATCGGGGTCATGGCGTGCTGCTCCGTCTGGCTGGTGCAGGGGCTCGCCGACCGGTACGGCCCCTGGCCCGCCGAGCCCGGCACCGGGCCCGCCCCTCGGCGTCCCTCCCGCCTCCACCCCCGCCCCAGCACACGCATGGCCGTGCAGATGGCGGTGGCCGTGGCCGCCGCCTTCGCCCTCGGCCGGTTCTTCTTCGGCCAGCACTGGCCGTGGGCGGTGCTCACCGCGTACGTCACCGCGAGCGGCAACCGAGGCCGAACCGACGTGCTCCGCAAGGGAGTCGAACGGTTCGTCGGAGCCTGCGCGGGCACGCTGCTGGCCACCGGCGTGGCGGCGGCCGGGATCGGCGGGCACGCCGCGGTGGCGGTCATGTTCGCGGTCCTGGCCGTGGCCCTGTGGCTGCGCCCGCTGAGCTACGCCTACTGGGCGGCCGGCATGACCGCAGCCCTCGCCCTGCTCCTCGGCTACTTCGGCCAGGACGCGACCACCCTGCTCCCCACCCGCCTCGCCGGGATCGGCCTCGGCGCGGCCCTCTCGGTCGCGGTGGCGTGGTGGCTGCTTCCGGTTCCGAAGCGGCGCGTGCCGCTCAGGACGCGTGACGCTTGACGACGGGCTGCGGCCGGAGGGCGTAGCGCTCACCTGCGGCATGCCACCAGGCGGGCGGCGAGGGCCCGTCGACGACGGAGGTCGGCTGATCCGGGTGCAGCCCGAGCCGCCGTAGGGCGCGGGCATCGACGGAGAGGCCGATCCGGTTGTCCCAGTGCCCCGATGTCTCGCGGCGGCACCAAAGATCGCACCGGATCTCTTTCATCTCGAACGGCATCCAGTCGATGCCGCGTTCACGCAGTCAAGCGCAGAGGGTAGTGATCCCGTGAGGACGCCCCGGCGCGTTCTCGAACGAGAACATGTACACCCAGTCGACCTGCTCGGCCTGTTCAGCGGGTGACGCGGTCAAGGAACTCACTCCAGGTGGAGGGGGAGACGGTGAGGATGGGGCCGTCGGACGTCTTGGAATCACGGACGTGCACGGTGGCGGGGGCGGTGGCGACCTCGACGCAGTTGCCGCCCTCGTCGCTGCTGTAGCTGGACTTGAACCACTCAAGTGCGGTGCTCATCGGTCTCCTAACAGTCCGTTCAGGAGGCGCGCGCTCTCGTCGGGTGAGAGGGCCTGTGACCGCAGCATTCCATATTTGTGGTGATAGTCGCTGACGTCATCGGGGTCGTCTACGAGGAAGCTGGCACGGTGTACCTCCAGGTACGCCAGACGCTCGTGTTCGGGAGTCTCCAGCAACATCATGGGCCCCGCGAGTCCACAGTGCGGCGTCCGATCCATGGGCATGACCTGCATGCTCATGTGGACGGGCTCGGTGTACTCCAGGATCTGACGGATCTGCTCCCGCATCACTTCAGGACTGCCAACGTTTCGCCGCAGGATGCTCTCCTCCAGGATGAAGTGACCCACAGGCGGCCGCTCACACCAGCTGCCGCTCCATGCGGGCGTTCACCCACTGCTCGGCCGTCTCGCTCCCGAGCGCGGGGTAGCGATAGTCGAATACGGCACGGCAGTAGTCCCGGGTCTGAAGCAGGCCTGGGACCACCTGAACCTCGTACGAGAGGAGACTGGCCGCCTCCTGTTCGTGATCGACCAATCCCTGAGCGAACTGTACGATCCGCTCCCGCACCGGCATCTTCGCCACCAGCACGGCCAACGCCCCTCCAGTACCCAGCAGTTCATCGAACTGTTCGGCACGATCCGGCTGAAGGGCCAGCCTCCCCTGCTCGATGGATCCCACCGTGTCCACGTGCACGCTCGCCAATTCGGCGAACTGCTCCTGCGTGAGCCGCGCCTGCCTCCGATAGTGGGCGACCAGCGCCCCAACCGCCTGCCACGAACCGACCTTCTTGGGCTTCCTCGCCACGTGCATGCGTGGTCCCTTCCCCCGTGCACACTCGAAGTCCTCGTAGTGGAGTCGTAGCAATCAGAACTACGACTTCACCCATTGGTCCACTGTAGTGACACACGGTGACACTGGCCTCATGAGCGCGGAACCCCAACACCCCCACACCCGGGAGGTGTTCTACCGCCGAGACCGCAGATCGGTCCGGCTGGCCCGGGACTTCACCCGCGAGGCCCTCACCGACTGGGCCGTGGCCGAGCGCAGCGACGACGTACTGCTCTGTGTGAGCGAACTGGCCACCAACGCGTTACTGCATGGCGTACCGCCGGGCCGGGGCTTCGGTCTGCGTCTCGCCCTGGACGGCGACGGAGTGCTGCGGGTGGAACTCCACGACAGCGGCCCCGGCGCGGTCCGGATCCCGGACCCGTCCCCGGAGTCGGAGCACGGCCGCGGGCTCCTGCTCGTGAGTGTCCTCGCGGACAAGTGGGGCGTGGGGGAGCGGGACCCGGGCAAGTTCGTGTGGTGCGAGTTCGGCGTGCGGAACTAGGGCGTTTTCTGACCTATTTGGCGCCTACGTTGGCCTCATGACGCCTACTCCCAGCACCCCGCACCCCCTCGCCTTCGAGACCGCGGCCCACCTGGACGCCTGGCTGACCGGCCGGCCCGCCCCGCACCTCGGCCTCTGGGTGAAGGTCGCCAAGAAGGGTTCGGGACTGCCCTCCGTCACCGCTGCCGAGGTCAACGACGTCGCCCTCTGCCACGGGTGGATCACGGGGCAGCGCAAGGGGCTCGACGCCTCGTACTACCTGCAGAGGATCACTCCGCGCCGGCCGGGGAGCCTCTGGTCGATGGTGAATGCCCGGAGGGTGGGGGAGCTCACCGACGAAGGGCGGATGCGGCCGGGCGGCATCGCCGAGGTCGAGGCCGCCAAGACGGACGGGCGGTGGGACGCGGCGTACGAGTCGCAGAAGGATGCCGCCGTACCCGAGGAACTGGCGGCCGCGCTCCATGGCGACCCCAGCGCTCAGGCGGCCTTCGGCTCGCTCGGCAGGACCGACCGGTACCTCGCCATGCTCGGCGTGCTCCGCGCCCGGACCCCGGAGAGCCGGGCTGCCCAGGTGACGGCCGCTGTCGCGAAGTTGCGGGTACGCGAGCGCCCGCCCTTCGTACGGGGGAGTGAAGGGCGGGCGCGCTCGGGGGCGTGAGATGTCGGGCGAGGCGACGGCCGTTCAGGCGGCCCCGCCGGAGGGTCACGCGTTCTTGATCGCCGAGATGTCGAACTTCAGCTTGATCTTGTCGGAGACGAGGACGCCACCGGTCTCCAGCGCGGCGTTCCAGGTGAGGCCCCACTCGGAGCGCAGGATCTCCGCCTTGCCCTCGAAGCCGACGCGCTCGTTGCCGAAGGGGTCCTTCGCGGCGCCGTTGAACTCCAGGTCGATGGTCAGCGGCTTGGTGACGCCGAGGATCGTGAGGTCGCCGGTGATGCGGTAGTCGTCGCCGCCCACGATCTCCGCCTTGGTGGAGCGGAAGGTCATCGTCGGGTGCTGGTCCGTCGTGAAGAAGTCCGCCGACTTCAGGTGACCGTCGCGGTCGGCGTTGCCCGTGTCGATGCTCTCCATCTTGACGTCGAGGGACGCGGTGGACTTCGACGGGTTGGAGCCGTTCAGGTGCAGCGAGCCGCTGAAATCGAGGAACCCGCCCTTGACGTTCGTGACCATGGCATGGCGGGCCACGAAGCCGAGCGTGGTGTGGGACGGGTCGATCGTGTAGTCGCCGGTCAGCGCGGCCAGCTCCGGGTTCACGGCGGTCTGCGTGGCGGTGGCGGACTCGGAGGTGTTCTTGCGGCCGAAGATGCCCATGTCGTGCTCCTTGGGGGACGGAGATCCTGAAGTTGAATGTTCAACGAGGTCAACATGGACGACCATAGACCTATTCCGTTCAACATTCAACATCATCCATCCGCGTGTTTCCGCCGATACGGTGCGTCATGGCCTCCACGCGTCGCACCTTCCTCTCCGCCGCCCTCCTCGCGACGGCCCTGGCCGGGGCGGCGGCCGTGTCCGCCCGCGCCGCCGCCGGTGACGCCCCCTACGACAGCCTCCGTCGCCGCTGGCTCGACATCACCCTCGGTGCCGGTTACGACCCGGCCGCCGAGCCCTACGCCTCCCGCCTCGCCTGGACCGGCGAGGCCGCCCGCGCCTTACACGCCACCATGGCTCCGACCGCCGCCTCCCTCTGGCCGGACCGCCCCTTCGACCCGCCCTCCGGCATCACCGGGAGCTACCGCCGTCTGTGGACGATGGCCCAGGCGTACGCCCAGGCGGGCACCGGGTCCACCGGCGACGAGACCCTCCTCGCGGGCCTCCTCCGCGGCCTCGACCACCTCTCCGCCACCGTCTACAACCCCGCCACCACCCGCTACGGCAACTGGTGGGAATGGCAGATCGGCAGCCCCCGCCTCCTCATGGACATCACGGCCGCCCTGTACGACCACCTCGGCGACGCCCGTGTCACCGCGGCCTGCGCGGCCGTCGACCACTTCATCCCGGACAGCGCGCTCACGGACTACTCCGGCACCTCCACCGGCGCCAACCGCGTGGACCTGTGCCGCTCCGTCGCCCTGCGCGGCGTCCTCGGCAGGGCCGGGGACCGCATCGCGCTCGCCCGTGACGGGCTCTCGCCCGTGTTCCCGTACGGGACGAAGGGGGACGGGCTGTATGCCGACGGCTCGTTCGTCCAGCACACCTGGGTCGCCTACTCCGGGACGTACGGGCAGGTCGTGCTCGACGGGCTCGGTCGGCTCTTCGCGCTGCTCGCCGGGTCCGCGTGGGAGGTCACCGATCCCGGCAGACGGAATGTCCTGGACAGCGTCGAGCGGGCCTACGCACCGCTCGTCCACGACGGGCTGGTGATGGACAGCGTCAACGGCCGTGCCATCAGCCGCGGTTACCTGACCGACGACGACCAGCACGTCATGCGCGGCGACCACTTCCACGGGCACGCGCTCATCGCGGCCGTCGCGCTGCTCGCGGGCGGGGCGGACGAGGAGGAGCGGGAGCGGTGGTACGGCCGGATCAAGGGGTGGATCGAACGGGACGATGTCACCCCGATCCTGACGAGCCGTCAGTTCGACGTCGCCGATCTCGCCCGGCTGCACGCCGTCGCCGGCTCACCCGCGCCCGCCGCCCCCGATCCGGTCGGTCACCACCTCTTCGCGGCCATGGACCGCGCCGTGCACCGCCGCCCCGGGTTCGTGGCCAACATTTCCATGAGCAGCGACCGCATCGCGTACTACGAGTGCGGCAACGGCGAGAACCCGCGCGGCTGGCACACGGGCGCCGGAATGCTCCACTGGTGGGCCGGCGGAGGCGGTGGCCAGTACACGGACTGGTTCTGGCCCACGGTCGACTGGTACCGGCTGCCCGGCACCACCGTGTCCACCAGGCGGCTGGCCGACCGGGCCGGCGGGGAGTGGGGCGCGCCCAGGCCGGACGTGCGGTGGGTGGGCGGCACGACGGACGGCGAGTACGCGGCGGTCGGGCAGCACCTGAAGGGCCTCGGCTCGACCCTGGAGGCCCGCAAGTCGTGGTTCTGCGCCGCGGACGCGGTGATCTGCCTGGGCGCCGGGATCACCTGCGCCGACGGGGTCCCGGTCGAGACGGTCGTGGACAACCGGAACCTGGGGGAGGGCGGCACGCAGGCCTTCGTACGGGGCGGGACCTGGGCCCACCTGGAGGGACATGGCGGCTGGATCCTGCCGTACGGCGGAGACCTGCGCGCCCTCCGCGAGGACCGCACCGGGGCCTGGTCGGACATCAACACCGCGAGTACGGCGGAGCGCCGCACCCGGCGCTGGCAGACGCTGTGGCTGGACCACGGAACCGACCCCACGGACGCCGCGTACGTCTACGTCCTCCTCCCCGGTGCTTCCCGGCACACCGTCGCCGCCCGCGCGGCCGACCGACGCTGGCTGTCCGTCCTCGCCAACGACGCCCGGGGACAGGCCGTCGCGGTCCCGTCCCTGGGGCTGACGGCCGCCAACTTCTGGCAGGCCGGGACGGCAGGACCCCTGACCGCGTCCCGGGGTGCGAGCGTCCTGGTCCGGCACCACGGCCGTACGGCTACGCTCTGTGTGAGCGAGCCCCCGCGCACGGGCGAGCCGCTGGAGATCGTCTGGGACCGTCCCGTGCGCTCGGTGGTGCGGGCGGACGACACGGTCGAGGTGGTGTCGGCAGGGCGCCGTTTGAGGCTCCGTGTCACTCCGGGGATGGCATGTGCCACGCATGAATGTGAGGCGGCTCTCAGGTGACCGCTTTGTGGCACCCCTACAACGGCGACGCCCCCCAAGCAGTCGGAACGCCTGCATGCGGTTGAGGTTCTGTTCAGTGGCACCAGGAAAACGGGCCGGAGACTGTACGGAGTCGACGGCTCGCTTTGCTTGCTGTCCTTCGTAAGGTCGCTACATGACCGTTTTGGAAGAGAAGACGGGTGAGCCGACCGGCGAGCCGACGGACGCACGCGGGCGGGTCGCCGAGCTGCACGAGATCCGTGCGCAGGTCGTGGCGGGCCCCAGCGAGAAGGCGACCGAGGCGCAGCACGCCAAGGGCAAGCTGACGGCCCGGGAGCGCATCGAGCTGCTCCTGGACCCGGGTTCCTTCCAGGAGGTCGAGCAGCTGCGCCGGCACCGTGCGACGGGGTTCGGCCTGGAGGCGAAGAAGCCGTACACGGACGGTGTGATCACCGGCTGGGGCACGGTGGAGGGCCGTACGGTCTTCGTCTACGCCCACGACTTCCGGATCTTCGGCGGCGCGCTGGGCGAGGCCCACGCGACGAAGATCCACAAGATCATGGACATGGCCATCGCGGCCGGCGCTCCGCTCGTCTCGCTCAACGACGGCGCCGGCGCCCGTATCCAGGAGGGCGTCAGCGCGCTCGCGGGCTACGGCGGCATCTTCCAGCGCAACACCAAGGCGTCGGGCGTCATCCCGCAGATCAGCGTGATGCTCGGCCCGTGCGCGGGCGGCGCGGCCTACAGCCCCGCCCTGACGGACTTCGTGTTCATGGTCCGCGAGACCTCGCAGATGTTCATCACCGGCCCGGACGTGGTCAAGGCGGTGACGGGCGAGGAGATCTCCCAGAACGGCCTGGGCGGCGCGGACGTGCACGCGGAGACCTCCGGTGTCTGCCACTTCGCGTACGACGACGAGGAGACCTGCATCGCGGAGGTGCGCTACCTCCTGTCGCTCCTCCCGCAGAACAACCGCGAGAACCCGCCGCGTGCGGAGTCCTCCGATCCGGCCGAGCGCCGCAGCGACGTCCTGCTGGACCTTGTCCCGGCGGACGGCAACCGGCCGTACGACATGACCAAGGTCATCGAGGAGATCGTCGACGACGGCGACTACCTGGAGGTCCACGAGCGCTGGGCCCGCAACATCATCTGCGCCCTCGCCCGGATGGACGGTCAGGTCGTCGGCATCATCGCCAACCAGCCCCAGGTGCTGGCGGGCGTCCTGGACATCGAGGCGAGCGAAAAAGCTGCGCGCTTTGTCCAGATGTGTGACGCTTTCAATATCCCGATCGTCACGTTCTTGGACGTTCCGGGGTTCCTCCCCGGTGTCGACCAGGAGCACGGCGGAATCATTCGGCACGGCGCGAAGCTGCTGTACGCGTACTGCAACGCGACGGTGCCGAGGATCTCGCTCATCCTGCGCAAGGCGTACGGCGGTGCCTACATCGTCATGGACAGCCAGTCCATCGGTGCCGACCTGACGTATGCCTGGCCCACCAACGAGATCGCCGTCATGGGCGCGGAAGGCGCGGCCAACGTCATCTTCCGGCGTCAGATCGCCGGGGCCGAGGACCCCGAGGCGATGCGTCAGAAGATGGTCAAGGAGTACAAGGCCGAGCTGATGCACCCGTACTACGCGGCGGAGCGCGGTCTGGTCGACGACGTCATCGACCCGGCCGAGACCCGCGAGGTGCTCATCAAGTCACTGGCGATGCTGCACTCCAAGCACGCCGACCTGCCGTCGCGCAAGCACGGCAACCCCCCGCAGTAACCCGGCGGATTTTCCGCGGTACCCCCGCGGAAACCTCTCTCACGGAGACTGAACTTATGAACACCCCTGACATTCGCGTCGAGAAGGGCCACGCCGAGCCCGAGGAAGTCGCCGCCATCACGGCCGTCCTCCTGGCCCGCGCCGCCGCCCGCAGCTCCGAGCCCACGGCGACGCACCGCGGCCGTGCCAAGGCCGGCTGGCGCCGGCTGGAGCGCGAGCCCGGCTTCCGCGCCCCGCACAGCTGGCACTGAAGCCTGTACGACGGAAGAAGGAGAAGGGCCCCTCTGCTCAGAGGGGCCCTTCTCGGTGTCCTTGTACGGCCGTACAGCGCCGCGGGAGACAGAAGGGGCGCCCTCCCACCGGAGGGCGCCCCTTCTGTGCGTACGGGTCCCGCTACCGCAGGCGCGCCATCAGCGCGTGCTCCACGAGAGTGATGAGCGCCGACTTGGCGTCCGCGCGGTGGCGGGCGTCGGTCGTGATGATCGGGGTGTCGGGGCCGATCTGCAGGGCCTCACGGACCTCGTCCGGCTGGTACGGCTGGCTGCCGTCGAAACCGTTGAGGGCGACGACGAAGGGCAGGCCCGAGTTCTCGAAGTAGTCGACCGCGGGGAAGCAGTCGGCGAGACGGCGGGTGTCCACGAGGACGATCGCGCCGATCGCGCCGCGCACCAGGTCGTCCCACATGAACCAGAAGCGGTCCTGACCGGGCGTACCGAAGAGGTACAGGATGAGGTCCTGGTCCAGGGTGATACGGCCGAAGTCCATGGCGACCGTCGTGGTCGTCTTGTCTCCGGTGTGGGTGAGGTCGTCGATGCCTGCCGAAGCGGACGTCATGACGGCCTCTGTGCGCAGCGGGTTGATCTCCGAGACGGCGCCGACGAACGTGGTCTTGCCCACGCCGAAGCCGCCCGCCACCACGATCTTCGCGGAGGTGGTGGAGCGGGAAGGACCGCCGCTAGAGCTTGCGAAGTCCACTGAGCACCCTTTCGAGCAGTGTCACGTCTGGCTGGCCACCGGCGTTCTCGTCGCCGCCGGGCTGATGGATGGCGACCAGGCCCGCCTCCGCCAAGTCGGCGACGAGGATCCTGGCCACGCCGAGGGGAATGGTCAGCAACGCCGAGATCTCGGCGACCGACTTGATCTCTCGGCAGAGGTTGCAGATCCGCTGATGCTCGGGCAACTGGCCCTGCATCTGGTGCGGCTGCGCAGTGGTGTGCACCAGCGCCTCGATGGCGAGCTGGTACCGGGGGCGGGTCCGGCCGCCGGTCATGGCGTACGGACGCACCAAGGGGTTGTTCGACGCCGTGGCGGGCGCCGGCTCGGGACGACGCTGCGGCTGCACCGGCTGAATGCGCGGTGCCGACGGCTGGTCGTACGGCGAGGGCCCGGGGCCCTGCGGCGCGTACGGCTGCCGGTGGCTGGGGGCGGAGGGGAAGTTGTACCGGTTCGAACCGTCGCCCTGGCCCTGGGCAGGGCCGTACGACCAGTTGCCCGAATTCGAACCACCTGGGGGTGTTGCCACTTTCTCTCCTCCTCCGACCGTGCCGGGCACCCATCCTTGTGGAGCCGCGTCCCGAAACCTTACGGCCCCGGGACGCTAAAACGCACCGTCTGACTATTAGTTGAGAAGGCTTCCCTGGAGTTCCGCACGAAGATCCGGGGTAAGAACCGTCCCCGCGCGGTCCACAAGGAGCGCCATTTCGTACCCGATGAGGCCGATGTCCGCCTCGGGGTGGGCCAGGACCGCCAGCGATGAACCATCGGAAACGGACATGATGAACAGGAATCCCCGCTCCATCTCCACAACCGTCTGGTTCACGCTGCCTCCCTCGAAGATCCGGGAGGCGCCTGCCGTCAGCGACGTCAGACCGGAGGCGACGGCCGCGAGCTGATCGGCGCGGTCGCGGGGGAAGCCTTCGGACATAGCCAGAAGGAGTCCGTCGGCGGAGACCACCACCGTGTGGGACACCCCCGGGGTGTTGTCCACGAAGTTGGTGATCAACCAGTTCAGGTTCTGTGCCGCCTGGCTCATCGGGCTCACACTAACGCTCCTGGTTGTAGGTGCTGTCAGGGCCGAAGCCCTGGCCGTTCGTTTCACTGCCTGCGTTGCGTCCGCGCTGGACGCCTCGACGCAGGTTGCTCAGCCTGCCCCGGACATCCTCCGGGGCGCGGGAGACCTGTGGGCCTCCCTGAGGGGTGCTCTCGGCGGCGCCCTCGACCAGGTTGGCCTTGGGAACCCGCCGCGGCAGGCCGGAGGAGGTGACCCCGCCCGCCTTGGGCTTCCGGAGACCGGAGGCCTGCTGCCAGCGCTCGTCGTTCGCCGAACGCCAGCCGTTGTCGCCGTTGCTCTCCGGTGCGGAGGCCGGCGCTTCCTGACGTGCGCGCCCCACACCGTTCGTGCCGTTCGCACCGTTCGGGGTGGATCCGCGGCGAGGCAGCCCGGCGTCGGTCAGCTGGTGGGAGGCGGCGGAGGCCGTTCCCGGACGGTCGAAGCCTACGCGGTTCCGCTCACTCACGTCACCGGCCTGCGCCGATTCCGCTTCCGGAGCGTACTGGGCGGGGTACCCGTTCTGGTAACTGTCCTGCTGCGGCCAGTCGTCCTGGTAGGACTGCTCCTCGTAGGCCGGGTACGTCTCGGCGGCGGCAGCGTGCGCGGCCGCGGGCTCCTCCCGGAGCGCCTCCGGATACGAGGGCTCCGGGTAACCGCCGGCGGGCGCGAACCCGCCGTTCTGCGGCTGGCCGGCGTTCTGCGGCAGGCCGCCGTTCGGCGCGAAGTACTGCTCCTCGTAAGCCGGTTGCTGCGGCTCGTCGTACGCCGGCTGCGAGTCGTGGGCCTGGGGCTGCTCCTGGTAGCCGGTACGGCTGCCGTCGTAGCCCTGCTGGGCGTCGAACTCGTCGGCGTACGCCGGGGCCTCGGGAGCCTCCGGGCCGTGGGACTGGGCCTCCAGGGCCGCACGGCGCTCCTCACGCATCAGCGAGCGGCCCACGGGGTCCAGGTCGCGGATGTCGTCGGGGATCTCGGCGTAGCGGCTGTCGTCGAAGCCGAGCTCGGCCGCCGTGCGCATCGCCGGCTGCTGCTGCTGGAGCTGGTTGAAGCTCTCACCCTGGAACTGCTGCTCCGGGATGATCTGGGAGACCGTGAACTCCTCGCGGTCCAGCTGCTGTTCGCCACCGCCACCGTGGGTGATCGCGTCCGGCAGCATGACCAGGGAGGTCGTGCCGGCCTGCTCGCCCGAGGGACGCAGCTGGACACGGATGCCGTGCCGGTCGGACAGCCGGCCGACCACGAAGAGGCCCATGCGCTGGGAGATCGCGGCGTCCACGGTCGGCGGGTTGGCCAGCTTGTGGTTGATGTCCGCGAAGTCCTCGGCGGTCAGGCCGATGCCCTTGTCGTGGATCTCGATCATCACGCGGCCGTCGGGGAGACGGGTCGCGGTGACGCGGACCTTGGTCTGCGGCGAGGAGAACGTCGTGGCGTTCTCCAGGAGCTCGGCGAGCAGGTGCACGAGGTCGGTCACGGCACGGCCGTGGATCTCGGCCTCCGGGACGCCGGAGAGCTCGATGCGCTCGTACTGCTCCACCTCGGAGGAGGCGGCGCGCAGGACGTCGACCAGCGGGACCGGCTGGTCCCAGCGGCGGCCGGGCTCCTCGCCCGCGAGGACCAGGAGGTTCTCGCCGTTGCGGCGCATACGGGTCGCGAGGTGGTCCAGGCGGAAGAGGTTCTCCAGCTGGTCCGGGTCGGCCTCGTTGTTCTCCAGGTCGGTGATCAGGGTCAGCTGGCCCTCGATCAGCGACTGGTTGCGGCGCGAGAGGTTGGTGAAGATCGCGTTGATGTTGCCCCGCAGCAGGGCCTGCTCGGCGGCGAGCCGGACGGCCTCGCGGTGGACCTGGTCGAAGGCACGGGCGACTTCGCCGATCTCGTCGGTCGAGGTGATCGGGATCGGCGCCACCCGGGTGTCGACCCGGCCGGGGTCGGTGCGGGAGAGCTGGTCGACCAGCATCGGCAGGCGCTGCTCGGCGATGCCGAAGGCGGCGTTGCGCAGCTGGCGCATCGAGCGGCTCATCTGGCGGGCCACCATGCCGGCCAGGATGAACGCGGCGAGCAGGGCGACCACGACGGCGGCACCGGTGATGAACGCGGAGGTCTTGGCGTCATCGGCGATGCCGGAGGCCTCGCTCACCGCCTTGTCCGCGAGGTCGAACTCGATCTGGCGGTAGGCGTTGTACTTGAGCGTGTTGAACGCCCACCAGTTCTGCGCGGTGATGCCCTTGGTCGCGAGCCCGGCGCGCGTGGTGGTGCTGGTGTCCGGCAACTGCGCCAGAGCCGTGATCATCGTCTCCGGCTTGGACGGCGGGGCCACGTAGTTCGGGTCCTTGCCCTTGGCCGCCTCGGCCATCGCCGCGCCGTCGGTCTTGACCTTCGTCTCGAGGTCCTTGAGCTTCTGCGCGTCGGCCGCGGTGCCACCGCCCTGGTACTCCTCGACGGCGATCCGCTCCAGGTAGGCGTACGAGGAGAGGGAGACCCGCTGGGTCGCCAGGTTCGGCTGGTCCGGGCCCGGCTTGACCAGCAGATGCATGCCGATCGACCGCTCCAGCGACAGGGCGGCCTTGGTCAGCGAGATGGCGTAGACGGTACGGCCGTAGGAGGTGATGTTGCCGGTGCCCAGACCGAGCTCGTTGGCGAACTCCATCAGGGGGTGGGCGATCGCGACGTAACCCTCTTCGGTGTTGACGCCGGTCATCTTGGGGCCGTAGGCGGCCGTGCGCAGGGTCTGGAGCTTCGGCTCCCCGTCGCGGAACAGCTGCAGGCGGCGCTGCAGGCCCGACTTCTGGGGCATGTTCTGCGCGGCCTGGTCGAACACGTCGGCGGCCGAGTCCGTCTTCTTGCGGGCCGCGACGACGATGCTGTTGCTCTGGCCCTTGCCCTGCAGCAACGGAGCCGCCGTGACGTCACGCTCGGTGTAGAGGGCGTCGGCGTAGCCGAGGGCGGCGCGGACCAGGCGTGCGGTGTTCTCCGCGTCCTGCGCCTCCTGCCAGGTGTCGATCGAGTTCTTCACCTGGAAGCCGCCCATGACGAGGCCGACGACCACGGGTATGAGCAGGATCGCGTTCAGCCTGGTCGGTACTCGCCAGTTGCGCGGGGAGAACCGGCCGCCGCTCTGTGGCGGTGCGGCCGCCGGCTCGGGGCCGGGCACAGGGGTGGGTACCGCAGCGCGCGGCGGCGGGGTGAAGTTGCCCCGTGCCGACGGCTCGGGACCGTTCTTGCTTCGCCTCACTCGACCAACAACCTCTCGGCGGCGGGCACCATCGACGTGCCGCAGTCTCTCAGCGCCCGGTGTGTCATAGACCACTAGTCAGTACGTCTTTGACTATTGGGCAGTTCAGGCATTCCAGCACGTCGACCAGTGCACTTCCAAACAGTGCAAACCTCTGATTGGGAGGGATGTAAGCCCCAGATAAAACGGTCATAAAGAACGAGCCCCGCCAAAAGGCGGGGCCTTTGTGCGCGCAGCGGCACCGAGTGACCGCGACGCGTGTCCATACCACCCGATTCCTCTGCCGAAACGTTATGAACACCGGAGCCGGCCGTGTCAAAGGACACAGCCGGCTCCGAAGCGTTTACGACAACTGTCGTACGGAACTCCCGACTTACGGGCTACCGCAGCCGTGCCATGAGGGCGTGCTCGACCAGCGTGATCAGCGCGCTCTTGGCGTCGGAACGATGCCGGGCGTCCGTCGTGATGATCGGGGTGTCCGGCCCGATCTGCAGCGCCTCGCGCACCTCTTCCGGCTGGTAGGGCTGCTGCCCGTCGAAGCCGTTGAGCGCCACGACGAACGGCAGACCGCTGTTCTCGAAGTAGTCGACCGCCGGGAAGCAGTCGGCGAGGCGCCGGGTGTCCACCAGGACGACGGCGCCGATGGCACCGCGCACCAGGTCGTCCCACATGAACCAGAAGCGGTCCTGACCGGGCGTACCGAAGAGGTACAGGATCAGGTCCTGGTCGAGCGTGATGCGGCCGAAGTCCATCGCGACCGTGGTGGTCGTCTTGCCCCCGGTGTGGGTCAGGTCGTCGATGCCCGCGCTGGCGGACGTCATGACGGCCTCCGTACGCAGCGGGTTGATCTCCGATACGGCGCCCACGAACGTGGTCTTGCCCACGCCGAAGCCGCCCGCCACCACGATCTTCGCGGAGGTGGTGGCCCGGCCCGCGTCAGAGCTTGCGAAGTCCACTGAGCACCCTTTCGAGCAGCGTCACGTCCGGTGCGCCGCCGTTGTTCTCGTCGCCACCCGGCTGGTGGATGGCGACCAGGCCGGCCTCGGCGAGGTCGGCGACCAGAATCCGTGCCACACCCAGCGGCATGGCAAGGAGCGCCGACACCTCCGCGACCGACTTCACCTCACGGCACAGATGGCAGATGCGCTGGTGCTCCGGGAGCAGCCCCATGAGCGCTGCCGGGTCGGCCGTGGTGCTGATCAGCGCCTCTATGGCGAGTTGATAGCGCGGCCGGGTCCGGCCGCCGGTCATCGCATACGGACGGACCAGCGGCTGGTCGCCCTCGTCCCCGTACGGCTCAGCGTACGGATCATGAGAGGCGGTGGGCGGGGTCATGAATCCTCCGGGCGGGACAGCAGGTCGGTCAGTCGTGCCGTCTGACGGGGCCGGTGGGGGGATTGTGGCGGCCGGACGGTGATTTCGTGAGGTGGGTGGTGCCGGTGCCGGTCAGTGGAGCAGACTGCCCTGGAGTTCGGCGCGCAGGTCGGGCGTGAGGACCGCCCCTGCACGGTCGACGAGCAGTGCCATCTCGTAGCCGACGAGACCGATGTCGCACTCGGGGTGGGCCAGGACCGCGAGGGACGAGCCGTCCGAGACGGACATCAGGAAGAGGAACCCGCGCTCCATCTCGACGACCGTCTGTGCCACGTTGCCGCCCTCGAAGATCCGGGAGGCCCCGGCCGTCAGCGAGGTGAGACCGGACGCGACGGCGGCCAGCTGGTCGGCGCGGTCCCGAGGGAAGCCCTCGGACATGGCCAGAAGAAGTCCGTCGGCGGACACGACGACGGTGTGGGACACACCCGGGGTGTTGTCCACGAAGTTGGTGATCAACCAGTTGAGGTTCTGTGCCGCTTGGCTCATCTGGCTCAACTAACGCTCCTGCTGGTGAGTGGGGCTCGGGTAGCTGCCGGTCTGGCCATTGCCGGCCTGTCGACCCTGTGCGATGCCCCGACGGAGATTGGTCAGCCGGCCGCGTACGTCGTCAGGCGCACGCGAGACCTGCGGACCGGCTTGGTGCTGTTGCTGCTGAGCCGTGCCCGGGACGAGGTTCGCCCGAGGCACCCGGCGCGGCAGGCCGGAGGTGGTGACGCCGCCCGCAGCCGGCTGCCGTACGCGCTCTGCCTGCCGGACGAGGTCGTCGTTCGGCGAGCTGCGCCAGGCGGTGGCGGCGGGACGCTGAGGGGGTGCCGCCGGAGGGGCGGCGGGAGCGGAAGCCTGCGGCTGCTGCGGGGCCGGGGCCGAGCCGTTGCTCTGCTGCCCGCCCTGCTGGCCACCGTGGAACCAGTTGGTCTCCAGGGTGTCGTACAGCGGCGTACGACCGTCGACCGGACCGCTCGCGGGAGGCAGCGCCTCGGGCTCCTGACGGACCGGATGCTGCTGCTGCGGGGCCTGCGGCCGCTCGAACTGGCCCGTGTGCTGCGGGCTGTGGTACTGGCCCGGCAGGGCGTGCTGTCCGGTGGAACCGGCGTCGTACGCCTGCGGAGCGGAGAACTGGCCCGTGTGCTGGGCGTTGTTCTGCTGTCCGGCCGGAGTGCTGAAGATGTCGGAGCGGAGGTACGAGCCCGTGTCCTGCTGGCCGTTCACACCAGGACGGGGGAACGAGCCCGTGTCCTGCTGGCCGTTCATCCCGGGACGGGGGAACTGGCCCGTGTTCTGGGAGCCGTTCACGCCGTTGTAGTCCGGGCGCGGGAACTGGCCGGTGCTGCCCGGACCCTGGGCGTCGATCGCGGGAATCGCCGGCATCTGCGCCGTCGAGTCCGGGGCGTGCCGGTCGTCGATGCGCGGCATGCGCGAGGTCTGTGCCGGGTCCTGCTCGTCGTGGCCGCGCGGGGCGTCCAGCGAGGCGCGGGACACCTGCGGCTGCGCGTTGTCGTCGCTCCAGCTGGGGGTGCGCTGCTGCGGGTTGCCGCCGGGCAGCTCGGGCCGTGCTCCGCCGCGCGGCGGGAGCTGCGGCTGGCGGCCCTGGTCGGAGGCGTTGTTGCCGCGCTTCGGCGTACGGCCGCCGAACAGGTCCTGCTGCTGTGCGCCCGTGCCGGTGGACTGCAGACCCTGCTGGGCACCCGGCGTCTGACCGCCGAAGCCACCGGCACCGGCCGGCCGGCCCTGCTGGTTCGCCGACGGGCCCTGCGGACCACGGGGTGCGCCCGGACCACCGGGACGGCCGCCCTGGCCCGCGCCGGGCAGTGCGGCCCGCGGCCCCTGACCGGTGCCGACCTGGCCGCGCGGGCCGGGGCCCGCACCGAGACGTCCGCCGCCGGAGGGAGCACCGCCGCCGAGGGCGCCACCGGGTGCGGCACCCGCACCGAGGGAACCGCCCTGGTTGTTGCGGCGGGCCGCGGCCACACCGGCCGCCGCCTGCGCGGCGGCCGGACCGCCGGTCGCCGCGGGGGCGCCGGGCTTGCCGGGAGCGGGCTTCTTGCCGCCCTGGGCGACGTCGACGGGCAGCATGACCAGCGCGGTCGTACCACCGGAGTCGGACGGGCGCAGCTGGATGCGGATGCCGTGGCGCTGCGACAGACGACCGACCACGAACAGACCCATTCGGCGGGACACCGAGACGTCCACGGTGGGCGGCGAGGCGAGCCGCTCGTTGATCGCCGCGAGGTCCTCGGGGGAGAGACCGATGCCGGTGTCGTGGATCTCGATCAGCACGCGGCCGTCGGGCAGCGCGTGACCGGTGACCTTGACCTTGGTCTGCGGCGAGGAGAAGGAGGTGGCGTTCTCGAGCAGCTCGGCGAGGAGGTGCACGAGGTCGTTGACCACGCGGCCGGCCACTTCGGTGGTCGGCACGGCGGCCAGCTCGATGCGCTCGTACTGCTCCACCTCGGACGCGGCGGCGCGGAGCACGTCGACCAGCGGGACCGGGCGGGTCCAGCGGCGGCCGGGCTCTTCACCCGCGAGGACGAGGAGGTTCTCACCGTTACGGCGCATACGCGTCGCGAGGTGGTCGAGCTTGAACAGCGAGGACAGCTGGTCGGGGTCGGCCTCGCGGGACTCCAGCTCGGAGATCAGCGAGAGCTGGCGCTGGATAAGACCCTGGGAGCGGCGCGAGAGGTTGGTGAACATCGCGTTGACGTTGCCCCGGAGAAGGGCCTGCTCGGCGGCGAGGCGGACCGCCTCGCGGTGCACGTCGTCGAAGGCCGCGGCCACCTGGCCGATCTCGTCCCGGGAGTGCACACCGACCGACTCCACGGACGTGTCGACGTCCTGCGGGTCGGACTCGGACAGCTGCTTGACCAGCTCGGGCAGTCGGTCCTGGGCGACCTTGGTGGCGGTCTCCTGCAGACGGCGCAGCGAGCGGATCATGGAGCGGGCCACGACGAAGGCGCCGACCAGCGACACGCCGAGGACGATGAGGATCAGCGCACCGGAGATGATCGCGTCCTGCTCGGTGGCGCTGCGCAGCTCGCGGGCCTTCTGCTCCATGTCCTCGAGCAGCGAGTGCTCGATCTTCTTCATCTGCTCGATCTTGGTCGAGCTGTCGTCCACCCAGTCGCGGTAGGAGCGCTTCTGGAGACTCTGGAGGCTGCCCCGGCCGGCGAGGGCACGCCCCGCGTACTTGTCCGCGGACTCGATGGTCGCGTTGCTGCCGTCGATGGGCGTGAGGAGTTCCTCGGCGCTGCCGGAGTAGGTCTTGCGGAAGACGCTGAGCTCGGAGGCCTCGCTCTGCAGCGCCGAATCGGCGTACAGGCGGTCGTTCTCGGAGATGTTGCCGGACTGCGTGTTGTTGGCCGGCAGGGCCGCGGCGATCACGGCGCGCTGGACGGACGCGTACTCCTTGGAGCTGGAGAACGCCGCGAGGGCGCGGGTGCGCTGGATCATCTCCGGGTTGCTGGTCGCCTCCGCCATGTCCTGCGAGAGGTCGATCAGCTGGGTGATCAGGCGGTGGTAGGACTCGACCGTCTGTGTCGAGTTGTCCTTCGACGCATAGGCCGTCTGGCGGATCTTCGCCAGGTTCTGCAGCTGGTTGGTCAGGAGGACGAGGCTGTCGCGGACGCCTCGGAGCTGTCCGTTCTTGCTGGCCGCGTCGATCGCCTCGGAGGCGTCCTCGAAGTTCTGGGCGGCGCGGTCCGTCTTCTGCTGGAGGCCCTTGACGGTGTAGTCGGTCGACTTCAGACCGTGCGCCAGGGGACCGGCGGACTGGTCGCGCTCGTCCTGGAGCGCGTTGGCCAGTTCGGTCGCCTGCTTGGTCATCTCCGTCAGCAGCTTCATGTTGTCGAGCTGCTGGATATCGTCCAGGGAGTCGTTGATACGCAGCGCGCCCAGCGACGTGGCCGCGACCACGGGCAGCGCGAGCAGCGACACAAGGCGCGTGGAGATGCGCCAGTTGCGCAGAGCTATTCGCGGTCCGGGGCCGACCGGGCCGGTGACGGCCTTCGCCGCCGGCGCGGGGCTCGGCGACACGATCGCGCCGGCACGCCCGGTGCGCTCACCGCTGTCACCGGATGGAACCGGGCCCGGGTTCTGGGCGTGCTGGGGCGAGGAACCGCGGTCGGTCCCGCCGTGCGACTCCGGCTCGGCCGAAGCGCTGCCATCCCTCTTGAAACGTCCCTGCACTAGCGTCGCAACCTCTGGACCAGGCGCCCCTCCGCGCGAACGGAGAGACACGGTGTCGGCGTTGTGGAGAGCGCCCTGAATGCGCCCACCTGGGTGTTCTTGAGCGACCGGCGCGGCTCCCCCTGTCTCGCCGTCACTCGGCGCTGTACTGCGCCCCCTGCGCGCCGGCGATCCCGCGGCGGTCCGTGGAATTCCAGCACAGTGCAGGATCTCCAACAAGGGCCGTGGACCGAGCTGTGACCTGAGTGACAGTGCGTGAGGGTGACGTCACGAGACGTAGATGATTATCCCGTGCATAACGGACGTATCCCTGCGAGTCACGGGAGTCCGGGGGGTGTCCCAGTCGCCATGATCAGGAGCGGAATGATGGCTTCAGGGGGTCAATGTCCGTTTCATCGAGGTGGACTGCGAGCCTGAATTGACCGGTTTGCCTGTGGCGTGGTGAGCAAACTCACACGCCGATCATGGGACCTTCACGACTTGGCCGGGGAATCGGATGTTTAGCCTGGCGCTTTACAAGAGGGGGATATCTGTTAACCCTCTGCCAACTCACACAGGACAAGGTCCAGAACAACCGTGAAGACGACGATGATGTTCCGCAACATAGCCAACCCGCGTCGCACGACTCTGGCGCACCTCGAAGACGCCGACGACCTGCAGATCCCGGAGCAGCCGGAGCACCCCGTCGACCTTCCCGCCCAGACAGCCAACCCCAAGCGCACCGTCCTCATGGAGGTCCCGGTGACCTCCGCCGTCGCGGAGTAGTACGGCCCGCGGCCCCCGAATGCTCAAGGCGGCCGACGCCCGTCCCTAATAGGCGGGGCGCGGCCGCCCTGCCGCGTTAGCCTGGAGCGTCAGACTCCAGCCGGCTCAGTTAAGGGGCGCAAGGATCCCGTGCGCATCGCCAGGTTCTCCATCGACGGGAACGTCGCCTTCGGCGCGGTCGAGGGCGAAAAGCAGGACGAGCTCGTCCTCGACATCATCAAGGGCATTCCGTTCGCGGACTACGAGCTCTCCGGTACGAAGGTGCCGCTGAGCAAGGTGAGGCTGCTCCCGCCGGTGCTCCCCAACAAGGTCGTGGCCTTCGGCCGCAACTACGCGGAGCACGCGAAGGAGCTGGACAACGAGGTCCCGGACGCCCCGTTCGCCTTCTTCAAGCCGTCCACCTCGGTGATCGGCCCCGGCGACGACATCCAGTACCCCTCCTTCTCCGAGGAACTCCACCACGAGGCCGAGCTGGCCGTGGTCATCGGCCGCATGTGCCGTGAGGTGCCGCGCGACCGCGTCAAGGACGTGATCTTCGGCTACACCTGCGCCAACGACGTCACCGCCCGCGACGTCCAGCGGCGCGAGAAGCAGTGGGCCCGGGCCAAGGGTTTCGACACGTCCTGCCCGCTCGGCCCCTGGGTGGAGACGGGCCTGGACCTCGCCGCCGCGAACGACCTGACGGTCCAGCTCACCGTCAACGGCGAACAGCGCCAGCTGGGCCGGACGAGCGAGATGATCCACTCCATCGAGGACCTGATCGTCAACATCTCCGAGGCCATGACGCTGCTTCCCGGCGACGTGATCCTCACCGGCACTCCGGCAGGGGTCGGCCCCCTCCATGTCGGCGACGAGGTCGCCGTCACCATCGAAGGCATCGGCACTCTCAACAACAAGGTTGTCAAGCGTGGCTAGCGCACCCGGCTCTCCCGTACGCGTACGTTTCTGTCCGTCCCCCACCGGTAACCCCCACGTGGGCCTGGTCCGCACCGCCCTGTTCAACTGGGCGTTCGCCCGGCACCACCAGGGCACGCTGGTCTTCCGCATCGAGGACACCGACGCGGCCCGCGACTCCGAGGAGTCGTACAACCAGCTGCTCGACGCGATGCGCTGGCTGGGCTTCGACTGGGACGAGGGCCCCGAGGTCGGCGGCCCGCACGCGCCCTACCGCCAGTCGCAGCGCATGGAGCTCTACAAGGACGTCGCGCAGAAGCTCCTGGACGGCGGTCACGCCTACCACTGCTACTGCTCCCAGGAGGAGCTGGACACCCGCCGCGAGGCCGCGCGCGCGGCGGGCAAGCCGTCCGGCTACGACGGCCACTGCCGCGACCTGACCAAGGCGCAGGTCGAGGAGTACAAGGCCCAGGGCCGTGAGCCCATCGTCCGCTTCCGCATGCCCGACGAGACGATCACGTTCACGGACCTGGTCCGCGGCGAGCTGACGTTCACGCCGGAGAACGTGCCGGACTACGGCATCGTCCGCGCGAACGGCGCCCCGCTGTACACGCTGGTGAACCCGGTCGACGACGCGCTGATGGAGATCACCCACGTGCTGCGCGGCGAGGACCTGCTCTCCTCGACCCCGCGCCAGGTCGCGCTGTACAAGGCGCTGACCGAGCTGGGCATCGCGAAGCAGACCCCGTCCTTCGGCCATCTGCCGTACGTGATGGGTGAGGGCAACAAGAAGCTGTCGAAGCGCGACCCCCAGTCGTCGCTGAACCTCTACCGCGAGCGCGGCTTCCTCCCGGAGGGCCTGCTCAACTACCTCTCGCTCCTCGGCTGGTCGCTCTCGGCCGACAAGGACATCTTCACGATGGACGAGATGGTGGCCGCCTTCGACGTCGCCGACGTGAATCCCAACCCGGCCCGCTTCGACCTGAAGAAGGCCGAGGCGATCAACGCCGACCACATCCGCCTGCTCGACGCGAAGGACTTCACGGAGCGCTGCCGCACCTGGCTCCAGGCCCCGTTCGCCCTCTGGGCCGCGGAGGACTTCGACGAGGCGAAGTGGCAGGCGATCGCCCCGCACGCCCAGACCCGTCTGAAGGTCCTCTCCGAGATCACGGAGAACGTCGACTTCCTGTTCCTCCCGGAGCCGGCCGAGGACGAGGCGAGCTGGACGAAGGCCATGAAGGAAGGCTCCGACGCCCTCCTGCGCACGGCCCGCGCCAACCTGGAATCCGCCGACTGGACGTCGGCGGAGTCCCTGAAGGAGGCCGTCCTGGCCGCCGGCGAGGCCCACGGCCTGAAGCTCGGCAAGGCTCAGGCCCCGGTCCGCGTGGCCGTCACCGGCCGCACCGTCGGTCTGCCCCTCTTCGAGTCCCTGGAGATCCTGGGCAAGGAGAAGACGCTGGCGCGGATCGACGCGGCGCTGGCGAAGCTGGCGGCCTGAATCACTGAAGGGTGAGGGGCGGTACCCGGGTCACCGGGTACCGCCCCTCACCCTTTCGTCTCAGGCCGCGATCGCGCGACGCGCCCGGGCCGGCCCCGGCTCGGGAATCCCGCGGACGTGCCCCCGCGCCCCGGGTTACTGTCGGATCATGAGCATTCGCGCCGTGGTCTGGGACGTGGACGACACCCTTTTCGACTACACGACCGCGGACCGTGAGGGCATGCGGGCGCATCTGGCGGTGGAGGGGCTGCTCAGCGGATACGCGACCCCCGAACAGGCCCTCGCGCGGTGGCGGGAGGTCACCGACGAGCAGTGGGCGCGGTTCGCGGCGGGGGAGATCTCCTTCGAGGGGCAGCGTCGTGACCGGGTCCGGGTCTTTCTGGGCGAGGTGATGAGCGACGACGAGGCCGACGCCTGGTTCCGGCGTTACATCGGTCACTACGAGGCCGCCTGGTCCCTCTTCCCGGACGTCGTGCCCGCCCTGGACGCCCTGGCCGCCAGCCACCGGCACGCGGTGCTCTCCAACTCCAGCCTCACGGTCCAGGAGCACAAGCTGCGCGCACTCGGCGTCCGCGACCGTTTCGAGGTCGTGCTGTGCGCCGCCGAGCTCGGCGTGTCCAAGCCCGAGGCCGGCGCCTTCCTGGCGGCCTGCGAGGCCCTGGAACTGCCCCCGCACGAGGTGGCGTACGTCGGCGACCACCCGGAGATCGACGGGCGGGGCGCCGCCGAGGCCGGGTTGCTGTCCGTGTGGATCGACCGCGGCGGGGTGTACGCGGGCGTTGCCGGGACCGCCGCACGGCACCGGATCGTCACCCTCGCCGAACTACCCGCGATCGTCGGCACGGATAGTCGTTTTGGAGCCCCGTCCACCTTCAGGTAATGTTCTTCCTGCGCCGAGGGAAGCGGGCCGAAAGGCCGGAAACCCTGGGCGCGAAACTAGAACAAGATCCCCTCAGGGGCTTGCGTTCCAGTGGCCTATGGTGTAATTGGCAGCACGACTGATTCTGGTTCAGTTAGTCTTGGTTCGAGTCCAGGTAGGCCAGCTCGCAGAGCTCATCTGCACCCGCGGATCTCATCCGCGAGCCCCCGTTGTGTAGCGGCCTAGCACGCTGCCCTCTCAAGGCAGTAGCGCCGGTTCGAATCCGGTCGGGGGTACTGGTTCCGATCAACTCGGAATCGCTAGGGCCCCCGTTGTGTAGCGGCCTAGCACGCCGCCCTCTCAAGGCGGTAGCGCCGGTTCGAATCCGGTCGGGGGTACGACTGGTCTAAGCCATCATTGGTCTATGGTGTAATTGGCAGCACGACTGATTCTGGTTCAGTTAGTCTTGGTTCGAGTCCAGGTAGACCAGCTCGGACCTGCGGAAACGCAGAGTCCACGCCCCCGTTGTGTAGCGGCCTAGCACGCCGCCCTCTCAAGGCGGTAGCGCCGGTTCGAATCCGGTCGGGGGTACAACACGAAGGCCCTCCGCTTCGGCGGAGGGCCTTCGTCGTGCCCGGCGCCGGCTACTCGAAGCCGTACCGTCGCGTCGACTCCTCCTCCTGGGCCAGCCGGTGCAGCGCCTGCAGCACCGGCTCGTTGAGGATCGCCCCCAGGACCGCGAACTCGATCCGCTCCGCCTCCGACTGGTGCGCCTCCATGTTGTCCAGGTCGAGGACGGCCGTCCGGTGCATCAACTCGGCGTATGGCGCCAGCAGTTCGGCCCCCCAGTCGTAGCCGAGCCGGCGGAACGCGGCCACCGCCACCACCAGCGAGCGGTACGCGGGGGAGATGGTCGAGAGCAGCTTGGCATTCTCCCAGCCGAGCCGGTCCAGGAGCGCGGCGACCTCCTGGTGCGCGGCCTGGACGTACTCGTCGTCCTCGTCCGGCTCCGGCACCTGCGGCAGCGCCCACAGTGCCGCGCCCAGGCGGATCGAGCGGCCCAGGGAGTCGTCGTCCACGTGCCCGAGCACCTCGCGCACCTTCGCCACCGGCACCCGGCCCACCTGGATCATCGCCCGCACCAGCCGCAGCCGGCGCAGGTGCTCCTCGTCGTACTCGGCCGTCGTGGCGTTGACCTGGCGGCCGGGCGGCAACAGCCCTTCGCGCAGGTAGTACTTGATCGTCGCCGTGGACACGCCGCTGCGCTCGCTGAGCTCCGCCAGCCGCATCTCTTGCGCCTTTCCTTGGGGAGTGCCACTATCCAAACATCCAGAAGGATAGTGAAGCTATCTGATGAGGGGGACTGTCATGTTCGCGAAGCCGGTGCCGGGCCGTACGACCGCGGCTGCCGAGGGTGATGCGGTGGTGCTGCTCATCGGCATGCGGATCAACCACTTCTGGGCGGTGCACCAGTGGCTGCCGGTCATGCTGTCGATGTTCCGCATGCTGGGGGAGCTTGCGCGGGACCATGACCGGGGGCTGCTGGGGCGCGTGCTGCTGACGGCCTCGCCGCGGACGTACTACGTCGTCCAGTACTGGGAGTCCAAGGAGAAGTTGTACGCCTACGCGACCTCACCGGACATGTTCCACCACCGGGCCTGGGCGGTCATCAACCGCAAGGAGCGCCAGGGCAAGGCGCGCGGACATGTGGGCCTGTGGCACGAGACATACATCGCGCCCGAGGGCTCCTACGAGTCCATCTACTTCGACATGCCGACCTTCGGCCTCGCGAAGGCGCACGGCCAGGTGCCGGTGGAGCGGCGCGGCCGGTACGCGAAGGACCGGTTCGCGCACCGGTCGGCGGGCGCGGCCCGCGAGGCGGGGTGACCTGAGGGGACAGGGGGGCAGGAGGGGCCGGGGGGATTCGGGGGATCGAGGAGGGCCTGCCGCGGCGTTGGGGCGGGCCCTCCTCGGATGCGCGTCCGAGGTGTTCCGGTGATCCCGTGGCGGTCAGCTGCCCGAGCGGCGCAGCGCCTCGGAGAGGCGGCCGGCGGCGTCGATGACCGCCTGGGCGTGCATACGGCCCGGGTGGCGCGTCAGGCGTTCGATGGGGCCGGAGACGGACACCGCGGCAACCACGCGGTTGGAAGGGCCGCGCACGGGCGCGGAGACGGACGCGACGCCCGGCTCCCGCTCGCCGATGGACTGGGCCCAGCCTCGCCGCCGCACGCCCGACAGCGCCGTCGCCGTGAAGCGGGCGCCCTGCAGGCCCCGGTGCAGGCGCTCCGGCTCCTCCCAGGCCATCAGGATCTGCGCGGACGAGCCGGCCTTCATCGTGAGCGTGGAGCCGACCGGGACGGTGTCCCGAAGGCCGGACAGCCGTTCCGCCGCTGCCACGCAGATGCGCATGTCACCCTGGCGCCGGTAGAGCTGCGCGCTCTCGCCGGTGATGTCGCGCAGGTGCGTGAGCACCGGGCCCGCGGTGGCCAGCAGGCGGTCCTCGCCCGCCGCCGCGGCCAGCTCGGCGAGCCGGGGGCCGAGAATGAACCGGCCCTGCATGTCGCGCGCCACCATGCGGTGGTGTTCCAGGGCCACGGCCAGCCGGTGGGCCGTGGGTCGTGCCAGTCCGGTGGCCCCGACCAGACCCGCGAGGGTGGCCGGACCGGACTCCAGAGCGCTGAGGACAAGGGCTGCCTTGTCCAGAACGCCGACGCCGCTACTGTTGTCCATGCAACGATACTCGCGTCTCACTCTGTGAAACGCAAGCTCAATTTTCCGTGAGACGCGCAACCCTTGTATGCACAGCGGCCCGAGCACCGAACGGGCCTGGCGGCGGGAGCCCGGGAACGGGGCGGGCGCTGCTTCCTCAAGATCTCTAGTTGGGCCGGCACACCACTTGCCGGCCGAAGGGAAAGCGATGGGTAGGACACTCGCGGAGAAGGTCTGGGACGACCATGTCGTCCGGCGCGCCGAGGGCGAGCCCGACCTCCTTTTCATCGATCTGCACCTGCTGCACGAGGTGACCAGCCCGCAGGCCTTCGACGGCCTGCGGCAGAACGGCCGCCAGGTGCGCCGCCTCGACCTCACCATCGCGACCGAGGACCACAACACCCCGACCCTCGACATCGACAAGCCCATCGCGGACCCGGTCTCCCGCACACAGCTGGAGACCCTGCGCAAGAACTGCGCCGAGTTCGGGGTGCGGCTGCACCCGCTGGGCGACGTCGAGCAGGGTGTCGTGCACGTCGTCGGCCCGCAGCTGGGTCTGACCCAGCCCGGTACGACGGTCGTCTGCGGCGACTCGCACACCTCCACGCACGGCGCCTTCGGCGCGCTGGCGTTCGGTATCGGCACCTCCCAGGTGGAGCACGTGCTGGCCACCCAGACGCTACCGCTGGCCCGCCCGAAGACCATGGCCATCACGGTCGACGGTGAACTGCCCGAGGGCGTCACCGCCAAGGACCTGATCCTGGCGATCATCGCCAGGATCGGTACGGGCGGCGGCCAGGGCTACATCCTGGAGTACCGCGGCTCCGCCATCGAGAAGCTCTCGATGGAGGCCCGCATGACCATCTGCAACATGTCGATCGAGGCGGGTGCCCGCGCGGGCATGATCGCCCCCGACGAGACGACCTTCGAGTACATCAAGGGCCGCGCCCACGCTCCGGAGGGCGAGGACTGGGACGCCGCGGTGGCGTACTGGAAGACCCTGAAGACGGACGAGGACGCGGTCTTCGACGCCGAGGTCCACATCGACGCCGCCGCGCTGTCGCCGTTCGTCACCTGGGGCACCAACCCCGGCCAGGGCGCGCCGCTTTCGGCGTCCGTCCCCGATCCGGCTTCGTACGAAGACGCTTCGGAGCGCCTGGCCGCCGAAAAGGCCCTGGAATACATGGGGTTGGAGGCCGGTCAGCCGCTGCGCTCCATCAAGGTGGACACCGTCTTCGTAGGCTCCTGCACCAACGGCCGCATCGAGGACCTGCGCGCCGCCGCCGACCTCCTCAAGGACCGCAAAGTCGCCGACGGCGTACGGATGCTGGTCGTCCCGGGCTCCGTGCGCGTGGGTCTGCAGGCCGTCTCCGAGGGCCTGGACGTGGTCTTCAAGGAGGCCGGCGCCGAATGGCGGCACGCGGGCTGCTCCATGTGCCTGGGCATGAACCCGGACCAGCTGGCCCCCGGTGAGCGCTCCGCGTCCACCTCCAACCGCAACTTCGAGGGCCGGCAGGGCAAGGGCGGGCGTACGCACCTGGTGTCGCCGCAGGTCGCGGCCGCGACGGCCGTCCTGGGCCACCTGGCGTCCCCCGCCGACCTGTCCGCCGACACCCCCGCGCCCGCTGGAGTCTGATCAGTCATGGAAGCATTCACCACCCACACCGGCCGGGCCGTGCCGCTGCGCCGCAGCAACGTCGACACCGACCAGATCATCCCTGCTCACTGGCTCAAGAAGGTGACCCGGGACGGGTTCGAGGACGGGCTGTTCGAGGCCTGGCGCAAGGACCCGGAGTTCGTGCTCAACCGCCCCGAGCGGCAAGGTGCGACCGTGCTGGTCGCGGGCCCCGACTTCGGCACCGGCTCCTCCCGTGAGCACGCCGTCTGGGCGCTGCAGAACTACGGCTTCAAGACGGTCATCTCGTCCCGCTTCGCCGACATCTTCCGGGGCAACTCGCTGAAGAACGGCCTGCTCACGGTGGTTCTGGAGCAGAAGATCGTGGACGCGCTGTGGAAGCTCACCGAGAACGACCCCACTGCTGAGGTCACTGTGGACCTTGAGGCGCGTGAGGTGCGCGCCGAGGGCATCACCGCCTCCTTCGAGCTGGACGAGAACTCCCGCTGGCGGCTGCTGAACGGCCTGGACGACATCTCCATCACGCTCCAGAACGAGGCCGACATCGCCGCGTACGAGGTCAAGCGCCCCTCGTACAAGCCGCGGACGCTTCAGGTCTGAACCAAGGGCCGCACGCGTCGAGATTCGGCCACCGCAAAGCCCTCTCCGTACCCCCGATCGCCACGATCGGGGGTACAGCCATGTCTGCCCCCGAACGGCCCCGGGCGTTCCCGCACGTCGGCCCAACTCCCCACGTTAGTAAGGCTGTTGCCGGGGTACGTGAGTGCTGTGTTCGCGGCCTTGGCAAGTGCCCGGAAGGCCATTTGAGGCGGTAGTTGCACCCTGCGCAGGCGACAACTCGCCCCAGATGGCACAATCTGTGCATGGAACACGACGGCCAACTCGAGCTCTATGCGGCGGTCGCGGACCAACTGAAGGAAGCGCACACAAGAGTGCGTGAACTGCAAGTCCCGGAGGGCGTACGGATGGCGCTGACCCGGAAGCTGCTGGTCATTACGGCCGCGGCCAAGCACGATCTCGCCGCTGCAGCAAGGCGTCTGGAGCGGTTCATGGCCGACCTCGACGAGGGTCGAATCCCCGACGAGGAACGCTGAACCGTCCGAGGCAGTCGAGTCTGTTGCGGCACAAGGGTGATAAGCCCGTTTCGTGTTTGATTTGCGGTATATATCTGCCTAACGTGCGAAAAAGCTTGAACACTTTCGTTCTGGCGATGTCTCCGAAGGGGAAGACGTGAACAAGGCGCAGCTCGTAGAAGCGATTGCCGACAAGATGGGCGGCCGCCAGCAGGCCGCCGATGCTGTCGACGCGGTCCTGGACGCCATCGTCCGCGCGGTCGTCGGCGGAGACCGGGTCTCGGTCACCGGCTTCGGGTCCTTCGAGAAGGTGGACCGTCCTGCCCGCTACGCCCGCAACCCCCAGACGGGCGAGCGGGTTCGGGTCAAGAAGACCTCCGTGCCGCGCTTCCGCGCCGGTCAGGGCTTCAAGGACCTGGTGAGCGGCTCCAAGAAGCTCCCGCGCGGTGGCGAGGTCGCCGTCAAGAAGGCGCCCAAGGGCAGCCTGACCGGCGGCGCTGCCGCGACGGTCAAGAAGGCCGCCGCGAAGAAGGTCACCGCCAAGAAGGCGGCGCCCGCGAAGAAGGTCACCGCCAAGAAGGCGGCGCCCGCGAAGAAGGTCACCGCGAAGAAGGTGACGGCGAAGAAGACCACCGCCAAGAAGGCCACGGCCACCGCGAAGAAGACCACCGCGGCCGCCAAGAAGACCGCCGCCAAGAAGGCCCCGGCGAAGAAGGTCACGGCCAAGAAGGCCCCCGCCAAGAAGTCGACGGCTCGCAAGACCACCGCCAAGAAGGCCACTGCCCGCTAGACCCAAGGGCACTCACGCGCCGGGCCGGACTCCCTCGGGAGCCCGGCCCGCGGCGCGTTCGGGCGGACGCTCAGAACGTCTGCAGGGTCACCAGCGTGATGCGGAGGCCTTCTCCGGCACCCTGCGCCGGTTCCGTCTCGATCCGCACCCGCTGTCCCGGCCGCAGCAGCCGGAGGCCCCCCGCGTCGAACGCCGCCGCGTCGAAGGGCACCGGGGTGCCGTCGTCGAGCAGTACCTGCCCGCTGCGGGTGTCGGGGTCGTACGTGTATGCGGTCGCCTGCATGACGGCCAGCCTAATGCCCGCCGAGGTGCGGGGTCGCGCCGTTGGGCTTGCGGCATGGCTGCCGGGTGCGGGTACGCCGTGGTTGATCGCGCCCACGCGGCGGAGCCGCATATCGACACAGCCCCGCGCCGCTACGGGGTTGCAGTGCCGTCGGCTCCATCGCACCCCCCCAGACTGCGGGCAGTCGTGCCGCTGGGGCGGCACGGGTGGGCGCAGCGGCACCCCGCAAGCGCGGGTCAGCGGAACCCACCCCCGCCCAGCTCCAGCACCGGGCGGCGGCTCAGGACCCAGGAATCAGCAACCCCGCCGACACCGCCGCCGTATGTGGCCCCACCCCGAGCGCCAGTGCCGCCCGCAGGTCATCGCCGGTGTCCACGTCCTGTCGTACGGAGTCCACCGCGTCGAGCCGGAGTTCCACGGCCCCCGAGGCGCGGTGCCGGGCCCTGGAATCCGTGCCGAATGACGGGCGCAATTCCCGGCCGGGACCCGCGGCCAGCAGGGTCGTGCCGATTGCGGCCGCATCGGCGAGAAAAGCGCGCGGGAATTCCGCCGCGGCGCCCAGCACCCTGGACAATTCCGCGGGGCGCAGAGCCGGCAGATCGGCGTTCAGGGCCGCGACCGGAGTTCCGGGACCCGCGGACCGTACGACTCCCGCCCCGTGCGCCAGGGCGGCGTTCAGGCCGCCGCCCGGCTCGTCCGGGACGATCCGGGCGCCCAGCGCCGCCAGCTCGCGGCCGGCCAGGGCGTCGTCCGTGACGACCGCCACATCTCCTACCTCCGGGCACGTCAGCGCGGCGACCACCGTGTCCTGCGCGAACGCGAGGGCCAGCCCCGGACGCAACCCATCGGCGGCGGTGTCCGAGAGTCTGCTCTTGGCCTGCGCCAGGGGCTTGAGGGGTATGACCAAGGTCCACTGCACCGACGTACCGTCCCTCTCTTGTTGCGGTCATTGTCACCCGGGTCAACCGGCGGTTCCGGTCGCGAGGCGTACGGTGTTCTCGACAGACCGGCGGTCCGGGGCGACACTTGTGCGGCCCCCGCGCCCCGGGGGGAAGTCCTAGAGGAAGGTGTTCGCGTGTCCCGCCGCAGAATCGGGTTCTGGTACCGCTTCGCAGCGGGCCTCTGCAAACCGCCGCTGGCGGTTCTGATCAAGCGGGACTGGCGCGGAATGGAGAACATTCCAGACGATGGCGGATTTATCACCGCGGTGAACCACAATTCCCATGTCGACCCCTTCGCGTACGGGCACTATCAGTACAACACCGGACGGGTTCCGCGATTCCTGGCGAAGAGCGGGCTTTTCAAGAAGGGATTCGTCGGGGCCATGATGCGCGGCACCGGGCAGATCCCCGTCTACCGCGAGAGCACGGACGCGCTCAGCGCCTTCCGGGCCGCGATCGACGCCGTGGAGCGCGGCGAGTGCGTCGCCTTCTATCCGGAGGGCACCCTCACCCGCGACCCGGACGGCTGGCCCATGACCGGCAAGACCGGTGCCGCCCGCGTCGCGCTGCGGACCAAGTGCCCGGTCATCCCGGTCGCCCAGTGGGGCGCCAACGAACTGCTGCCGCCGTACGCCAAGAAGCCCAACCTCTGGCCGCGCAAGACGCACCACGTCCTCGCGGGCCCGCCGGTCGACCTGTCGCGCTTCTACGACCAGGAGATGACCCCGGAGCTCCTCAAGGAGGCCACCGAGGTCATCATGGCCGCCATCACTCGCCAGCTGGAGGAGATCCGCGGCGAGAAGGCGCCCGAGACGCCCTACGACCCGCGCCGGGAGCGGATCGAGCAGCGCCTCAGGACCGAGGCGCAGGCACAGCAGGCAGAAGGGCAGGGCAAGTGAGCAAGCCGGTCAAGGCGGCGGTCTTCAGCGCCGGTTCGTGGGGCACGGCCTTCGGCATGGTGCTTGCCGACGCGGGGTGCGAGGTCACCCTGTGGGGCCGCCGCACGGAGGTCGTGGAGGCGATCAACTCCACCCGGACGAACCCCGACTACCTGCCGGGCGTCGAGCTCCCGGCGAACCTGCGGGCCACCACCGACCCGGCCGAGGCCGCCGCCCACGCCGACTTCACGGTCCTCTCGGTCCCCTCCCAGACCCTGCGCGCCAACCTCGCGGAATGGGTTCCGCTGCTCGCGCCCGACACCGTCCTCGTCTCCCTCATGAAGGGCGTCGAGCTGGGCTCCACGATGCGGATGAGCGAGGTCATCGGGGACGTCGCCAAGGTCGGGCCGGAGCGCGTCGCCGTGGTCACCGGGCCCAACCTGGCCCGGGAGATCGCCGCCCGCATGCCCGCCGCCGCCGTGGTCGCCTGCACCGACGAGGCGGTCGCCCGGCGGCTCCAGGCCGCCTGCCACACCCCGTACTTCCGCCCGTACACCAACACCGACGTCGTGGGCTGCGAACTCGGCGGCGCGGTCAAGAACGTGATCGGGCTCGCGGTCGGCATCGCCGACGGCATGGGGCTCGGCGACAACGCCAAGGGCTCGCTCATCACGCGCGGGCTCGCCGAGACCACCCGGCTCGGCCTGGTCCTGGGCGCCGACCCGCTGACCTTCTCCGGACTCGCGGGCCTGGGCGACCTGGTGGCCACCTGCTCCTCACCGCTCTCCCGCAACCACACCTTCGGCACCAACCTCGGCAAGGGCATGACCCTGGAGGAGACCATCGCGGTCACCAGGCAGACCGCCGAGGGCGTCAAGTCCTGCGAGTCGGTGGTTGATCTGGCCCGCCGGCACGGCGTCGAGATGCCCATCGCGGAGACCGTCGTGGACATCGTGCACGAGGGCAAGCCGCCGGTCGTCGCCCTCAAGGAGCTGATGTCGCGCAGCGCGAAGCCCGAGCGACGCTGAGCGAACCCCCGGGACGGACGCTGTCTCGGGGCCCTACCACCGGGTACTCTCGACGCGATATGAGCACCGAGAACCTCCCCCAGAGCCCCGAGCAGCCTGCTCGCAAGCCGCGTGTGGCCGTCGTGTTCGGCGGCCGCAGCTCCGAACACGGGATCTCCGTGGTCACCGCCGGCGCCGTACTGCGCGCCATCGACCGGACGAAGTACGACGTCCTCCCGATCGGTATCACCCGGGACGGCCGCTGGGCGCTCACCGCCGACGAGCCGGACCGCATGGCCATCACCGACCGCCGTACCCCCGAGGTCGAGGAGCTCGCGGAGTCGAGCGAGGGCGGCGTGGTGCTCCCGGTCGACCCCGCCAACCGCGAGGTCGTCTACAGCGAGCCCGGATCCGTGCCCAAGGCCCTCGGCGAGGTCGACGTGGTCTTCCCGGTGCTGCACGGCCCGTACGGCGAGGACGGCACCCTCCAGGGCCTCCTGGAGCTCTCCGGGGTCCCGTACGTGGGTGCGGGTGTGCTCGCCTCGGCCGTCGGCCAGGACAAGGAGTACATGAAGCGGGTGTTCACCTCCTTCGGGCTCAAGGTCGGCCCGTACGTGGTGATCCGTCCCCGCGAGTGGCGGCAGGACGAGTCGGCCGCCCGCAAGAAGATCGTCGACTTCGCCGGTGAGCACGGCTGGCCGCTGTTCGTGAAGCCCGCGCGCGCGGGTTCGTCGATCGGCATCACCAAGGTCGACGACATCGCCGGTCTCGACGAGGCGATCGCCGAGGCCCAGAGCCACGACCCCAAGATCCTGGTGGAGGCCGCGGTGCGCGGCCGCGAGATCGAGTGCGGCGTCCTGGAGTTCGAGGACGGCCCGCGCGCCTCCGTCCCGGCCGAGATCCCGCCGCCGGACGCGCACGCGTACTACGACTTCGACGCCAAGTACATCGACTCCACGCCCGGCATCGTCCCGGCCCCGCTGACCGACGAGGAGACCGCCGAGGTGCGGCGGCTCGCGGTGGAGGCATTCGAGGCGGCGTCCTGCGAGGGCCTGGTCCGCGCGGACTTCTTCCTCACCGAGGACGGCGAGTTCGTGATCAACGAGATCAACACGATGCCCGGCTTCACCCCGATCTCGATGTACCCGAAGATGTGGGAGGCGACCGGGATCAGCTACCCGGAACTGGTGGACCGGCTGGTGCAGGCGGCCCTGCGGCGCTCGACCGGGCTCCGCTGAGGACCAGGGCGAACAGGCGGCGGCCGTCAGCTCATGCGAGCGGCGGCCGTCAGGTCATGTTGGACTGTCCCTCGGGGATCGCCTTCTTGACGGCCGCCGCCAGGTCGATGAGGACCTGCTCCTGGTCGTCCTGACTCGACCGCTCCTTCGGCAGGATGACCTGCACATACGTCTCGCGCTCGGTCGTGGTGAACCGCCATGTCCCGTCGCCCTGCTTCTCCATCAGCCAGCCCACGCCGTTCACGCCGCCGCCGATCGCGTCCGGGTCGTCGCCTTTGGCCACCTTGGGGTCGACCATCTTCGGCGGCCGCGTGATACCGCAGCGCAGTATGATCGCCGGGCTTCCCCAGCCCGCCGTGTAGGCGGACCGGGGCTCGGGGTCGTCGCGGACCTGTCCGTCCACCTTCTTCGGCAGCACCTTGTGCAGGGCGCGGCACTGCCCGGCCGACTTCGCGTCGGGGGTGGGAACCACGACGGTGGCGCTGTCGTCTGCTGATGAGCAGCCCGTGACGGGGATCAGCAGGGCCAGCAGGGCCGGACCGACGAACCGGTGACGGAAGATGTTCACCGGCCAAGGGTAGACGGGGACTACAGATGCACGACCGGGCAGGTCAGGGTGCGGGTGATGCCGTCCACTTGCTGGACTTTCGCGACCACCATGCGACCGAGGTCGTCGACGGTGTCGGCCTGCGCGCGCACGATGACGTCGTAGGGTCCCGTCACGTCCTCGGCCTGCAGGACTCCAGGGATCTTGCTGATCGTTTCGGCGACGGTCGACGCTTTGCCGACCTCCGTCTGGATCAGGATGTACGCCTGTACCACGGAACCTCCAGAGCGGCCACGAGGATCATGTGGGGAAAAGGAACGCTACGGTATCGCGTTGCCGCTCGTCGCGGGGAGACCTGCGGGGACCGGGGCTTGCGCGCCGGGGTTCAGGCGCGGCAGTAGTTGACGGTCACCTCGACCGTATCGGGGACGATGAAGACGCGCGAGCGGGCACGGACAGGTACAGAAGGGGCGAAAGGGCAATGAAGGGCACTGTTGGTGAGCTCGGGGAATTCGGGCTCATCAGGGAGCTCACCTCCCGTCTGACGACCACCCCGGTGGTCCGGGTCGGCCCCGGCGACGACGCCGCGGTGATCGCCGCGCCCGACCGCCGGGTCGTGGCGAGCACCGACATCCTGCTGGAGGGGCGGCACTTCCGCCGCGACTGGTCGACGGCGTACGACGTGGGGCGCAAGGCGGCCGCGCAGAACCTCGCGGACATCGCCGCCATGGGTGCCGTGCCGACCGCGCTGCTGCTCGGTCTGGTCGTCCCCGCCGAACTCCCGGTCACCTGGCCCAGCGAGCTGATGGACGGCCTGCGCGACGAGTGCCAGGTCGCGGGTGCCTCGGTGGTCGGCGGGGACGTCGTACGGGGCGACACGATCATGGTGTCGATCACCGCGCTCGGCGACCTGCGCAACCAGGAGCCGGTGACCCGGGCCGGAGCGCAGCCCGGCGACCTCGTCGCGGTGACCGGCTGGCTGGGCTGGTCCGCGGCCGGGTACGCGGTGCTCTCCCGGGGCTTCCGCTCGCCGCGCGCCTTCGTCGAGGCGCACCGCCGCCCCGAGCCGCCGTATCACGCGGGCCCCGCGGCCGCCGGGCTCGGCGCGACCGCGATGTGCGACGTGAGCGACGGGCTGATCGCCGACCTCGGGCACATCGCGGAGGCCAGCAAGGTCCGCATCGACATCCGCTCCGGCGCGATCGACATCCCGACCCAGATGAACGACATCGGCCAGGCCGTCGGCGTCGACCCCATGCAGTGGGTGCTGACCGGGGGAGAGGACCACGCGATCGTGGCGACCTTCCCGCCGGACGTGAAGCTGCCGGCCCGCTGGAAGGTCATCGGCGAGGTTCTCAACCCCTCGGCGCTGCCCCAGGTGACGGTCGACGGGGCGCCGTGGACGAGCAAGGGCGGCTGGGACCACTTCGGGGACATCGAGTCGTGAACGCCCCGCCGAGGGTCCTGACCGTCGCCGGCTCCGACTCCGGCGGCGGCGCGGGCATTCAGGCCGACCTGAAGACGATGCTCGCGCTCGGTGTGCACGGCATGAGCGTGATCACGGCGGTCACCGCGCAGAACTCCCTCGGCGTGCGAGGTGCCTGGCAGCTGCCGGTGGAGGCGGTGCGGGCCCAGTACCGCAGCGTCGTCGACGACATCGGCGTACAGGCCGTGAAGACCGGCATGCTCGCCTCGGCCGAACTCGTCGAGGCGGTGGCCGGTTTGATCGGCGACACGGACGCGCCGGTCGTCGTGGACCCGGTGGGCGTCTCCAAGCACGGGGACCCGCTGCTGGCCGCCTCCGCCCTGGACTCGGTGCGCACGAAGCTGCTGCCGGTGGCGACCGTGGCCACCCCGAACCTCGACGAGGTGACCCAACTCACGGGTGTGCGGGTCGAGTCGGAGGAGGGGCTGCGGGAGGCCGCGGCGGCGGTGCTGGCGTACGGGCCGCGGTGGGCGCTGATCAAGGGCGGCCATCTGCCCGGGGAGGCCGTGGATCTGCTCACCGACGGCCGGGAGGAGCACTGGCTGCGGGCACCTCGGCACGACAACCGCCACACGCACGGCACGGGCTGCACGCTCGCGTCCGCGATCGCGGCGGGGCTGGCGAAGGGGCTCCGCATGCCGGACGCGGTCACCGAGGCCAAGGAGTACGTCACCGGGGCGATCGCGGGCGGGTTCGCGCTGGGTGGGGGGATCGGGCCGGTGGACCACGGGTGGCGGTTCAGAGCGCCCCAGTGATCTCGCGGGTGGGCGGGGCTTGTCTCGCGGGTACGGCAACGGGTACGGCAAAAAGCCGGCCCACCCGGAGGTGGACCGGCTTTCTGCAGCGAACCAGCAGTGGCCGCGCGCTTAGCTGTGCGTCAGCGCGAGACCTTGCCGGCCTTGATGCACGAGGTGCAAGCGTTCACGCGCTTCGGCGTCCCGCCGACCACGGTACGCACACGCTGGATGTTCGGGTTCCAGCGACGGGACGTACGGCGGTGCGAGTGCGAGATGTTGTTGCCGAAGCCCGGCCCCTTGCCGCAGACGTCGCAGTTGGCAGCCACGGGTCACTCCAAAGACTTCAGATGCACTTACGGTTGATCCCGGCATGCCGGGATCGAGATCTAGAATCTGAGATCTTGAGTGGCGTTGCCAGGGGAATGGCCCGATCGGATCGGGCAACCGGAGCAGCATACAACGACTGCGTCCGTACAACGAAACTACCATGGCAGCTCAGGGGCCCGCTCCCGGCCCTCTTCCGGCCGACACCGGCCCGGGGTCTACGCTGCGTCCGACGTCCAGCAGCTCAGGGAGGCGCAGGTGGCGCAGGTGCCGCAGACATTCTTCGATGCTCTCGCGGTACGCACCTGGTGCGGTCTCGCGCTCCGGGCTCTGGGACAGGCGCGCGAGGAGATCGACGCGATCAACGTGTATCCGGTGGCGGACGGGGACACCGGCACGAATCTGTACCTGACCCTGGAGTCGGCGGCGGGGGCGGTGGAGGCCGTGTTCGCCGGGTACGAGGCGGGACCCGCGCGGGGCGGGGGGCCGTCGCTGGCCGACGCCGTGCACGCCATGGCGCACGGGGCCCTCATCGGGGCACGCGGCAACTCCGGGACGATCCTCGCCCAGCTGCTGCGCGGCATGACCCAGGTGCTCGCCGCCGACGGTGAGACCGCCCACACCGACGGGCAGGGGCTGCGGCTTGCCCTGCGGCACGCGGCGGACTCCGCCCGCCAGGCCGTGGCCCACCCCGTCGAGGGCACGGTCCTGTCCGTCGCCTCGGCCGCCGCCGACGCGGCAGAGGGCGCCGAGGGCGACTGCGGGACGGTCGCACGGGCGGCCTACGAAGGGGCGCGTACGGCTCTGGCGGCGACTCCGGGGCAGCTGGCCGTCCTGGAGCGGGCCGGAGTGGTCGATGCCGGCGGACGGGGGCTGGTGGCCGTGCTGGCGGCCCTGGTGGAGACGTTCACGGGGGAGGTGCCGACGGCGGTCCGGGCGGCCGCGCACCCGCAGGCCGTTGCGGAGGCGTACGCGCGCGTGGAGCTCGTTTCCACAGAGGAGGCATGCGGCGACCGGGACGGCGCGGGCGGGCCCGCCTTCGAGGTGATCTACCTCCTGGAGGCCGACGACACCGCCGTGGCCCGGCTGCGGGAGCGGCTCGACACCCTCGGGGACTCCCTCGTCGTGGTCGGCGGCGACGGGCTGTGGAACGTCCACGTGCACGTCGACGACGCGGGCGCCGCGGTGGAGGCGGGCGTCGAGGCCGGGCGGCCGTACCGGATCCGGATCACGCACTTCGGGCTCGGCGACGTGCACACCGGCGGCGAGCGCCCGCCCCGCGAGCGGGTCCAGCGCGCCGTCGTGGCCGTCGTGCCCGGCGAGGGCTTGGCCGGGCTGTACACCGAGGCCGGCGCGACCACCGTGCTCGCGCGCCCCGGGGAGCCGCCCGCCAGCGGGGAGCTCGTCGACGCCGTACGGCGCGCCCACGCGCGCGAGGTGGTGCTGCTGCCCAACGACGCGGAGCTGCGCCACACGGCGGCCGCGGCGGCCGAACAGGCCCGCGCCGAGGGCATCCGCGTCGCCCTCATCCCGACCCGCTCGGCGGTCCAGGGCATCGCCGCGCTCGCGGTGCACGAACCGCAGCGCCGCTTCGACGAGGACGTCGTCCAGATGACCTCGGCGGCGGGCGCCACCCGCTACGCCGAGGTCGCCGTCGCCGAGCGCCAGTCCTGGACCATGGCCGGCATCTGCCAGGCCGGCGACGTCCTCGGCCTCATCGACGGCGACGTCGCGGTCATCGGTTCGGACGTCACCGCCGCCGCCGAGACCGTCCTGGACCGCATGCTCCAGGCCGGCGGGGAACTGGTCACCATCGTCCTCGGCGACGAGGCACCGGAGGAGATCGCGGACCGCCTGGAGACGCGGGTCCGCGAGTCCTACCTCGCCGTCGACACGGTGGTGTACCGGGGCGGCCGGCAGGGGGCTCTGCTGCTCATCGGCGTGGAGTGAGCCGGAACCGGCGTGGGCGCCAACCGGAGCCCGCACCGAGGAAAAGCCCCCGTGCCGGAAGACACCACGGCCGAGCCGGGCCGACTCACCGACGGACGCTCCGTACGGCAGGGCGGACCGGGTGCCACCGAGGTCTCCCGGGGCCGGGGCACGCCTCGCACCGGGTGCCTGCTGGGACGGGGGTGTGCCGGAGCCGAGGCGGCTGGAGCAGAGTCGGCCGCGGTCGGCTCGGCTCGTCGACGGCGGCGACGCTCCGTACGGCAGATCGGACCGGGTGCCACCGAGGTCTCCTGGGGCCGGGGCACGCCTCGCACCGGGTGCCTGCTGGGACGGGGGTGTGCCGGAGCCGAGGCGGCTGGAGCAGAGTCGGCCGCGGTCGGCTCGGCT